>CACLSF010000043.1 GCA_902609535.1 uncultured Pelagibacteraceae bacterium | reverse complement strand
GAATTATGCTCATAAATTGCAGGTTTTATACCGCAGTTTGGTAATTTTACAAGATTTATTTAAATAGATCTGAAACAGATGTTGAATTAGAAATCCTTTTAATAGCCTCAGCTAGTAATATTGATATTGATAATACTTCAATATTTCTTACTTTTTTAAGTTTGTCTGAACTATCAATACTATCTGTAATAACTAAGTTTTTAATTTTTGAACTTTTTATCTTTTTAACTGCATCACCGCTAAAAACTCCATGAGTTGCATATACGTGAACTTCTTTTGCACCTCTTTTTACTAAAGCGTCCGCCGCATTAACAATTGTTCCTCCAGAATCAATTATATCATCTGTTAAAATACAAATTTTGTTTTTAACATTTCCAATAACATTCATAACTTGCGATTTTCCAGGACTAGGTCTTCTTTTGTCTACAATTGCTAATCCAACATCTAATTTTTTTCCTAAAGCTCTTGCCCTTTCAACTCCTCCCACATCAGGTGCAACACAAATTATATTATTACTTTTAATTTTCCTTTTAATATGCTTTGCAAATATTGGTGTAGCAAAAAGGTTATCAACTGGAATATCAAAAAAACCTTGAATTTGACCAGCATGTAAATCTACTGTTACTACTCTGTCAGCTCCTGCATTTGTAATTAAGTTTGATACTAATTTTGCAGAAATAGAAGTTCTCGGTACAACCTTACGATCTTGTCTCGCATACCCAAAATATGGAATTACTGCAGTGATATTTTTTGCAGATGATCTTTTAAGTGCGTCTATGCAAAGAAGTAATTCCATCAGGTTATCATTTGCTGGAGAGGATACAGATTGAATTATAAAAATACTATTTCCTCTTATATTTTCATTAATCTCAATATAAATCTCACCATCAGCAAATTTTCTGATACTGGTATTAACTAATTTATTTTTAAGATTTTTAGAAATTTTATTACTTAGCTGTTTATTGCTATTTCCAGTGAGAATCTTCATTTTTTGAGAATATCTTATTTAATCATAATTACAGAAATATTTCTACCATAATCATTTAATTTATTTTTAATCGATCTCCTAGCACTGAAAAAGTTGTTACTTAATAAATATGTATCTTTTTTGATAATTTCAATGTTTTTAACTCCAAATTTCAGAAGTTGCTCTTTAATATAATCTGTTAAACTGAAATATATTTTATTTCTTTTGGTTTTAAAAAATTTTTTATTAGATCTTTTTTGTTTAATAAATTTATCCAAGAAACCATTTTTTACCTCATAGCTATCTTTTCCTATACAAGGTCCAATTACAACTATTAAATTATTAAAATTACTACCACTTGACTTAAATTTTCTTAATGTAGTAGATACTATTTTTTTGTATGCTCCTTTCCATCCTGCATGTAGCGCACTAATTAAATTATTAACTGGGTCATATATAAAAACAGGAGCACAATCGGCTGTCAAAATTCCTAAAGCGATCCCTTTTTTATTTGTTATTAATGAGTCACCTTTTAATTTTTTTTTTGGAATTTTACTTATTTTATAAACATTATTACTATGAATTTGATCTAACAATACGAGATTATTTTTATTACAGCCAATTTTTTGGCAAACTTTTTTTATATTTTTCTTAACATCTCTAGTTTTATCATCAGATCCTAGACCACAATTTAAACCTTTGTAAATACCTTTTGAGACACCTCCAAATCGATTAAAAAACCCATGTCTTATCATTTTAAACTTAGAAAGTTTTTTTGATTGAAACATTATTTAAAGCCAAAAAAATTATTATTTTTATTTTTGTATCCAAAAATTACTTTAAAGAGACTACCCATTTGCTTTTCTTCTAGTAGTCGAGATAAAGTTTCTTTCATATATTTCTGTTCTTCATTAGTCCTTTTTTTTTCTAAAATCTGCGCTCTTTTAATTATCCCCATTCTTTCTAGAAAAAACCTTTGAGTCACTACATTTTTTACTTTAAGATTATTTTTAAGGAAATACTCTTTTAATAAATTAAAATTTACTAGTGAAGTAATATCTGCTTTACCAAGATTTTTTAACATTGTCTCAGTTGAAATTTTTTTATT
>CACLSF010000042.1 GCA_902609535.1 uncultured Pelagibacteraceae bacterium | reverse complement strand
CATTAAAGAATAGTCATCAGTAGTTTGAGTGCCACTTTGTTTATAAGATGTTATCATCAGCCTAGATGCCTTTTTCATTCTTTTAATTATTTTTTGTTCTGTTTTTCCACTTGAAATCCAAGCAAATTTATTTTGAGGTAAATCAAATTCAAATTTAGATTTACCTGAGGTAGCTAAAATTGCGTTTTGTGGATTAAAATCGTAACCAGATGTTATGCTCACTTCATCTGTAATTTTGTCCTCAGGTCTAAATGATACAAATAATCTAGCTTCTCTATTACTCGCTTTAGGAGATTGTCTAACTGGAACCGAATAAGCAAAACAGATTTTTCCAGTTTCATTAAAAACTGCAACAGCATTCCAATCTTTAAATGTACCTAATTTTGTTAAATCTTCAGACTGAGCCAAGGTTATTGAAAATACTGACAATATTAGTGTTTTTAAAATTATTTTTTTAATTATGGACATGGATTAGGATATTTTTTTTGTACATTATTTATTTCTTTTATTACTTCACTATCAAGACTCACTTTTACACTTTCTACGTTAGTTTTCAACTGCTCCATAGTTGTTGCTCCAATAATTACACTAGTCATAAAGTCTTGGACTTCACAGAATTTAATAGACATCTGACTCATATCTAAATCAAATTTTTGACTAATTTTATAGTATTCCTCTACTGCTTCAGATGTATTTGGTTTTCTATACCTTGTCCAAAAATCAAAATCCCTTTCCATCCTTGATCCTATGGGAAATTGTTTATTTCTATATTTTCCTGTTAAATAACCACTGGCCAAAGGTGAATATGACAAACATCCTATATTTTCTCTTATAGATACTTCAGCTAAACCAACTTCATAAGACCGATTTAATAAACTGTATGGATTTTGAATTGACATCATTCTTGGTAGATCCTTATCTTTAGAAAGTTGAAGATAATTCATAACTCCCCATGGGGTTTCATTTGATAAACCGACATACCTAATTTTGCCCTCCTCAATAAATTTTTTTAAATTTTCCAGAACATCTTCAAATTTATTCCAGTCATTTTCTTTGTGTTCATAACCCAATCTTCCAAAGTTATTTACGTTTCTTTCAGGCCAATGCAATTGATAAAGATCAATATAATCTGTTTTTAATCTCTTTAGACTTCCATGCAGCGCATCCTCTAAATTCTTTCCAGTGAAGCTGTTCTCTCCATTTCTCATATATTTTCTGCTAGGACCACCCACTTTGGACGCCAGTATTACGTCTTTTCTTTTTTTTGTTTTTTCAAACCAATTCCCAATAATAGTTTCAGTATAACCATATGTTTCTGCTTTTGGGGGAACGGCATATAACTCAGCTGTATCCCAAAAATTTACTCCGTTATCTAAAGAGTAATCCATTTGCTCAAATGCCTCATTTTGGGTATTTTGTTCACCCCAAGTCATTGTCCCAAGACAAATTGTACTCACATTTAGGTCTGTATTTCCTAGTTTTTTATAATTCATAATTTATGTAGTATTTGTTACATTTATTTTGACGACTTGAAAATCTTAAAAAAAAATCTTATATAAATAATATGGAATTCAATAAAGATAATATTTTAAATAAAGCAACAACAGCCAAACAAACTGTTGTTATGGATGAAGGCTTAAGAGCCTACATGCTTAAAGTTTACAACTATATGGCAACTGGGGTTTTACTAACCGGAATAATCGCACTTTTATCATTTAAAATGTCTGTTGTAACAGATCCAAACGGAGCAATTGTTGGATTAACAGAATTTGGCAATGCAATTTATTTATCAGGTTTGAAATGGATAGTAATGTTAGCTCCACTAGGAATTGTGTTTTACATGAGTTTTGGAATTAATAAAATGAGTGCTTCAAGAGCTCAGACAACTTTCTGGGTCTTTGCTGCATTAATGGGATTATCTCTTTCATCAATATTACTTATTTACACAGGTTTAAGTGTAACAAGAGTATTCTTTATTTCTTCAGCTACATTTGGTGCAATGAGTATTTATGGTTACACAACAAAAAGAGATTTAACTAAGATGGGATCTTTTTTAATGATGGGTTTAATAGGAATTATAATTGCATCAGTGGTAAATATATTCTTAAAATCATCAATGATGTATTTTGCAATATCAATAATTGGTGTTTTAGTATTTGTTGGCTTAACTGCATACGATACACAGAAAATTAAAAACATGTATGCTGCATCTGACAGTGGTGAGTTAATGGGTAAGAAAGCTGTTATGGGTGCTTTAACTCTGTACTTAGACTTTATAAACCTATTT
>CACLSF010000041.1 GCA_902609535.1 uncultured Pelagibacteraceae bacterium | reverse complement strand
TGTCAAATGAATGAATATGACTCGAATAGAATTTATGACAATGTTAGTAAGTTAGGTTTTGTGAAGACAGAGAATCAAGAGAATGCAGAATGCTATATTTTAAATACTTGTCACATCAGGGATAAAGCAAAAGAAAAAGTCTATCATGAGATAGGTAGGGTAAAAAAGTTATACAGAGATAAAAAAAAACCGATTATGGTTATTGCAGGATGTGTTGCTCAAGCTGAAAATGAAGAAATGTTAAAAAGGGAGCCTTATATTGATATCGTTATAGGACCTCAAGCTTATCATAAAATAAATGACTTATTAAAAAAACATGAATTTAATACAAGACAAGAAGAAACAGAGTTTGATACGATTTCAAAATTTGGATACTTCGACAAAATTAAAAATAATAATAATAAAATATCTGCTTTCTTAACTATTCAAGAGGGATGTGATAAATTTTGCCATTTTTGTGTTGTTCCGTACACAAGAGGACCAGAGTATTCAAGACCATTCAATAAAATTATTGCTGAAGCAGAGCAATTGATTAAAAACGGTGCAAAAGAAATAACATTACTAGGACAGAATGTTAATGCCTACTCATATATAGAAAATTCAAAAGAACTAAGAATCTCTCACTTAATAAATCATTTAAATCAATATTCAGAATTAAAGAGAATTAGATATACTACTTCTCATCCAAGAGATATGACTGACGATTTAATTGATTGCTATTCATCTAGTAAAAAATTAATGCCATTTGTTCATTTACCAATTCAGAGTGGTTCTAACAGAATGTTAAAATTAATGAATAGAAAACATACAGTTGATGATTACCTAAAAATTTATGAAAAATTAAAAAAAATTAATAAAGAGATCGAATTTTCAAGTGATTTTATCATTGGTTATCCTGGAGAGACAGAAAAAGATTTTCATGATACATGCAACTTGTTAAAAGAAATTAGATTTATAAACTCTTTTTCCTTTATTTTTAGTCCAAGGCCAGGAACAAAAGCATCAAAATTAGAAATGATTAATAAAAATACTGCCAAAGAACGACTTAAAATAATTCAGGAGAAACTATTTAATAACCAAAAAGCAATAAATAAATCAATGGAGAATGACGTAGTTGACGTACTTGTCGAAAATAAAATGAAGAAACAAAACAAATTTTTTGGAAGAAATAAATATATTTCACCCGTTATTTTTGATGGAGTTGAGAGTTATATTGGTAAAATTGTAAAAGTAAAAATCCAAACTAGCAACCAAAATACCTTATTTGGTTCAATTAATAAAAAAATGAAAGCAGCCTGAATTGAATAATACTAAAATAAAAAATATTATTTCAGAATTAAAATTTGTATATTCTGAAAATAATACGTTGAGTATAATATTTCAAAATAATGATTTGTTATTAGGTGTAGCAGGTGAGTTTAATAATAATTTAAAAGAGTTAGAGAAAATTACAAAAACAAGCTTATATTCAAGAGGAAATTCTATCCTTGTAAAGAGTGATCCAGAAAAGAATAATTTAATTAAAAATGCTATACAATTCTTAACTGAACAATTTTTAAGCAATGGAACAATTGAAAAAAAAGATATATTTTCTTCAATAAATAAATTTATGATAGATGAAAAAAATAATTCTGAGAAAAAAATTGAATATATTGTTAAAACTCCTAAAAAATCTGTAATTCCAAGGTCTGAAAAACAGCAAGATTATGTTAGAGCATTAAAGGAGTCTGATATAATTATTTCAGCAGGGCCCGCTGGAACAGGTAAAACTTTTTTAGCAGTTGCAGTAGCACTAACTATGTTGCTAGATAAAAAAATAGAGAGAATTATTTTATCTAGGCCTGCAGTTGAAGCAGGAGAACGACTTGGATTTTTGCCTGGAGATATGAAAGAGAAAGTAGATCCATATCTCAGACCATTATATGACTCTTTGTATGATTTATTGGATTTTGAAAAAATACAAAAAAAAATAGAGGTAGGTGACATTGAAATAGCCCCTTTAGCATTCATGAGAGGCAGAACTTTAAAAAATTCATTTGCAATTCTTGATGAGGCACAAAATGCTACAGATACACAAATCAAAATGTTCTTAACTAGAATAGGAGAAAATTCTAAAATAGTTATTAATGGTGACCCTTCTCAAATAGATTTACCAAACAAATCGTCTTCTGGATTACAAAGATCTAAAAAATTGCTAGGACACTTAAAAGAAATTTCTGTAATTGATTTCGACCACAAAGATGTGGTTAGACATCCACTCGTATCAAAAATTGTTAAGGCATATTCTGATCAAAGCTCTAGTGGATGATAAAGGCTAATGTAATATCAGGCTATTCAAGTTGGAAAAGAATTATAAAAAAACCAAATGAATATTTAAATAAAAGGCTTAAAATATTATCTAGATCACCCTTATTTAAAAGCAAAAACCATGAATTTTCTGTACTTTTATCTAATAATAAAGAAATAAAACGCTTAAATCTTAAATTCAGAAAAAAAAATAAAACTACTGATGTTTTGTCTTTTCCTATCAAAATTAAAGATAAAAAAAATCTATACGTAGGTGA
>CACLSF010000040.1 GCA_902609535.1 uncultured Pelagibacteraceae bacterium | reverse complement strand
TTTTCTTAAATAATCAGCAACAGCAAATCCATCAATAGCGGAGGAGTCTCCACCCTTTGCATCATTTACCAAACAATGTAAAAACTGGTAACCAGGAGGTAATTCAAACCAAGGTAAATCCATATGGTTTCTTAAAGCATGTGCTGTATAGGCAGAATTATTTGGTTTTGGAATATTGATTACTTCAAAGGGAGTTTTAAAAAAGGTTTCTCTTACGTGACTTATCCTGTGAAGAATTTCAAAACCTGATTTTTTTTCAGTTGGTGAATTTTTTACAATTGCAATACCTTTATGATGTAGAAGCTCTAACCATTTTATTAATCCTTCATCAGAATTAATTACTTCATCATGTTCAATACATATTGATTCAAAATCTTGTTCTAAATTATTGTCCCAAAGTTGATATGGTGAAACATACTCTTTTTTATTTTTTATGGTATAACAATTTTCTCTCAACCACTTAGGATCGTAATAACTTGTGTGGTCACCCTCGCTCCATTCTATTTCTAATTTGCCATCACCATTTAACAAATATTTTTTGGGATTTATTTCTTTTGATACTTCTAAGATGTTAAACATTCTATGTCTTGAGTCTTTATCGTGTGCTGTAGGACAATTATCTCTTAACCACATGTAATTAAATTTACTTTCTTCACCATCGTTCCAGGTAATTTGTAAATAAGTGCTGTTTTTTGCGATTTTAGAAATCGAATTCATAATAAATAATTATATAAAATCAAAAAAATTTCAATTCAATTAATAGTTGAATTTAATAAAGTTATTTTATTGTTGATTTGCTTTGATGTATTAAAAGAACTAAACTTTATAAAAATGTCTAAAATCGAAATCAATAACGTATATAAAATTTTTGGTCCAAAACCTGAAAGCGTTCTTAAAATGGTACAAGAAGGGGCTACAAAAGAGGATGTTCTTGAAAAGACCGGACATACTGTTGGGTTAGATAATGTATCCCTTAAGATTGAAGAAGGAGAGACATTTGTTTGCATGGGCTTATCTGGATCAGGAAAATCTACATTAATTAGACATTTAAATAGATTAATTGATCCGACTGCTGGAGAAATTCTAGTAGAAGGTAAAGATGTTACCACTCTAAACAAAGAGCAATTAATCGAATTTAGAAGACAGAAAATGAGCATGGTTTTCCAAAGATTTGGGCTATTTCCTCATAAAACAGTTTTGCAAAATGTTGGCTACGGACTTGAAATGCAAGGTATGGAAATTGAAAAGAGAAATTCTGTGGCGATGGAAAAAATCGAGTCTGTCGGTTTGACTGGATTTGAAAATCAATATCCTGCACAACTTTCTGGAGGTATGCAACAGCGAGTAGGTCTTGCAAGAGCTTTAGCTACTGACACAGATATTATGTTAATGGACGAAGCTTTTTCTGCATTAGATCCTCTAATTAGAAGTGATATGCAGAAACAACTTATAGACCTACAATCAGAATTAAAAAAGACGATAGTATTTATTACTCATGATCTTGATGAGTCATTAAGGTTAGGAGATCATATTGGAATTTTGAATGCAGGAAAACTTGTTCAGGTAGGAACACCTGTAGAAATTATAATGAACCCTGCTGATGAATACGTTGAGGCATTTGTTAAAGACGTAAATAGAACTAAAGTTATAAAAGCAAAAATTATAATGAAACCATTAAATCAGTCAGATGATATTGACAAATCAAACTTGATAAAAGTAGAAGAGGACCAATTTATAGAGGAATTTCTACCTCAAGTTGTTTGTAGTAACTCTAATTGTGAGGTAGTTGATAAACAAGGAAATGCTAAAGGCTATATATCAAATAAAGAATTGCAAGAATCACTTTCAAACTCATAATTAGATCAAATAGTTATGAAAAAAAGTTTAAGTAACATCGTTGATTTAGTAAAATACCCACTTCATGATTTACAATCACCAAAGATCAAGAAAATAATTGAAAAATGTAAAACTGAATTAGATAGCGATAGCTGTTCGGTAATACCTAATTTTATTTTACCGAATTCTTTAAATGTAATGAAAAAAGAATTAGAGCAACAGCTTGATGAGGTTTACATGTCAAAAGAAAGTATCAATGCTTATCTTTACGCAAAAGATGATCCTACTCTTCCAAAATATCACCCAAAAAGAATATTTATGGATAGATTCAATGGATATTTAAATTCAGATTGTTTTGAAAAAAACTCCGAGATGAAATTTCTATATGAAACTGAAGAATTATTAAAATTTGTATCTGCCTGCTTAGGGATTGCACCTATCTATAGATGGGCTGATCCTTTAGCCTGTCATGCATATAATGTTATGGAACCTGAAGGAATATTACCTTGGCATTTTGATAGTTGTGAATTTACTTTAAGCCTCATGATCCAAAAACCTGAAAGTGGTGGAATATTTGAATATTGTCCAAATATAAGAGAACCAGGTAACGAAAAATTTGACGATGTGAAAAAAGTACTAGATGGAGATCGAACAAGAGTAAAACGACTTGAACTTGAACCAGGTGATTTACAAATATTTAAAGGTAGATTTACTATGCATAGAGTAACTAAAGTTATGGGAAAAAC
>CACLSF010000039.1 GCA_902609535.1 uncultured Pelagibacteraceae bacterium | reverse complement strand
GGGCTATGGATTAAGGAAAAAGACAAAAATAACAACAAGATATTTATTATAAATGCTAAAATTTTTAAAATTGACAACTTAGAAAACGTAAAAATTACTGAGTTAAACAATAATTATAAAATAATAAATACAATTGTATCAGAAAAAGCAGATATTAGAAAAAAAAGTTGGATTTTAAGCAATGTTAAAATTTACTCTAATTTTAAAAAAACTGAGGTTTTAAAAACTTATAAATATGATTCATCATTCAATAAAGAAATTATTTCTAATCTTTATTCAAATCTTAATTCTTTAAATATATTTCAATTAATTCAATTAAAAGAAAATTATAAATCAATTGGATACTCGCCAACTGAAGTAAGTTTACACTTAAATAAAATTTACAGTTTGCCAATATATCTTACTTTAACTACAATAATTGGTGCCTTATTAATGTTTAAACTTACTTTTATAAAATCAAAATTTTTTCTAGTTGTAGTTGGTGTATTAGTTTCAGTTATATTCTATTATATTAATTACTTCTCAATTTTATTTGGAAAAAATGAAACTTTGCCAGTTGAGGTATCAATTTGGTTGCCACAACTTATTATATTTCTTATATGCACATTAGGACTAACAAGACTTAATGAAAATTAAAAATTTCTTAAAGACAGTAATCATTTTATTTATATTTGTTAATACAAATTTAAATGCTGAAACAGTATTTTTTGACTCAAAAAATATCAAAATTGAAGATAATGGTAAGATGATATTTGCCACAAAAGGTGTTGCAACAATTCCTGCTAAAAATTTAAAAATAGAAGGAGATAAATTTATATATGATAAAATAAATTCAGAGTTATTGATTTTTGATAATGTAGAATATTTAGATAAAGAAAATGATATAATGATTAAAAGTCAAAAAATGGTTTACGATGAAATTAAAGATCAAGTTTTCTCTCAAAGCAAAACGTTTATAGATGTAGAAGGTGAGTATAATGTTGAGTCCTCAAATATCGTATTTGATAGAATTTTGAAAATAATATCTAGTAAAGACTTAACAGAGGTAAATGATAAAGCTGAAAATAAGTTTATATTCAATCAAGGCTTAATATATAATACTTTAGAAGAAATAATTTCATCTAAAGAAATTTATATTGAAGATCAAAATCTAAATAAATATTTCTTTGAAAACTCCAAGTTAAATATAAAGACAAATGAAATAGCTGGAAAGGAGGTCAAAGTAGATTTTAAAAATTCATTCTTCGGAAATGAAAATAATGATCCGATTTTAAAAGGTAGCAGCATCGTATCTAATGATGAAAGAACTAAGATTTATAAAACAGTTTTTAGCACATGTAACATTGAAAATAAGAATTGTAGAGGCTGGGAACTGCAAAGTGAAATTTTTACGCATAACAAAATTGAAAAGTTGTTTGAATATGAAAAATCATGGCTTAGAGTTTTTGGACAAAAATTATTTTATTTACCATACTTCAGTCACCCGGACCCCTCTGTTAAACGTAAGTCTGGCTTTTTATCTCCTTTTTACAAAGGATCAGATAATTTAGGTTCATCTATAACTATTCCATATTTTTATTCTATATCAAATTCGAAAGACTTTACTTTTAAGCCAAGAATTTATTTTGATAATGATTATATTTTTCAGTCTGAATATAGAGAGGCATTTGAAAATTCAAATTTGATAGCTGACTTTAGTTTTAATCGAGAAGAAAATACAAGCACACATTTTTTTGCTGAATTAGATGGAGATATTGATGTTAAAACAAATTATGAAATACAAATTCAAAATGTTACAAATGATAATTATCTAAAAATACATAATATTCAAGAATATACAAAACTTATAGATAGCGAAAGCACATTGTCGTCATTTATAAGATTAGAAAAAAATATTGATACAGATACTACTTTTGAAAGTAAAATTAAACTTTATGAGGATCTTTCGAAAGAAGATAGCGATAAATATCAATATATTTTTCCTGATTTCAATTTTAAAAAAAATATGAGCTTAGATAAAAGCTATAATGGAAACTTTGAGTTTTTATCAACTGGATTTCAAAAAGTTTATGAAACAAATAAATATGAAGCACTTATTAGTAATGATTTTAATTTTAGTTCTTTTGATTATGTATCATCAAAAGGTGTAATATCAGATTATAGCTTACTACTTAAAAATTTTAATACTTATTCTGAAAATTCCACTGTGTACGAAAATAAAAATGATCATGAAATTTTTGGTACTTTTTTAATTAAAACTGAATTTCCATTAAAAAAAGAATTAGAAAATACCAAAAATTTTTTAAAGCCGATAGTACAATTGCGTGTAAGTCCTACAAATGGAAAGGATATTTCTTCTAGTGACACTAGAATTGAATTTGATAATATTTTTTCTCCTAACAGGATTGGAAGGTCGGATATGGTTGAAAAAGGCAATTCAATCACATTAGGAATAGAGTTTGAAAAACAAAATTTTAACAATGATAAAATTTTAGGTTTTAATTTAGGAAATGTTTTAAAAGATAAAAGAAATGAAAGTCTTCCATCAAAAACTAAACTTGATCAAACTAGATCAGATATAGTAGGAAATCTTTTTTATAAACTTAATGATAACTTTGAACTAAACTATAATTTCTCTTATGATAAAGATTTAGAATATTCCAATTACGACTCAATTAGTACCTCAATTGGATTAAATAATTTTGTAACAACTTTTGATTACATAACTGAAAATCACGATTTTGGAAATAGCGAAGTTATAAAAAATGATACTAGCTATAAAATATCAAATGAAAATCAAATTAATTTTAATACGACAAAGGATTTAAAAGATGATTTTACACAATTTTATAAATTGTCTTATGAGCACGAAACTGATTGCCTATTAGCTTCTTTTGAATATAAAAAAACATTTTTTAGAGATGGTACTTTGGTGCCAGATGAAAGTTTGCTTTTCTTGATAAAATTTATTCCTTTTGCAGAAATACGGGGTGCTGCAAGTTCAGTTTTTGAAAATTAGATGAATAAACTAAAACTCATATTAATTTCATCAACTATTATATTGTTCAATTTTAATTTGTACGCTGAATCTATCAAAATAATCACAAAAGTTGATAATGAAATTATTACAAATATAGACATTGAAAATGAAAAACAATACCTGTTATTTTTAAACCCAAAATTAGAAAAATTAAAC
>CACLSF010000038.1 GCA_902609535.1 uncultured Pelagibacteraceae bacterium | reverse complement strand
ATTATTAGTCAAATAAACTGAAAACTTTTGAATTAAAAAGCTCTATAACTAATCTATTTAGTCCCTTTTTTAATGTTTTATCTAAAGCGTCAATAAAGTAATCAATATCACTCATCTTTACAACTAATGGAGGTGATATCCATAAACAAATCTCTTTATTCTGTGAAAATGCTGATAAAATTTTTGAATCTGCATATAAAGAATTTATTATTGATGCATAGCAAACTTTTTCAACAAATCTTGAATTATTCAAATTAACCATTGGTATATATTTGTCTAATTGAGTGGTCAACAGACTCTCAGTGCTTAGCCTTATACCTTGAAGTGCCCCTACTCCTTTAATTTCTTTTATAATTTTTGGATATTTTTCTTTTAATTTTATCAATTCAGGTTTAATTTTTTGTTCTATTTTTTTTGCTTTATCACAATAATTTTCCTCTAAGATAATATTTATTGCCTCAAGTGCTGTAACATTTTCTTCACCAAAAGCATTGTAAGTAGTGCTGTGTAAATTAAAATCTTGAAGTGAATCATAACTTTTTTTAAAAAATTTATCCCTAACTACATATCCTGAAATAGAGGCTTTGCCTCCTCCAAAACTTTTAGAAAAAGTTAAAATGTCAGGTATTAAATTTTTATGATATAAAAAATAAAAAAGTTCACCTGTTTTTGCCCAACCTGTAAATACTTCGTCAAAAATAAGTAATATATCCTCTTTATCACAAATATTTCTAAGATTTATTAAATACTCCTCAGATAAAAAATTCATAGAGGATGCACTAAAAGGTTCCACTATAATAGCATAAATATTATTTTTATACTTTTCAATTTTTTCTTTTAGTGAAGACAAATCACCATACTTGAAATTATCAATATTTTCTATTCCTGGAAAACTAAAATTTGACTCTGGGGATGATGATATACTACCAGCTCCTAATGTCTTACCATGAAAAGAAATGTCTGTATGTAAAAGATATTTTTTTTTTCCTTTATGATATTTATAAGCAATTTTTATAGCACCTTCATTGGCCTCCGCACCTGAATTTGGAAGATATACTTTATTTAAGTCTCCTGGTAACAAGTTTGCTATATTCGAACTAAGTGCTGCAGTATATTGAGATAAATAATTCTTATGAACTTCCATTTTATTTTTGTTTTGAAAATTTACTCTTGCTTCAATTATACGTGGATGATTATGACCATGCGTAAGAACACCATAGCCACCTGAAAAATCTAATACTTTTGAGCCATCTTTTAAATATATCCACTGTCCTAACGCATAATCAGCTAATTCTTGTCCAAACCCAAATGTTTTTATAGCATTTGATTGCGCAGGGTTCACAAATTTTTTATAAAGTTCTCTAACATCTTTAATATCTAAATTTTTTAGATCCTTTATTTTATATATTTTTCTATCCATAGTTAAAAAATCTTTTATAGTAGCTATTTTAATAACAGTTATTTATAATTTGAAAACATAAAATTAGAATAAAATAGTTATTTTTTATGCTCAAATTTCAATGATTAATAAAATTTAATTATTAATGATTAAATCAAATCAATTTCCATTAAAATTTATTTTTATTACATTTTTGTTTTTAATATTAATTTTTAATTTATTTTATATTTATTTAAATCGTTCTTGTTCAGATCTGAGTCCTGAGCAACAATGTATATGTTATGATTTAAAAAATAGAATTGATTCTAAGAATTTTGAAAATTTTAAACAAAGTTGTGAAGGATACCGTATAATTGATGAATAAAAATATAATTTTTGAAATAAATGATAAATATTTAAATAAGTATTTATTTTTTATATTATCTATAACTATCAGTTTAAGTATAATTAAAATTAATATATTACCAATTTCTTTACCCATAGACTCCTATGGCTATATATCTTTTTCAGACAATTTATTTAATCAAGGTCCTTGGCAATCACGACCTTTTGGATATCCTCTATTTTTAAAAATCAGTAGAATATTCGATTTTTTTGGTTTGACCTTAGTAATTTTATTTCAAATATTTTTTTATATTTTGGCAAGTTGCCTAATATATATTTCTTTTAAAAAATACAGCAACACCATAGCTTTTAGCTTCGCTTTAATCTATTCTTTTACTCCAGCTTTTCAATGGATTAATATAAATACTTTGGCAGATGGTTTGTATGCTTTTTTTCCTGTTTTTATAATTTTTTATACTTTTAAATTTTTTGAGAAAAAAAAAATGATTGATTTTTTTTTAATATTTCTTTTAGCTTTAATCACGTCAGCTTTTAGACCTACATATTTAGTATTTTTTTATATTTTTATTTCTTTTAATATTTTTCTCTTTTTCAAAAAGAAAAATAAACTAAGCATAAATCTCTCTTTTATTTCTAAAGTTGTATTATCAAGTATCATTATGATATTTATTTTTGGAAATTTAAATAGCAAATTTTCAAAAAACTATGGATTTCATCAATTATGGATATGGAATATATCTACCTCGCTCTGTGGTAATGATAAATGTTTTAATATTAAAAACGGTCCTCATGCAAAAAATTATTTTGAAACTGTTATTCAAATAATCAATAAAGATAAAGCTTTTAAAAAAGTATTATCATCAACATATGATTATAAAGATTCGCCAAAAATTATAGATGAAAACCTATTTAATTTAGATGCAGAAGAATTAATTCAAAAAATTCACAAATCTACTAATCACACACCATTTGTTCACATATATGGATTTCTTGTAAATAATATTGGATTTGAGGAAACTCATAAAATTATAAGAAATCTCTCTATTGAAACTCTTTACAATCATCCTTCAATAATATTTAGAAATTTACAAAGCATTTATGATTTTAATAATTTTTTTAATTTAGAATTAAAAAACTCATCACAACATTTCAAAGAAGGTATGTATTTTGCCATACTACCTAAGCCATATGATACATTAGAAAATCAAGGAATGACACATTTAGAAAAAATCAAGCCTAAAGAATATGCTCAAATTATATATGGGCTTGAAAAATTTACAGGAAATACTGTAAAAGATTATAATAAAAATTCCGAAAAGTTTTTTGATTTATATAATAAAATTGATGACTACTCATTTATTAAAAAAAAATTTAATGATGATAAAAATAATGCTTTTTTGTTTCTATACTTTTTAGCTTATTTAAACTTATTTTTTTTAATTTTTTTCAAATTTTTTATATTAATAATTATTCCCATTTTTTCTTTATTTTATTTTTTTAAAACCCTAGTTTTTGGAAATTATGATATTTTAGAATATGTTTATTTTTTATCTTTATTAATATTCTATTCAATTTTCTTAATCATAGCTTTGGTTACCCCATCAGATATAGATAGGCAAATTAATTTAAACCTTAGTATTTTATTTCCATTAATAATAATCTTTTGTATAAATATGAAAAAATATTTAAGAATATAATTTGTGAGTTTTGTTCAAAATAAAAAATAGAAATAATTTTAATGCTTAAAAAAATAATTTCTCTAATAGTCAAAATAAATTTATCTGATCTAGATATAATTAATGAGAGATATGCTACA
>CACLSF010000037.1 GCA_902609535.1 uncultured Pelagibacteraceae bacterium | reverse complement strand
GAACAACAAATTATTCCTTTAAAAACATCTGAAAAAGATGAAAATTCATCAGAAGATAACTATGAATTTGAACCCGAAGAAGATGAGATATTGAGCAACTTGTTACCTAAAAATATTTCAACTCAGATTTTTAAAGCGATGTTAGAGAATTCAGCTAGCGAGCAAGGTTCAAGAATGAGTGCAATGGATAATGCAACCAGAAACGCAGGTGAAATGGTTGACAAACTTACTATTGAGTATAATAGAAGTCGTCAGGCAGCAATTACTAAAGAGTTAATAGAAATAATTTCAGGAGCAGAAAGTTTATAATTATGAGAAAAGGACAAATAACACAGATCATTGGGGCGGTAGTAGACGTAAAATTTGAGGGAGAACTACCAGAAATTTTAACTGCATTAGAGTGCGACAACGGTGGAAATAGATTAGTTTTAGAAGTTGCTCAACACTTAGGGGAATCAAGTGTCAGAACAATTGCAATGGATGCAACAGAAGGTCTTAAAAGAGGAGACGAGGTAACAGACACAGCTGCTCCAATTAAAGTTCCAGTGGGGCCGGAGACTCTTGGAAGAATTATAAATGTGATTGGTGAGCCTATTGATGAAAGAGGAGAAGTTAAAAGTTCAGATAACTGGCCAATTCATAGAGCTGCACCAGAGTTTAATGATCAATCAACAGAAACTGAAATACTTGTTACAGGAATAAAGGTTATTGATCTTTTAGCACCCTATGCAAAAGGTGGTAAAATTGGTTTATTTGGTGGAGCCGGAGTTGGTAAAACTGTTTTAATTATGGAATTGATTAATAACGTTGCAAAAGCTCATGGTGGATTTTCTGTTTTTGCAGGAGTAGGAGAAAGAACTAGAGAGGGAAATGACCTCTACCATGAAATGATAGACTCAGGTGTTATTAAAACTGATGGGGAAGGTTCCAAAGCAGCATTAGTTTATGGACAAATGAATGAACCTCCAGGTGCAAGAGCGCGAGTTGCTTTAACTGGATTAACTGTTGCTGAGTATTTTAGAGATCAAGAAGGTCAAGATGTGTTATTCTTCGTTGATAATATATTTAGGTTTACACAAGCAGGATCTGAGGTCTCTGCATTGCTTGGTAGAATACCTTCAGCTGTAGGATATCAACCAACATTAGCAACTGATATGGGTAACTTACAGGAAAGAATTACAACAACGAATAAAGGTTCAATTACATCTGTTCAGGCAATTTATGTTCCTGCAGACGACTTAACTGACCCTGCACCTGCAACTTCATTTGCTCACTTAGATGCAACAACGGTACTTTCTAGACAGATTGCTGAAATTGGAATTTACCCAGCGGTAGATCCATTAGACTCAACGTCTAGAATTTTAGATCCTAGAATAGTTGGTGACGAACATTATAGAGTTGCCAGAGAAGTACAGAAAGTTCTGCAAACTTATAAATCTTTACAAGATATTATCGCAATTTTAGGTATGGACGAATTGTCAGAAGAGGATAAATTAGTCGTTGCTAGAGCTAGAAAAATACAAAGATTTCTTTCTCAACCTTTCTTTGTAGCTGAAGTATTTACTGGCTCGCCAGGTAAGCTTGTAGATTTAGAGTCAACTATCAAAGGCTTTGATGCTATTTGCAAAGGTGAATATGATCACTTACCAGAAGCTGCATTTTATATGGTTGGCACTATTGAAGAAGCTATTCAAAAAGCTGAGAGTTTAGCTAACGAAGCTGCTGCATAATGAGCGAAGAATATTCTGTAGAAATAGTAAACCCTGAAAAATCATTTTTATTAAAAAATGATGTCACCGAGGTAGTTGTCCCTGCATTTGAAGGTGAGATAGGGATTTTAAAAGACCATATTTCTATTATTTCTTTTTTAAAACCAGGAATAATTAAAATATTTTCAAAGTCTGGCGAGGAAAGTTTTTATGTAAATGATGGAATAATTGAATTTAAAGATAATAATCTTTCTATACTTACAAGTCTTATTTTAAATTTAAAAGACATTGATAAAGAAAAAATTTCAGAAATTAAGAAATCTGCTGAGGAAGAACTTAATAAGTCTGGTATAAATGATCAGGAAAAATATTTGCTTGATCAAAAACTTGAAGTATTAAAATTAATTAACTAAAATTTTTTTTACTTCTTCTTGAATTTTTTCGTATACATGTAGTTTAAATTCTACCACAAGTTCAGTAATTTCATCTAGATCTACCCATCTCCATTCAAGAAATTCTGGATGTTTTGTATTAATATTAATTTCTTTTTCATCACCATTAAATCTCATTATATACCATTGTTGTTTTTGACCTTTAAATTTACCTTTCCAAATAATTCCTAATAATTCATTTGGTAAGTGGTAGGTAAGTAAGCCATCAATTTTTTTAATTAAACTTACTGATTTAATACTAGTTTCTTCTTTTAATTCTCTAATTGCAGCCTCATAAAAGTCTTCACCCTTATCAACCCCACCTTGCGGCATTTGCCAAAAGTTTTTTTTATTATCTATTCTTTTTGCAACAAAAATTTTATTTTCTTTATTTAAAACAACAATCCCAACACCACTTCTAAGTGGTAAATTTTTATATTTCTCCTCCATTTTAGCCGTTTAAAAGCTCTAGAGCAAATTTAAGTTGATTATCTGTATCAGTATTAAACCTAAAGTCATCAGATCCTTCAGCTACCTCAATATCAGGCGAGACACCTATTTCTGATATAGATTTTCCAGATGGAAGATAATATTTAGATACAGTTAATCTTATTGCACCTTTATTTTTGAGTGGAATAATAGATTGGACAGAACCTTTACCATAGCTATTTTCTCCGATTATTATTGCCCTTTTGTGATCCTTCAGTGCGCCTGCTACAATTTCAGATGCTGATGCAGAACCATAATTTATTAAAATAACAATTGTATTTCCATCCAATATATCACCTTTATTTGCAAAGAATTTTCTACTTTCATATTTCTTTTTACTTTTTGTTGAAACAATTTCTCCACTATTTATAAAAAAATCAGTAATTTTGATTGCCTGAGAAAGCAAACCACCAGGATTATTTCTTAAATCTAAAATATAATTTTTAACATTTTCGTTTTTTTTAAACTCTTTAATTTTATCTCTAATTTGACCACTACTATTTTCATTAAATGAGGTAAGTCTTAAGTAACCAGTTTGATTATCTAATATTTCAGATTTTACAGATGAGACTTTAATTTTTTCTCTAGTAATATTAAAAATTAATGCCTTTCGTTCACCTCTTCTTCTAACTGTTATTTCAATATCTGTTCCGACAGGACCCCTCATAATGTCAACTGCTTCATTTAAAGATTTACCTTGAACCTGAATATCATTTATTCTTACTATGTAATCACCAGCTTTAACTCCTGCTTCAGCCGCAGGAGAATCGTCCATAGGTGTTATTACTTTTATAACCCCAGCTTCCATACTCACTTCGATTCCCAGCCCACCAAATTCTCCACTCGTTTCAGTCTGCATACTTTGATAAGATTCTGGTGTCATATATGCAGAATAAGGATCTAAAGACTGAAGAACACCATTGATAGCAGCATCCATTGCATCACTT
>CACLSF010000036.1 GCA_902609535.1 uncultured Pelagibacteraceae bacterium | reverse complement strand
CATGATTTTGTCTTGGCTTTTTGGAATTATATTGATTTGGATTAATGGAATTGAAAGTTTCACATATTTATGGTTACAACTTAAAATTCTATCAGTAGTGATTTTAACAATTTATCATGAATATCTGGGCAAATGTATTCGCTCGTTAAAATCTAAAGAAAACTCAAAATCATCCAGATTTTTTAGGATAATAAACGAAATACCTACAGTATTGCTTATTTTCATTGTTTTTATTGTTGTTTTTAAGCCTATCTAGGGTTGAAATTTTTACATCAGTATATATATTTAGTTTATCTTAACAAAAACTTCCACACATGAATATTCAAGAATTAAAAGAAAAAAGCTCAGAAAAGTTAATCACCGAAGCTGAAAAGCTAGGTATAGAAAACGCAAGCACATTACGTAGGCAAGAAATTTATTTTGCAATTTTAAAAAAACTTGCAGAAAAAGGTGAAGAGATTACCGGTGGAGGTGTTTTGCAATTACTCCAAGACGGTTTTGGGTTTCTTAGAGCTATGGAGTCAAACTATTTACCAGGAGCTGATGATATATATGTAAGCCCAAGTCAAATCAGAAGATTTGGTTTAAGAACTGGTGATAGTGTTGAAGGACCTATTAGATCTCCAAAAGAAGGAGAGAGATATTTTGCACTTCTTCAAGTTAGTAAAATAAATTTTGAAGAACCAGATAAATTTAAACACAAAATTGCTTTTGATAACTTAACACCTCTTTATCCAAACAAACAATTGGGAATGGAAGTTGAAACAAACAAAGTTGAAAAAAAACCTGATTTAACACCAAGACTAATTGACTTGGTTAGTCCAATTGGAAAAGGCCAAAGATCTTTAATTATTTCACCCCCAAAAGCTGGTAAAACAATGATTTTACAAAGTATAGCTAACTCTATCACAGCCAATCATCCAGAATGTTATCTAATGGTTCTATTAATAGATGAAAGACCTGAGGAAGTTACAGATATGCAGAGAACAGTTAAAGGTGAAGTTATTAGTTCTACGTTTGATGAACCAGCACAACGTCATGTAGCTGTAGCAGAAATGGTGATTGAAAAAGCTAAAAGATTAACCGAACATAAAAAAGATGTTGTAATTTTATTAGACTCCATAACTAGACTAGGAAGAGCCTATAATGCAGTTGTTCCAAGCTCAGGAAAAGTCTTAACAGGTGGAGTGGATGCAAATGCACTTCAGAGACCCAAAAGGTTTTTTGGTGCTGCTAGAAATATAGAGGAAGGTGGATCCCTAACAATTATAGCTACTGCTCTTATTGATACAGGAAGCAGAATGGATGAGGTAATCTTTGAAGAATTTAAAGGAACTGGAAATAGTGAAACAATCTTAGATAGAAAAATATCAGAAAAAAGAATTTACCCAGCGATTGACATTACTAAATCAGGAACAAGAAGAGAGGAATTAATTTTTGACAAAAACGATCTTCAAAAAATGAATGTTTTACGGAGAATAATTGCTCCTATGGGATCTATGGATGCTATCGATTTCATTAATTCTAAATTAAAGACTACAAAAAATAATGCTGAATTCTTTAATTCGATGAACAAGCCTTCATAGTTTTTAGGTAAACTTACAAATATTTTAACTGTTTCATAGTTTTTTTAAATTTCATCTCTATTTGATTTACTATATTTATATCAATATCTTTTCCCCAATTATTTTCTGGTCCCTTGTAAAAGAAATTAAATTTTTCCTTGGTATTCTTGTATTCCTTAAAACCCCCATTAGCTTCTAATTTTTGTAGTTCTTTAAAATTAGTAGTTTCAATTATCTTCTCAATTTTATTATCATCAAAGTTAATTTTGGTTAATTTACCTAAAAATTCACAAATCCTAAAGATCTCTTTTTTTGTATTAACAATAAGATCCTCGTACTTTATAATTAATAAATTATTATTGTGCCGACACCAAGATATATAGTGATCTTCCCAATTAGTTATGGGTGTTATCACACCACTTTCACCACCAATATTTTCTTTCAAGGCCTTTTTTTCAATTATAAAATTTTTTGCCTGTTCACTCGTTAAATTAAAATGATTAGCAATAGAACTTACTAAATTCCTTGGGTCTCTAACTATATAAATTGTTGCAAGTGTATTTTCTCTGTTTGTAAAAGAATAATTACCAATTTTAATATTAGCGTTATGTGTTTTATAAAACCAAATCTTATTTTCAAGGTTAATTCTTTCTTGGGCTTTTATCCAATATTTGAAAACCTTGTTCAAGTCTGAATAGTCATCCGTTAATCCTTTGAAATGATCTTGTCTTGGAAACTGAGGTATGTTTTTTAATAATTCCATATCAAATTTTCCATTACTCGAAAAAAGTAACGAGGAGATAATAGTTCTTACCCACGTATTTCCACTTTTAGGATATGAAGCTAACCAAACAATCATTAAGATAAATATATAATTTTGATGAATATAAAACTATAATAAATAATTATGACAATTTATGCTCTCTCTTCAGGACCTGGTGTATCTGGAATTGCAGTTATAAGATTATCTGGATCAAATACTAAAAATATAATTAAGTTGTTAATAAATAGTGAGCTCCCCAATCCGAGAGAAGCAACTTTAAAAAAATTCAATAAAATCAACAGTTCTGAGCTTATAGATGAAGGTATATTATTGTGGTTTCCTGCCCCTGAGAGCTACACAGGTGAAGATATGGCAGAAATTCATGTACACGGCAGTATAGCAGTTGTGAGATCAATTTTAGATCAATTATCAAAATTAGATGATTGTCGTTTGGCTGAACCAGGAGAGTTTACAAAACTTGCTTTTCAAAATGAAAAGATAAATCTTCTAAAGGCCGAAAGTATTTCTGATTTAATTTCTGCTGAAACGGAAATCCAAAGACAACAAGCTGTTAAAATCATGAGTGGAAAAAGTTCGAAAAAATTTAATTTTCTTAGAGAAAAACTTTTAAAAATTTTATCAAACGTTGAAGCTAAAATTGATTTTCCTGAGGAGGATCTTCCGGATGATGTAATTAAAAATATTAAAAATAATTCTGAAAAAGTAAGAAAAGAAATTGAAAAAATTTTAAATGATCAAAAAGTTGGAGAAAGAATCAGAGAAGGTTTTAAGATTGCAATTATTGGACCTGTAAATGCAGGGAAATCTTCCTTACTGAATTATCTTTCTAATCGTGATGTAGCCATTGTTTCAGAAATTGCAGGAACAACCAGAGATGTTATTGAAGCTCATTTAAATTTAGATGGTTACCCAGTTGTGATTTCCGATACTGCAGGGATAAGAGAATCTAAAGATGAGATAGAAAAAAAAGGAATCAAACTTGCTCTTAAACGTGCTGAAGATGCAGATCTTAACATAATAGTAATTGAGCCAAAAAGTGTTAATTTTACTGGATTTTTGAACGATTTGATTAGTGAAAAATCAATAATTGTAATTAATAAAATAGATCTTGGTTATAAAGATATTAATCAACAAATTGAAAAGTTTAATCCAATTTTTTTATCAATTAAAAATGAAACAAACTTAGAAGATTTAATAAATAGAATTAAAGATAAACTAAAAAATAAATTTGTTAGTTCAAACGAAACTCTCATTACGAGAGAAAGACATAGACAAAGTTTAGAAGCTTG
>CACLSF010000035.1 GCA_902609535.1 uncultured Pelagibacteraceae bacterium | reverse complement strand
AACTGATGGTGATAAAGCTGAAGGTGAAAAAGCTAAAGAAGAAGATAAATCTTCATCAGATAAAAAATAATAAATAGTGAAATTTTTTTTCCAGATTTGATTTGATATGTTGTTACTTGTTGGTTTAGGAAATCCGACTCCTAATAGTCTAAATAATAGACATAACATTGGTTTTAAGATTGTGGACGCGATTAACCAAAAATTTGGATTGTCTAAGCAAAAACCAAAGTTTAAGGGATTATTAACTACTGGGAATATTGGTGATAAGAAAATATATGCAATTAAACCTCTCACATTTATGAATAATTCAGGAATTTGTATTAGAGAGCTACTTGAATACTTCAAAATAGATGCAGAAGATGTGATTGTATTTCATGATGATCTAGATATTGAATTTGGAAAAATTAAAGCAAAGTTTGGTGGATCAAGTGCAGGTCATAATGGAATAGCATCAATTGACAAATTTATAGGCAAAGAATATTCGAGAGTTCGTATTGGCATTGGAAAGCCAGAAAATAAAATATCTGTCTCTGATTATGTGCTAAACGACTTTAATGAAGATGAACAAGTTCATTTAGACTCAATAACAAGTAATATAATTGAGTCTTTAACTATATTGATTGATAAAAAATTAGATTTATTTTCTAGTACTGTTAACAACAATTAAATGGGTTTAAAATGTGGAATCGTTGGATTGCCAAATGTTGGTAAATCTACTTTGTTTAACGCTTTAACAAACTCTAATAAAGCACAAGCAGAAAATTTTCCCTTTTGCACAATTGATCCAAATATTGGCATTGTAGCAGTTCCAGATGAAAGGCTTGACAAACTAGCTAAAATTTCGATTTCAAAAAAAAAAATTAACACTACAATCTCATTTGTTGATATCGCTGGTCTTGTTAAAGGAGCCTCTAAAGGAGAGGGATTGGGTAATAAATTCTTATCCCACATAAGAGAAGTTGATGCCATTATTCATATGATCAGATGTTTTGACTCGGATGACATTCAAAATGTTAATCCAACCATTGATCCAGTCAGAGATTTGGAGATTATAGAAACCGAAATGAAGTTAGCTGATTTAGAGTCAATTCAAAAGAGACTTGATAAAAAGAATAAAAAGAATGTTGATAATGAAGAGCTTAAATTGCTAGAGGTGGCTCAAAAAATTATCGATGAGGGTGGAGATTTGACCCTGATCACAAATGAATTTGATGAAAAACTTTTAAAAAGAAGTGGACTTCTTAGTACTAAACCAAAACTATATGTATGCAATGTAGACGAAGAGAGTATTAAGTCAGGTAACAAATATACAGATGACTTTATGAAAAAATTTGGTGAAAAAAATACATTGGTAATTTCTGCAGATATAGAAAATCAAATAAACCAATTAGAGGATGAAAATGAAAAAAAAAATTATATGAAAATGATCAATATGTCAGAGACAGGACTAAATTCATTAATAAGAAAAGGATATGAACTTTTATCCTTACAGACTTTTTTTACATCTGGACCAGAGGAAACTAGAGCTTGGACTATTACAAAAGAGTCTACAGCACCAAATGCTGCAGGAGAAATTCACTCTGACTTTGAAAAAGGATTTATAAGAGCTGAAACAATTTCTTACGAAGATTTTTTAAATAATCAAGGGTGGTTAAAATCTAAAGAGGCTGGGAAAATGAGGTTGGAAGGTAAAGAATATATTGTTAAAGACGGAGATATTTTAAACTTTCGTTTCAATACGTGACCAGATTTTTTTCATACTGAAATAAACCAAAACTGTTAAAACAGATAAATATATTATTACTCTAAAACCTAGTTTGTGTCTTGTTTCTAAATGAGGCTCTGCAGTCCATTGCAAAAAAGTTGTAACATCTTTAGCCATTTGATCTACTGTTGCTTTTGTTCCATCTGAGTATTCTACAATGTCATCGTCTAAAGGTGACGACATTTTAATTTTATTTCCATACATATATTTATTATAATAAACACCATCATCTAGCTCCATACCTTCTGGTGGTTCATCGTAGCCCATTAAAACAGAATAAATATAATTTGCTCCACCGCTTCTTGCTTTTACAAGAACTGACATATCTGGAGGATAAGCCCCACCATTAGCAGCAATTGCTTCCTGAACATTTGCATAAGGCATTACGAATTTATCAGATAACTTAGCTGGTCTTTCAAACATTTCTCCATCACTATTTGGTCCGTCTGTTACTTCGAAATTTGAGGCAATCGCTTTAGCCTCAAGTTCTGTAAACTCTGGTCCACCTTTTTCTGCAAGATTTCTATAACTTAAATGTTTAAGTGAGTGACATGAAGCACAAACTTCTGTATAAACTTGATATCCTCTTTGAAGAGAAGCTCTATCGAATTTGCCAAAGAAGCTCTTAAAAGACCAATCAACTTTTAATGGTTCTTGCTGTTCACCAGCTGCGTTTGCTCTCGATAAAACTAATGATGAAATTACAACGAATAAGAATGTTAATTTTAAAAAGATTTTCACAGTTTCTCTTTAAAATCTGAATTATTTCTAGCCATCACCATATCTGCCGATCCGCCCAATACAGGCTCAGTTATACTTAGAGGTAATGGAGTAGTTTTTTCCTTCATACCTAAGAAAGGTAAAATTATTAAAAAGTGTGCAAAGTAATAGGCAGTTGCCACTCTTGCTATTAATAAGTACAAGCCCTCTGCTGGCATTGCTCCCACGTATCCAAGTATTAATACATCAGCAACTAAAAACCAGTAGAACTGTTTGTAAATAGGTCTAAAAACAGTTGATCTAACTTTTGAAGTATCTAACCAAGGTAAAATCACTAATACAAATATTGCAGCAAACATCGCAATCACTCCAAGCAGTTTATCAGGGACTGATCTTAAGATTGCATAGAATGGTAATAAGTACCATTCAGGTACAATGTGAGCAGGTGTGACTAGTGGGTTTGCCTCAATATAATTGTCTGCATGACCTAGTATATTAGGTGAAAAGAATACAAAGAAAGCAAATATTAATAAAAATATTAAAAGTGCAAATGCATCTTTAATCACTATATACGGATGAAATGGGACGGTATCCTTAGATGGTTTTTTTATGTCTATTCCAATAGGGTTGTTGTTTCCAGGTACGTGTAGTGCCCAAATGTGAAGAACTACTAATCCTAAAATTAAAAAAGGAAACAAATAGTGTAAGCTAAAAAATCTTGTTAAAGTTGGATTATCAACTGAATAACCTCCCCAAAGCCAATTCGTGATACTCTCCCCTACTAAAGGAATAGCGCTAAATAAGTTAGTAATTACTGTTGCCCCCCAGAAACTCATCTGTCCCCAAGGAAGAACATACCCCATAAATGCAGTTGCCATCATAAGGAAATAAATCAACATACCTATAATCCAAATTACTTCTCTTGGTGATTTATATGAACCATAATACAAAGATCTAAAGATATGAATATAAACAGCTAAGAAAAACATAGATGCTCCATTTGCATGTACGTATCTTATTAACCAACCATAATTTACATCTCTCATTATGTGTTCTACGCTCTGGAACGCTAAATCAGCATGCGCTACGTAATGCATACCCAAAACAATACCTGTAATTATTTGAGTGATTAAGCAAAAAGTAAGAATTCCACCAAATGTCCACCAGTAATTTAAATTTTTAGGAGTAGGATAATCTGTTAAATGGTTTGCAAGTGTTAGTAATGGAAGTCTATCATTAAACCATTTTCCAACTTTTGATTTAGGTGTGTATTCGTGATCGCTCATAAAATTTTCTATCCAATTTTAATAGTGTTGCTATTTACAAATTCGTATTTTGGTACTTCCATATTTGTAGGTGCCGGTCCTTTTCTAATTCTTCCAGATGTATCGTAGTGTGAACCAT
>CACLSF010000034.1 GCA_902609535.1 uncultured Pelagibacteraceae bacterium | reverse complement strand
AACTAATGGATACATACCATAGATGGATCGAAATACATATATTTGCTAGTCTTTTTTACTTACCATCAATTTCTTTACCAATAGGGTTTAATAAGAATGGATTTCCGATTGGTATACAAATTATAGCTAAACAAAAAGAAGATTTAAAAGTAATATCTTTTGCAAAAAGATATGAGGAAATTTTTAATTTTTCTAATCATAAACCAAAACTAAATTAATGGTCAGACACAAACATCATTTTAAAATAGCTTTTGCATTAGCCATAGCTGCTGGATCATGGGGAGTTTATTGGCTTCCACAAAGAATTTTAGAGGATGGTGGACTTACTGGAGGTTGGGGAACTATCTCTCAAATGATGATTGGTATTATATTGCTTACACCTTTATCTTTATGGAGAAAATTTAAAGGTCGAACATCAGGATTAGAAATTCCCTTTGTTGGTTTTTTAACTGGCAGTGGTTTTATATGTTACGCTCTAAGTTTTTTGTTAACAGATGTTGTTCGAGCATTGATCATGTTCTACATGATACCTATTTGGACAACCATATTTGAAATATTTTTTTTAAAGAAAAGACCTGGTTTAGAAAGGGTTTTAACTCTAAGTTTAGCGCTTGGAGGTCTGTGGGTTGTTTTCAGTCAATCTAATATTATACCATTACCACAAAATGCAGGAGATTTATTGGCGCTAGTGGGAGGTGTGCTTTTTGGAGCTGGCTTAGTGCGTTTAGAAATTACAAAAACAGATGGTGTTTTTCCTGTAATATTCTCATTTTTTGTTTACGGAACAATATTTAATATTTTTGCTGGCTTTATTTTAAAAGATTATCTAGGGCCTATGCCACCCATTGAAGCTTTTACATCAATGTTTACTTTTTTAGTTCTTATTTCGGTATTTTATTTTATTCCAACAGGGGTAGTTATCATGTGGTCACCCTCAGTTTTAGGTGCAGGTCTTTGCGCTATATTATATTTAAGCGAAGTAGTTGTTGGAGTTATATCAGCGGGAGTTTTAACAGATGAAACATTTGGTTGGCGAGAAGTTGTGGGAAGTACAATGATTGTGTTAGGAGGAATTTTAGCAGTAGTGCTTGCTCCAAAAGATGAAAAATAAATGCATTTTAAGGAAAAGTTAAAATCAAAATCAAAAATATTTTTAGACGGTGGAAATGGTTCTGAAATTGCAAAATTGGGAGGCGAAATGTCCTCTGCTTTTTCTGCCTTAGCTTCAATAACATCACAAGACATAGTAATTAAAGTTCATGAAAAGTTTATTGATGCTGGTTCTGATTTGATTACAGCAAATACTTTTAGTTCAACCAGACATAATCTTGAAAGCATTAATCGTGGAGCAGAAACTAAAGAATTTATTATCCAATCAGTCAAATTAGCTAGACAGGCAATAAAAAATAAAGGTAAAGAAAATAAAATTGGGGTTGCTGGAAGTTTATCAAATTTTTTTTCATTAAAAGAAAATGAATTTGTGCCAAATCCTAAGTACATACCTTCTTTTAAACAAGAGGAACAAAATTATAAAGAAGCTGCTAAAATTTTAAAAGAGGAGGGAGCTAATATTTTAATTTTAGAAATGTTACTTGATATTGATCATGCAAAAATTTTATTGAATGCCGCTTTAGAAACTGAATTACCAGTTTGGGTAGGATTAAGTTGTTGTATAAGCAAATTTGATAACAGTGTTGTTGGTAGAAATTTTAGCGCGGAAAAAGAAAATTCGTTAATTTATGATGAAACCAAATACAAAGAACAACCAAAATTTATTCCCGATGACAAAATTATACTGCTAAATGATATTGTAAAATCACTTACAAGTATGGGTGGAGATGTTTATGGCATAATGCATACCTGGTTAGTTGACTCTTTTGATGGATTGAATGTAATTAAAAATAATTGGAATGGTCCGATGATGTTTTATCCTGAGATACATAAGTTTGATACTAAATCTCATAAAGCTATTGTGACTTCTACCGATGAAGAATTTGCTAATGAATGTGAAAAGTTAATTGATGAACAAATTCAAATTATTGGGGGATGTTGTGGAGTTACAGATAAACATCTAAAAAAATTAATTGAAAGATATCTTTAATTTAATATTTTTTATTAACTAAATCTACCAGCATATTAATCATATCAGTTTTATAACCTTCTTTTGTTGCTGATTTCGTTTCTAGAACAGAAAAAAAAGCAGCTACATTCCCAGTTTTAAAATTAGTTGCAAGAAACTGACCACCGTATCCTGAATGTCCAATCATGTTGCCCGAAACCATTGTAGAATTTGAGTAATATAAATATTTGTCTTTAGATAAATCCATATATTTTGGGCCTACATTATCAATTGTTTTATTAAAAAATGATGAAGATCCAACTTTTCTATTCCCAACACCCATACCTTTCCTTGCGAAGAGCAATCCCATTCGTAAAAAGTCTCTTGTAATCAAGCAACCACCTCCAGACATCCAAGGCATACCATATCTATCTGATGCAATATATAATCCATCTTCAAATCCAGCCGCCTCAACTGCTGATAAAACCCAATCTCTTAAAGTTCTACCACTAACTTTTTCAATAATTAATCCAACTACATCTGTATTTGCAGATTTATAAAAAGCATGCGCAGAATTATTAATTAAACTTTTATTTTTAGATTTTTTAATTGTATTTAAATACTCCTCTTGGCTTAGATGATTTTTAAGATTTTTAGGCAGCCTCCATCCCCCAACAGGTTCGTGCATAAATGAAGATGAGTATGCTTTAGTATAATCTTCAGTATAAGAGTTTATAACATTCATGTTTAAAACATCTTGGATCTTTGCATTTGCATACCCACTTCCAATTTTTGGCAAATAGTTTGAAACTTTTTTATTAAGATCTATTAATTTATTATTTACCAATTCTCCAATAAATAAATTAACGAACATTTTTGTAATGGACATAATTGTTTGAGGTTGATTTTTTTTAAAATCTTTGGCGTATTTTTCAAATAATATATTCTGATGATTACCAACAATTAAAGAGCAAAAAGATTTATTTTTAACCATCTTCTTGACTAGAGGAAGATTGCCGATAGTTTTATTTGGTTTAGACATTAGTTTTAGAACTAAGTCAGATCTTAAAAAAATACTGTATCTGTTAATTTTATGTAAATTTTTATAACCAGACCTTCTTGTTTTCGGAAGGTTCCATAAGGCTTTGTTATTTTTAACTGTTGTTAATTCTGGATTTCTAACGGAGAGTAATTTTTTTTTCTTCAATATTTTAATGATTTTTTTTGTTCGTACTTTTGGTGATAACCTTCGGCTTTACAGTAATTTTTTTCTTTTGATACTTTAGTCGAAACTTTTCCATCTAATTTACTGTTAACTTCGTTTAAAACTTTTTCTGCAATCTGTTTTTCTTCCTCTGTACTATAAAATATTTCAGAACGATATTGAATTCCTACATATGTACCCTGTCGATTTACTTGTGTTGAATCGTGTAATTCAAAAAATAAATTTACCATGTCTTCGTATGACTTTTCTTTTTCATCATACTCAACTTTGACCACTTCTATATGTCCTGTATCTCCCCCACAAACCGCCTTGTAAGTAACATTCGGCTCATCACCACCACAGTAACCGCATTCTGTAGACACTATTCCTTTAATGCCCTCATATTTCTTTTCGTCCCAAAAACAGCCAATACCGCCAATAAATGTTTTCATAGTATTTAATATATACTTTAGTTTTTTAAAATTGAAATTGCTTTAATTTCATCTACTCCAATTCCACAACATCCACCGATGATCTGAGCTCCATTTTTAATCCATGACTTAACTTCATTTAAATATCCAGTTGGCGTCATGTCATCTACAAATCGCCAATGTGGTTTTTCATAATAACCTTTA
>CACLSF010000033.1 GCA_902609535.1 uncultured Pelagibacteraceae bacterium | reverse complement strand
ATGTTTTATCATCCAATATATCATCGATATTTTGAAGAATTTTTTCAGATGCTAAATTACTTAATCTTTGAGCCAGATCCTCACTATTTTCATTTTCTAAAATATTTATAGAATATTGATTACAGACGGGACCAGAGTCTAAACCTTCATCAATTTTCATAATAGAAATGCCTGTTGATGTTTCATTGTTCATAATAGCTCTTTGAATAGGTGCTGCACCTCGTAATTTTGGTAAAAGTGAATAATGAATATTTATCCATCCATATTTTGGAATTTTTAAAATTTCTTTTTTAAGAATCTGCCCGTAAGCAACAACGATACCTAAACTTATATTTTGTTTATGAAGAAAGTTTTTTTCTTCAATATTATCTAATACAATTGGAGTTCTAACAGGTATATTTAATATTTCAGCCATTATATGAACAGGTGACTTATTTAATCTGTGACCTCTATTTGATGCTACAGGTGGTTGAGTATAAACAACCTCAATATCGAAACCATTTTGATACAATGATTTGAGTATTTGCCCAGAAATGGTGGGGGTACCCATAAAAGCAATTTTTTTGCTCATTAAACAATAATTCTATCAGGGTGATTTTTTCTTTTTGATAATTTTTTAACAATCATTGTTTTTTTTAATTTTGATAAGTAATCTATGAATAGAATTCCTTCAAGATGATCCATTTCATGTTGTATACAAGTTGCAAGGAGCCCATCGGCTTCTAAAATTTTATTTTCCCCATTATAATTTAAATATTCAACCTCACAATATTTAGGTCTGTCAACCTCTGCGAAATAATTAGGGACAGATAAACATCCCTCTTCATATGTTGTTTTTTCTTTGTCCTTGTTTTTGATTGTAGGATTTACAAAATACATTGGATTTTTCTTTCCATCTTTTGAAATATCCATCACTATAATCCTTTTTGGAATACCAATTTGAATCGCTGCTAAACCAATACCATTAGCTGCATACATTGTTTCCAACATATCATCCATTAACTTTCTTTCTTCATTACCCACTGTTGGTACTGGTTTAGAGACTTGTCTTAAAATCTCGTTTGGTTCAGTTATAATTGTTTTTATTGTCATGATTAATTGAAGTATTTTAAACTTTTAATGGAAGAATTTCCAACAATAGTTCGTTTCTCAAACTAATTAATTTAGTTCTATTCATAATTTCAATTACAAAATTTAGTGACTCACTATTTAATTCATTCAATTCTTTTTCACCAATAATTTCGACTAATTTTAATAGTATCATACCTGACTCATTATTCTCTATCATTTGGTCAATTTCAGAATTTAATTCAGATTTATATTGAGAGAGTTCTTCAATTTGATCTATTTGAATTCCATCTGCTCTTAATGATTGTAATAATACAACATCTTTAAAGTTAAAAGAGTAATTCTTGTCTTTTTTCATCTTTGACAACAAATTGTTAGTTAATTTTTGTGTTTTAGGTAAGCTTTGCTTATTCAAAAAATAATTTAATACTTTTGATTGATGAAAAACTTCATTATTAAACTTAATTTTATTTTTTCTGTTTTCTTCAGTAATTAAATTAATTTTGTAGAAGTCAGAAAACTTTAAAGGAATTTCTTTTTTATCCATTTTTTTTAACAACTTAGAAAGTTCATCGTCAAATGATTTTTTAAAACTTGAGTTTTCAAAGGAGTTATTCAATTTTGATAATAATGAAAGTTTATTTTCAAGATTATCTGTTAGTAAAAACCTCTGGTACATCAGAGCTCTTCCTTCATAATCAGGTAAATTTTTTACTGCATCTTCATAATTAATAAGATCATCAATCTCAAATTGGAATTTTTTGTACAAATTCAATAGATCTTTTTCATCAAAAATACCTTCACTGGTTGCTTTCTCTAAAAACTTTACTTGATCAATATCACTAAGATTAAAATTCTTTAGATTTTTAAGTAAATTCCAGTTAGATAAATATTTCCAAATAAATTCTTCAGACTCTACGGATGGATAGTATAAAAATTTCTTATCTGTTTTGTGAGATAAATGAAAATAAAGAACATTTTCATCAGACAATATAAAATTATTATCCTCATATCCCATTAATACTTCAAACTTTTTAACAAAAAAGTCATTCAAATAGTCTTGCTCCGAGTTAAGATCAAACAACAACTGAGCCTCATCTTTTTTATTCTGAGTTATTAAGCAATAAATTTTGAAATATGTTAAGTATTCATCGGTTATTAAACTTAAACTATCAACAGCAGAGCATGAATTTTCTATTTTGTTTAATGACAAGTAATAATCAGCTACATGTTTTATGAGTCTTTCTTTATCTTTTATTGATGAATTTTTTTGAATAAACTCCTCAACTAAATCAAAATCTTTTTTTTTAATTAGATGGTCAAGTGTGAAATTTTCAAATTCATGTAATGAAAAGTTTTGATTTGGAATATAAGAGTTTGTTAATAATGCTACGTCCATTAATCTTTCAGAGAAACTTGATAAATTTTTAGACTGTATTTGTTCCAGTAACTTTTTTATTTTTATTCCATCTGTTTTTGACCACATATTAAGGTTAAGATCGTTTTCATCAGGGTCGAATAATCCAGCCAACAAAATATCTGAATTGTCTAAATTTTGATCTACTACTATATTCTCATCAGAAAGTTTTACCTTAACACCTTCAAGCTGGTCAGTATTAATAGATGTGCCTACATCATTTTTTTGTTCAGTATTTTTAATCTCTTTTTTTTCTATTTCTGACCAAATCTCTTTAACTTCCTGAGCTTGGGCTGATAGAACAAACAAAAAAAAAGAAGCAGAAGTTAAAATCTTACTTAATTGTTTTGAAATTTTCATTTAGTAAAATTTTTTCAATTTGCTTGTCTGGAGCGGGCAAATTAATTTGGTTAATCACAATAATACCAAATACAATTATAAAACTGGCTATTACAATTTTTAAAATTGTCCTTAAACTAAAAATTTTGTCTTTACTTGTATTTTTTGTAAATTGCATATAATTTAATAATTTCAAAATAAGACATATTTGTGTTTTTTCAATATAGAAACTCATGAAATCAAATAAAAATATTGTATTAATTGGAATGATGGGATCTGGAAAATCATCAATTGGTAAAATTTTGTCAAAAAAATTAAATTTAACATTTATTGATATTGATCAAAAAATTGAAGAAAGTGAGGATTCTGAAATATCAGAAATTTTTACTAAATATGGAGAAGATTATTTTCGTAAAATTGAAGAAAAAATATCTTTAAAATTTCTAAGTTCAGAAAATTCTGTAATATCTTTAGGTGGAGGCGGTTTTATAAATACCTCAATCAGAAAAATGTGTAAGAAAAATTGTTTATCTTTTTGGCTAGATTGGAAAAATGAAACAATAATAAAAAGGATATATAAGAGCAAGAAAAGACCATTGGCAATTAATCTTACTAAGGGTCAAATTAATAATTTAATAAAAGAAAGATCAAAATTTTATAGTTTATCTAGTTACAGGATTAATTGTGATAAATTAGACAAAGTTGAAATTATAAATAAGATATTAGAAATTTATGAATACAAATAAAATTTCAATTAAAACAAGCAATAAGAACTACTCAATTGTAATTGGAAGAGATTTAATTGGTAAAATTAATAAAATTTTAAAGGCTAACCGTCTAAAATTTGATAAATGTTTAATCGTTACAGATAAAAATATTCCTCACAGATTTAAAAAACTTTTATACAAAGATATAAAAACAAATAAACTTGTTAAAATAGAAATTACAGCATCAGAAAAAAATAAGAATTACCGAACAATTGAAAAGATTCATAAAGTTTTATTTGAAAATAGGTTTAATAGAGAAGATTGCATTATTTCTTTTGGTGGAGGAATCATTGGAGATATAGTTGGATTTGCATCTAGTACATTTAAAAGAGGTATGAAATTTGTAAATATTCCCACAACTTTACTGGCTCAAGTGGATTCATCCATAGGAGGGAAAACAGGTGTAAATAATAAATTTGGAAAAAATTTGATTGGAAGTTTTTATCAACCGGATTTAGTTATTTCAGATATGAATATTTTAGCTTCTTTACCGGAAAGAGAAATTATTTGTGGATATGCTGAAATATTAAAAAGTAGTATTATAGATAATTTTAATAATTTTCTTTATTTAGACAAAAATTTAAAAAAAATTTTAAAATTAAAATCGCCTTTCGTTGAAAGATCCATAATTAAAAGCTGTAATTTAAAAAAA
>CACLSF010000032.1 GCA_902609535.1 uncultured Pelagibacteraceae bacterium | reverse complement strand
GGAAGAAAAAGGAACTATTTCATGGAAAATAAAATTTAGAAATGGAACTACAAAAGATTTTGTATCTCCAATCACAACTAAACCTTGGGGAAAGTTTATTCCAAAACTTGCAGAAGGCGATAAACCAAATCAAGGAGAGATAAATTCTCAAAGATTATACACTGAGCCAGAAGGTTTAAATATTGATGGAGAACTTCCATCAGTTCCAAAAGAAACTTTTAAAAAGGGAGTTTATTATTAATGGCTAAGCATAAAACACATTACGAAGATTGTGATGTTCTAGTAGTTGGAGGTGGAATGGCTGGAACAGGTGCTGCTTTTGAAGCAAGACACTGGGGAAGAGACTTAAAAATTGTTTGTGTTGAAAAAGCAAACATAGACAGAAGTGGTGCGGTTGCTCAAGGATTGTACGCAATTAACTGCTATATGGGTATGCAATGGGGTGAAAACCAACCTGAAGATCATGTAAGATACGCACGTAATGACTTAATGGGAATGGTAAGAGAAGATTTAGGTTATGATATGGCTCGTCACGTAGATTCAACTGTGCATATGTTTGATGAGTGGGGCCTACCAATGATGAAAAACGAAAAAACTGGTCGTTACCTAAGAGAAGGTAAATGGCAAATCATGATACATGGTGAAAGTTATAAACCGATAGTTGCTGAAGCAGCTAAGAAATCAGCTGATAAAATTTACAATAGAATAATGGTTACTCATCTTTTAATGGATGAGGAAAAAGAAAATAGAGTAGGTGGAGCTGTTGGGTTTAATATGAGAACTGGAGACTTCCACGTTTTCAGAGCAAAAACAGTTATTGTTGCTGCAGGTGGAGCATCTCACATATTTAAACCAAGAGCTGTTGGAGAAGGTATGGGAAGAACCTGGTATGCTCCTTGGAGTAATGGTTCAGCATATGCACTTCCTATTGCAGCTGGAGCTAAAATGACTCAAATGGAAAATAGAATCGTATTATGTAGATTTAAAGACGGATACGGTCCAGTTGGTGCATATTTCCTTCACTTAAAAACTTACACTCAAAATGCTAATGGAGAAAACTACGAGAAGAAATGGTATGAACAAACTAAAGAATTAGTAGGCGAATATATAGATCATCATCCAACGCCTACATGCTTAAGAAACCACGCATTTATCCAAGAAACAATGGCAGGTGGAGGCCCAATTCACATGGTTACTACGGAAGCTTTCCAAGATCCGCATCTAGAAACTGTCGGCTGGGAAAATTTCCTTGGAATGACGGTTGGCCAGGCAGTTGTATGGGCATCACAGAATATTGATCCTAAATATACAAATCCAGAACTTACTACATCCGAGCCTTATGTTATGGGTTCACATGCTACATGTTCAGGGGCATGGGTAAGCGGACCAGAAGATCTATCACCACCAGAATATTTCTGGGGTTACAATAGAATGTTAACAATCGAGGGCCTTTTTGGAGCTGGAGATACTGTTGGAGGAAGCGCACATAAATTTTCTTCAGGATCATTTACTGAAGGTCGGTTAGCTGCAAAAGCTGCAGTAAAATATATTGAAGATCAAAAAGCTAATGATATTAAAGTAAGCGATAAGCAATGTGAGGATTTTAAAACAGCTGTTTATAAACCACTTGAAAATTATACTGTTGGAAGAAACGAGATAACTGGTGGAACTGTTTCACCTAGTTATATATCTCCAATTCAAGGACTTCAAAGGTTACAGAGGATTATGGATGAATACGTTGGAGGAATTGCTACAAACTATATGACCAACGCAAATATGCTTAAAAAAGGTCTAGAATTACTTAAATGGCTTGAAGAGGATTTAGAAAATGTTGGAGCAGAGGATTATCATCAGTTAATGAGAGCCTGGGAACTTAAACATAGAGCTTTAACTTCACAGTGTGTAACAGAACACACTATGTTTAGAGAAGAAACTAGATGGCCAGGTTATTATTATAGAGGCGATCACATGAAGCTTGATGATGATAATTGGCACTGTCTGACAGTTTCTAGACGTGATCCTAAAACTGGTAAGTTTTCTTTGGAAAAGGTACCCGTTTACCATATCGTGGATGAGAACGAGAAGAAAAAAGAAGCTTCTTAATTGAAACAATTCATAAATGGCTCTTTTAGATAAATCCGACGAGGAAATTATTAAGATTGCAGATCCTATGTGGGCTAATTTGGTCAAGTCCTCAAACATCAAAGATTATGGTGGCTTTACTCGAGATTTGTCTTCTCAAATGATGTATGGAGCTAATGAAGTCGAACTTGGAAAGCAATGGGCAAACAACGAGTTGATTTCAAGTCTAGCTGAAGGATGTAAAGCTATTGGCTGTCTTAGAAGAGGTCTATACATAACTGTCTTATATAAACAGACTAGCACAAAGATCCCAGGAGACTTTTTGGGAAGATTAGTTCTTGGTGAAGAAGGCGAAGAGGTTAAAGTCTTCGGCGCAACGATTTTCTAAATATTTTAAATAATATTTGCATTTATTACAACTTGTGGTATCCCGCGAGTATGTTTCAAATGATAAATAATAATATAAAAAAACTTCCCCTATTCTTTGAAAATCAACTAAGTAAAATTATTAAATCATTTTTATATCTATTTATCTTCTTTGCTTGGGGCATAATTCTTCTTAGTACTGCTCAGAATTTTATCTAAAAATACTCATATTTATTGACTTTGTATTCCTAGAGGAATAATTACTTTAAATGGAATATTTTCTTCCAATCGCTCAAGTCGAAATAAATTTACTTTTTATATTTGGTTTAAGTTTAGTAGTAGGAATTTTATCTGGTTTATTTGGAGTAGGTGGTGGATTCTTGATGACACCTTTTTTAATTTTTTTAGGCGTGCCTCCTATTTATGCAGTTCCTAATGAGGCTAGTAATATTTTAGGAACTTCCGTCTCTGGATCTACAACTCATTATCTTAAAGGAACACTTGATTATAAAATGGGTTTCATGATTGTAATTGGAGGAACTGTAGGAACAATACTTGGAATTATAACTTTTTCATATTTCAAAGACATTGGAAAAATCAATGTAGTTATCTCCTTAGCTTATATGTACATTCTTGCAATTTTAGGAACCTTTATGCTTATTCAAGGTGTATCAGAAATTGATAAAGCAAGAAAAAAAATAACTGAAAAAAAGAAGCTACATAAACATTATTGGATACATGGTCTTCCTTTAAGAATGCGTTTTAAAAAGTCACAACTTTATGAAAGTGCGTTTACACCAATAATAATAGGTCTGATAGTTGGTTTCATTGCTGCAATTATGGGAATAGGTGGTGCTTTTATTTTAGTACCAGCAATGATTTATATTATTGGTATGCCGACAAGACTAATTCCAGGAACTTCACTTTTTGTAACAATATTTGTAAGTGCCATTGTAACAATTTTGCATGCTTTGAATTATGGAACCATAGATTTGATATTAGTTACTGTTTTAATTTTAGGTTCAATAATAGGTGTACAGTTCGGACAAAAAATTGGAGAAAAAATTGATAGCTCAGAATTTAAAACTATTTTAGCAATATTATTATTATTAGTTGGTATAGCAATTGCTTATGATACTTTTATCAAAGATGAAAAAACAACCAATGCTGTAGTTAATGCTACAGATAACCTAGGACCATTGAGTGAATTTATATTAAATTTTTCAAGAGATTTACCAGTATTTTATGGTCTAACGTCTGTACTTCTTGCTGTTATACTGGGTGTTGGTGCTGCAATGATTAGAAGAGTTTATTCTAATTGGGATGATAAAAGATTAGCTAAATTAAAAAAATAATTAGGCGCTTCTATATAATTTAGTCATAACAAACTCTTTATGACCAAGAGCTTCAGCACAAGTTAATCTTCCATTAGCAACCCTTAAAGTTGATTTGATTAACTCATCTCCTGCTTGGCTCAAATTCATTTCTCTAGATAAAATTTTAGAAACGTCCACATCAATATGTTCACTCATAGTTTTTGCTGTAAGAGGATTTGCTGTCAATTTAATCACAGGCTCTATAGGATTTCCTATAATATTCCCTTGTCCAGTTGGGAATAAATGAATATTAAAACCCCCTGCAGCTTGTAAAGTAACACATTCTGCAGCAGCTGAAGAAGTGTCCATGAAGTATAATCCAGCACCTTTTGTCGGTTCCTCGGCTGGCTCTAAAACATCAATAAATTGACATCCCCCAATTTTCTGAAAATTACCAAATGCTTTTTCTTCAATAGTAGTTAATCCACCAGCAATGTTACCCGCAGTTGGTTGACTTTCTGACAAATCGTCTGTTGCTTCTTTAAGAATGAAATCATTGTAATCATTCCACGTTTTTTTAAATTTGGCTTGAGCTTCTGGCGTTTTACCTCTCTTTTCACAAACTG
>CACLSF010000031.1 GCA_902609535.1 uncultured Pelagibacteraceae bacterium | reverse complement strand
CAAATCCAACGTATGCATTAAATCCATTTTCAATGACTTGGGAAAATGGGAAAAGATATGCAATTTTAGGACCATCAGGCTGTGGTAAGACAACTATGCTAAATATTGTTTCAGGTTTAGTTAGACCATCTAAAGGGAAAATTTTATTTGATGAAAAAGATGTAACAAATCTTATTACTGAAGAAAGAAATATAGCACAAGTTTTTCAGTTCCCAGTTATTTATAGTACAATGACTGTTTATGATAACCTAGCCTTTCCCTTAAAGTGTAGGAACTTTTCTAAAGAAAAAATTGATGAAAGAGTAAAATCTGTTTCAGATACATTAAAACTTTCATCTTTTTTAAATTTACCAGCCAGAAAACTTACTGCAGATCAAAAACAACTCATCTCACTTGGAAGAGGATTGGTAAGAGAAGATGTTGCAGGTGTATTAATGGACGAACCATTAACTGTAATTGATCCAGATTTAAAATTTAGGCTTAGAAGAAATCTAAAAGAAATTAATGAACAGTATAAAACCACTTTAGTTTACGTAACCCATGATCAAAATGAAGCTATGACGTTTGCTGATAATATTATTGTTATGGACCAGGGAGAAATAGTCCAAGTTGGACTTCCAAAAGATCTTTTTGAAAGACCAAAAACAACATTTGTTGGTTACTTTATTGGATCTCCAGCTATGAATATTTTTGAAAGCGAAGTTTCTTCTGAATATTCTGTAAAAATAAATAATGTTGAAATTAAAACAAACTCTAATCTCTCAAAATTAAAAGATAAAAACGTAAAACTTGGGATTAGGTCAGAATTCATAAATGTTGCAGAAAAAGAGGGCGAAAATACAATAAAAGCCTCACTTACTAGAGTTGAAGATTTTGGAAATTTCAAATTATTGACAGCAAATATGGAGAATTTTATAATCAAATCTAAAGTAGATAGAGAATTGCCAATTTCAATTGGAGATATCAATCTTTATATCCCCCCTGAAAAATGTTGTGTGTATGAGAATGAAAAGTTGATTTAATACAATCTTGGATTGTATTTTCCTGAATCTCTTAATTTTTAAAATGACTCTAAGTTACATTTGTGTTTAATTGTCGACAGTTAATTAACTATAGAGGAGAAATAAATGATTAAAGACAAAAAGTTGAAAGGTAAAAAATTACCTTCAAGACGTAAGTTCTTTAAAGCTGCTGCTGCGACTGGTGTTGCTGCTGTAGCTGCATCATCTTTAGCTGCTCCAGCTGTTGCTGCTGAAAGAATAGAAGCATCAATGGTTGCTACTTGGGGAAGAGATTTTCCAGGTCTAGGAACAGGAGCTCAAAGATTTGCACAAAGGATTGCAGATATAAGTGATGGTAGAATTCAAGTTACTTACTATGCAGCAAATGAAAGAGTTAAAGCATTTGATTCTTTTGATGAAGTTGCATCTGGTAACTCACAAATGTACCATGCTGCTGACTACTACTGGGTTAAAAAAGATCCAGCTTGGGGTTACTTTACAGCAGTACCATTTGGTTTTACATACACTGAAATGAATGCATGGATTAGATTTGCAGGTGGTCAACAGTTATGGGATGAACTAGCTGATAAATTTGGTCTTAAAAACTTTATGTGCGGAAGCACAGGAGTTCAAATGGGTGGATGGTTTAACAAAAAGATTAGAAGCCCTAATGACTTCAAAGGTTTAAAAATGCGTATGCCTGGTTTAGGTGGACAAGTAATTGGTAAACTTGGAGGATCTCCGGTTTCATTACCTGGTGGACAAATCTATGAAAACCTTGTGTCTGGTGCAATTGATGCAACAGAATGGGTAGGTCCATGGAATGATGAAGCTATGAAATTCCAAGAAGCTGCTAAATACTACTACTATCCTGGTATGCACGAGCCTGGATCAATGTTAGCATGTGGAACAAACAAATCTTGGTTCACAAGCTTAAACAAATCAGATCAATTATTGATTGAAGCTGCTGCATCAATGGAAAACGACGTTATGATGTCTGAGTACAATGCTAAAAATGGTGCTGCTTTAGCAAGATTGATCAATGATCATGGTGTTAAACTAGAGAAGTTTAGCGACAAGGTTTATGATGGCTTTGCAGGTGCTGCTAACGAAGTGTTTGAAGAAACAAGAGCTAGCAGTGGTCTTGCTGAAAGAGTTCATACGAGCTTCTTAAAAGCAAGAAAAGACATTGGATCATGGACTAACTTGTCTGATTCACCTTACATTTCGCAAAGAAACAGAGCTTTAGGAATGTAATTGAGCTTAATTTAATAATTAAAAGGGCCCTTATTTGGGCCCTTTTTTTTATTCTAAAATTAAGTATTACTTTTAAGAAATTTAAAATCATATGAGTTCAGAAAACAATAAATTATCAACTTATTTGAGGATCTTAAGCTATTCGGTCTTAGCATTTACTTTAGCATTTTTAATAAATAACATATTTACAGTTTGGGGTGGATGGCCAGGTATTAAAAAAGTTTTTTCTCATTATGATATGTTTGGTTATAAGCAAAAGTCTTTAGAGTCTTCAGATTTAACATATGGTTATATTCAAATTTTAATATACATAGTTTGTATTCTTTCAGTTATTTTTTATGTTTTTAAAACATATACCCAAACTTTAGTTGACGACTCACAAATTTTAACAAAATTTTCAGCATACTTAATCAGAGGATCTTTTTGGGCAGTATTTTTAGTTGGTATAGCTGATTTTATAATTTCATTTATGGTTGTTGAGAGATTATGGGAAGCTATATTTAGTCCAGAAGTTAAAGCCTTTATGGTAAAAGCTCCAGAAAGAATAACATATATACATTTTCCAATTATATTAGTTTCATTTATAATTGGTTACTTTACAAAATCTGTTGGTTTCATCTGGTTAGCAGTGTTAGTTGTCTTAAGTGAATTTGTAATTGTTTTATCGAGGTTTGTTTTTTCTTATGAGCAAGCTTTTCAAGGAGATCTTGTCAGATTTTGGTATGCAGCTTTATATTTATTTGCTAGTGCCTATGCTTTAATTCATGAAGGTCATGTAAGGGTTGATGTACTATATTCATCTTTTAGTGAGAGAAAAAAGGCATGGACCAATGTACTTGGATCATCATTATTAGGTGTCCCTCTTTGTTTGATAGTTCTATTTTTAGGATTAAACGGCAAAGCGAGTATTATAAATGGACCAGTTGTTGCTTTTGAAGTTACGCAGCAAGGTTCAAATGGACTATATTTATTATATTTAATGGCAGTATATTTAGCGGTCTTCGCCGTAACTATGTTATTACAATTTACTAGTTATTTTATGTCGAGTAGCCATAAACTTATACAGAACAAAGTGGAAAGCCAATAATGGAATTATTATTTTTAGCTGTTTTGGTTTTAATTATGATTGTGGCACTTGCCTCAGGTTATCCTGTAGCTTTTGCCCTTCCAGGCTCAGCAATAATTTCAATTGCTTTAGCTGCTTTTTTTGGCACAATATTTGAGGGAGATTCAAGCGCTTATTTCACCGTGGATGGACCTATCGAATGGTTAGTTGCAGGAATTACGAATTTTAGAAGTAACTATTGGGATGTTGAAACAGATACTTTAATTGCAATTCCTTTATTTATTTTTATGGGAATAATGCTGCAGAAATCCAAAATAGCTGAAGACTTACTAATTACTATGGGTCAACTATTTGGTCCGATTCCAGGTGGATTAGGAATATCTGTAATTTTTGTAGGAGCCTTGCTTGCCGCAACAACTGGAATTGTTGGTGCTACCGTTATCGCAATGGGACTAATTTCTTTGCCAACAATGTTAAATAATAATTATGATCGTAAGCTAGCGAGTGGTATTGTTTGTTCGTCTGGAACTCTAGGACAGATAATTCCTCCATCAATTGTGTTAATAATTATTGCTGACCAACTGGCAAGTGCATCTGATGTTGCAAATAATATTAGACAAAATGACTACAAAGCAATTACTGGTGAATTTAATATGCCTGGCGAGTTTAGAGTTGGATCATCTAGTGCAGGAGATATGTTCCTGGGCGCTTTGCTACCAGGATTAGTTCTAGTAGCGCTGTACATGACGTATGTATTTTTTTATGCAAGAATAAAAAAAGGAGTTGCACCTCCTGTTCCATCTACGGGAAATTTTGATTTTAAATTTTGGTTGAGAGTTGTGGTTATAATTATTCCACCTCTTGCACTTATATTTGCAGTATTAGGTTCAATCTTAATGGGTATTGCAACTGTAAACCAAGCTGGTTCTATTGGTGCAATTGGTGCAACTTTAATGGCAGGATATAGACTGTTTGAAGGTAAAAAAAGTGCTTTTTACCCTTTAATACTAATTTTAGGATCAATAATACCAATTACTTTTTTAGCTTCAAATTATGAACTTAACGTAAAAAATTTAGAAGAAAGAAATATAGGTGCAATCTATACTACTGCCTTTTTTGTAATTATACTTGTTTATGGAATAGCATGGAGTTTCTGGAGAAGTTATAAGACAGACAATGTATTAAAAGAAGTCGTGACAGAAACTTGCATCACAACATCAATGGTTTTCATTATTCTATTAGGAGCTGCAATGCTTACATCTGGATTTAGAGCATTTGGAGGAGAAGAGTTGGTTAGAGATTTTCTTCAAGATCTGCCTGGAGGTTTTTGGACACAGTTCATTGTTGTTATGGTGGTAATTTTCCTTCTAGGATTCTTTTTAGACTTTATAGAAATAGCTGTTGTTGTAGTTCCAATTATTGCACCAATACTACTTGCTGAAACAGGAGCAAATGTAACTGCTGTATGGCTTGGAGTAATGATAGGTGTAAACTTACAGACGTCATTCTTAACACCTCCATTTGGGTTTGCTTTGTTTTATCTAAAAGGAGTTGCTCCTAAAATTATTCAGACATTAGATATATGGAAAGGTGTTGTGCCCTTCATAGCTCTACAGCTAATCGGCCTTGGTATTGTTGGTTTTTATCCAAGTCTTGTTAATTATCTCCCTAACAGAGTTTATTTAACATCAAATGTTGCTCCACCGCCAATGAACCCTAAACTTCAATATTGTTTGCAAGAATATAAATTTGCAAACTTTGAAACTAATGGAGATCAAATTAAAACTAGTATCAATGAATTTGATGACATCATTTTAGCAAATTTACCAGCAGATAAATTAAGTTACTTCCAACGTCATGTTGATAATTCTAAATATTCTTTTGAATTAGTAGACGATGTTAAGAGTGCTCAATCAATCT
>CACLSF010000030.1 GCA_902609535.1 uncultured Pelagibacteraceae bacterium | reverse complement strand
TTTAGATGTAACGTAATTCATTGGTTTAGGAATGCCACTTAGCAAAGTCGATAAAGACCAAGTAGGATGAGTTGCAAAATCAAAAAATTGTTTTGGACCAATCTTGAAAGGGTAGGAGAATCCATTTTTATCATCTCTAGTTCGTCTGGATAGCACAGGAACATCTACAGTTAATATTGCAACTTCGTATCCTGTATTCTTAGCTCTATCTAAAAGTTCCATGACAAAATTTTCATCCTGAAATATATATAGCTGCATCCATGAGTGACCTTCTGAAAGTTCGTACATTTTTTCTAAAGTTGTTGTAGAAGCCATAGAAACACAAGTAGGTATATTATTTCTCGCACTTTCAGCTGCTAACATAGAGTCTGCGCCAGGCCATGATAAATTAGTCATACCCATCGGAGCAAAACCAAAAGGAAAATCAAAATCATAACCCAATACTTTTTTCTTAAGAGATCTTTTCTCAACATTTCTCAAAACTTTAGGTTCAAGTCTAATTTGATCTAATGCTCTACTATTTATTTCAGCTAGTTTTTCATCTCCAGATGCTCCATCGATAAAATCAAAAACTAATTTAGGTAATCGTTTTCTTGACAGTTCTCTTGCATCTTTAATGCTAAAAATTTTTTGACTTGGTAAAATATTATCACTCATTATTAATTTTAATATATTCTTTTAAATTAAGTTGTTTATTTTGATCAACAAAATAAGCATTATGACTTTCCCTGGAAGAATAAACCTCTGTTGGTTTTCCGTCAATAAAAAGTACCGCAACACCATCATCAATAGCTACACCACCTGGTAAAGTTTTATTTTTTATATTTTGTCTGTATTTATCTGCTCTTTTTTCATCTGAATAATGTGGGGTAAAACTTCCAGATAAAAGCCCAATGCCACCTAATGGTTTGAAGCCAGGTCCATCTGAGTCTGTCAGAAAATAATCAAACCAACATGCAGCTCCAGCACTTACACCAGAAAGAATTATTCCTGAGTTATAAACTTCTATAAAAATTTCAAATAAATTATTTTTTCTCCATAAGTCGATCATGAATTTAGTATTTCCTCCTCCAACATAAATAGCATCTAAATTTGAAATCCAGTTTTCAAAACCTTTAACTTTAGAGACAAGATTGAAATGAGAAACTTTAAAGTTAGTATTTTCAAATCTTTTATAGAATAGCTCAGTTTTTTTGGAATCATCATAACTAGCAGTTGGTAAAAAACCTATAGCGCATTTTTTTTTATTTATTTGATCTAAAAAAAATTGATCTAAATCGCTATCTTCATTATGAGTGAAACCACCACCTCCAACTGCTATTATTTGTTTTTTAACCTTCACTAAATAAATTTTTTTTAATTTGTGGTTTTAATGCCAGGCCAAGGATTAGGCACTTTTGGAATATTTCTATTTAGACCTCTAACAATTTCTCCTTTTGCATCATACATGGGCAACTTACAGATTTCTCCTTTATGTACTTTTCCATCAGTGCATCTAATATCAACAACATCTCCTGGTCCATTTTCATCATTATCGAGGTGTACAATACCAACTCCACAAATTTGATATGGTGACCAAGTACTAGAAGTTATTTTACCAATAATTTTTTCATTAATTTTAATACTTTCACCTTTAATAGCAGTTCCCTCTACAACTCTAATTCCCCATGTCTTACATTTTTTATCTGATGTCATGAGAGCTTCTTTTCCAATAAAATCTTCTTTATCAAAATTTATAAAACGCCCAAGACCAACTGAAAATGGATTTGTTTTTTTTGTAAAATCTTGTCCTGCAGATAGTAGACCTGCTTCAATTCTTCTACATCTAAAACCAGGAGTGGCTACTAAAATCATACCTAATTTTTTTCCTTCCTCAAGAATATAATCTCCGATTTTTTCAGTTTCATTTTCAGGTCGAAAATAAATTTCCCAACCTAGTTCATTTGTAAAACCACTTCGACTTACAATTACTTTTTGATCTAAGATTTGTAATTCTTTCCAATCAAAATATTTCCAGTCATTTTCAGAAAATCCATCTGCTATATTTTCTAAAAGTTTCATTGACTTAGGGCCTTGGATTTGACTTACCCATACTTCAGGATCTTTTATATCAACATCTATATTTTTAGAGTGAGCTTTATACCAAGAAAAAAGGTCCCCATCTGCTTGAGCAAACCAATATTTATCTTCATCAATTTTTAATAAAACTCCATCTGTAATCATTCCCCCGTCATGATAACAAGCAAACTGGTAAGAACATCTTCCTTTTGATATTTTTGATACATCTCTTGGAAATATTTTTTGCAATAATTTTAATGAATCTGGACCAGATATTTCAAATGGATGTTCACCAGTATGTCTAAATATTATTTCTTGCCTTCCTTTCCAATACATTTCCTCAGGACTTACATTAGATAATTTTTCAAGTGTTAATCTTCCGGCATAATTAGAGTATTCAGGGTCATAGGGTAGCTCTTGATAAGTTAGTGGATGAACTTGAATTGACCTTGCAAGCTCCAAAGAGTTAGAATTTTCAAGGCTAACAGGCTTTACTGTAAACCTGTATTTATTGATTAAATCTTTCATTACTTTTTTTTAAATAATCAAAATACATCAATAAAACAAATAAAAAAGAACCATTTTCACTGTTGCTATATAAGTTGCTAATTGTTACCTTTTATTTTTTTAAAGAGAGGAAATTATGAAAAACATTTTTAAATTGATATCAGTTTTATTGGTATCACTATTTGTAACGCTTTCTTTTGCTAATGCATCGAGTGGAGTTTTTAAATTATCTCATGATGTTGGTTTTGGAAAAGATACAAATTTAGACGCAATTACTAAAGGACGACTGTTTCAGGTAGTAATTATGACACAGAACCGTCTTGTAAGAAAAGATCTTAAAGGGGTTACATCTCCTGAGTTAGCAACAGACTGGTCAGGAAATGCAGATGCAACAGAATGGACTTTTAACTTAAGAAAAGGTGTTAAATTCCATGATGGATCTGATTTTGATGCAGAGGATGTAAAATATTCTTTGATGAGAGTTAAAGATCCTGAAATTGGTTCGCCTGCAAAGAAAAGCATGAGTGCAGTAACAGATATTGAGATTGTAGACTCACACACAGTTAAAATGAAGTTGAACACATCTTTTGCTGATTTTCCGCTTTTATTAACTGATTATAGACTAAGAATGATACCTAATGGATCAGGAGATACTATTGGAAAAACAGGTATTGGAACTGGACCTTTTATAGTAGAAAAGTTTGATGCTGAGGGAACAACAATTCTTAAAGCAAACCCAGATTATTGGGAAGGGGCACCTAAACTTGCTGAAGTTCATGTAATAGCTATCCCAGATGGTCAAGCTAGAATTCAAGCCCTACTTACAGGTCAAATTGATATGAATAGATATGTTCCATTCAACCAGAAAAAAATATTTGATGGTAATTCAAAGTTTAATGTCTCAGTTATACCTACTGGAAACTGGAGAGGTATGGTAATGAGAACCGACGTTGCACCATTTGATGATCCTAGAGTAAGAAAGGCTGTAAGAATAGCTGTAGATAGACAAGAGTTAGTTGATTTAGTTATGGCTGGAGCAGCAACAGTATCATGTGATACTCCTGTTGCACCTTCTGACCAATATAGAATGGAGAAGAATTGTCCGCCTCAACCAGCAACTGCAAAAAAACTCCTTAAAGAAGCTGGTTATCCTGATGGTATTGATATGACAATTCACGTTTCTACAAAAGAACCAACATGGCCAACTATTGCAGAGGTTTTACAACAACAATTTGCTAAAGCTAACATAAGAGCAGATATCCAAATGACACCTTCAAAAAGTTATTGGAATGAAACTTGGATGAAAAAGGCTGTAGCAATGACACGTTGGAATGAAAGACCAGCAGACAGTATTTTGCATGAGGCTTATCATAGTGAAGCAAAATGGAATGAGTCTTTTTATAAAAGTGCCTCTTTTGACAAGAATTTAGCTGAAGCTAGAGGAGAGTTAAATTTTAACAAAAGAAAAAAAGCATATATAAATGCCCAGAAAACACTATGGGAAGAGTCTGGAACTATGATTCCTTACCATGTATCTAGACTGGTTGTCACATCTTCTAAAGTGAAAAATCTCGACGAAGTTGAGTATTTTTCAATAAGGTGGCACACAGTTAGTGTTCAGTAATAACTTTTGTTTTACAGGCCTTTAATTAGGCCTGTAAAACCTCTTTCATTTCTAAATAAATAATTTAAAATTTAAGTATTCTTATGCTTTTTTTAATTATTAAAAGAATTTTATTAGGTTTAATAACTTTATTTATTGTATCTTTAATCACTTTTGTTGGAACTGAAATTTTACCTGGTGATGCATGTACAACGTATCTTGAAAGACAAGCATTTGGAGAGCAATTAGAAGCTTGTTATATAAGATTAGGTTTGAATGTTCCTGCATATGAGAGATATGTATCTTGGGCAGTAAATGCTATTAAAGGAGACTTTGGTTATTCATTGAGTGGAGAAATGCCAATTAAAGAGGTTCTAGGGCCACGTATTAAAAATTCATTAGTTCTAGCATCAGCTGCTATTTTCATTGGTATACCAATCGCTTTAATACTAGGAATTGTAACTGCACTATGGAGAGATAAATTACCTGATGTAGCAATTTCAACAGTAACAATATTTGCTATGACTATTCCAGAATTTATCAGTGCCACTCTATTAATCTTAATTATTGCAATATGGTTAGAGTGGTTGCCTGGTATAGTAATAGTTCCAACTGATGTTTCATTCCTAGAACTATTACCTAATATTATTTTACCAGTGATTGCTATTGCAATGATAATGACAGCTCATATGGCACGTATGGTAAGGTCAAGTGTCATTCAAGTTATGGCAAGTGAATACGTTCAAATGGCAATCTTAAAAGGTGTTCCCTATTGGAAAATGGTTTTTAAACATGTTTTACCAAATGCTTTGTTACCAGCTATTAATGTTGTAGCTTTAACAATTGCATGGTTATTAGGGGGTGTTGTTGTAACTGAGGTTGTATTTAATTACCCAGGTCTTGGAAGACTAGTTATTGAGTCTATTTCAAATAGAGATTTACCAACAGTTCAAGCGTTAGCAATAATTCTTGCATCTATATATGTTAGTATAAACTTATTGGCAGATCTAATGACATTGATGCTTAATCCAAGATTAAAGACGTTACAGATAAGAAAATAATATGAAATTGGATAATATTTATCAGGAAGAAAAAAAAAGTAATTTCGCAAAAGTCTCTGAGATAATAATTACAATGGCCTCAAGACCATCGGGTTTTATTGGTTTAAGTATATTGATTTTCCACTTAATTCTTGCATTTATCAGCCCTTATATTGCGCCATATGATTTTAAAGCAATTAACCCAACTTTAATGCTACAGGCTCCTTCGGCTGAATATTGGTTTGGAACTGATGATCTTGGAAGAGATGTTTTTACTAGAACAATTTTAGGTGGAAGAACAGCTTTAACAATTACTTTCTTTGGATCTTTGATAGCACTGCTTTGGGGTGGTCTATTAGGAATTTTTTGTGGACTGGTTGGTGGAAAAACTGACGATATAGTGATGAGAATTGTTGATGCATTTTTATCTATACCGTGGATATTAGCAATGTTGTTAATTGTATCTTTGTTAGGTACATCAACTGAAGTATTGATACCTGCTCTAGGTTTTTTTTATGGTAAAGGAATTGTAAGAGTAGCAAGAGCTGCAACCCATGATGTTATTGCAAAAGACTTTATTGTATCCGCTAGAGCAAGAGGTCACAGTAATTTTTCAATAATATGGAATGAGATAATTCCAAATGTAAGAGATGCAATTTTAGTGGAAGGTGCAATGAGATGGTCATGGATGCTACTTGGCTTTAGTTCTTTGTCATTTCTCGGTTTTGGTGTTAGTCCCCCAACTCCAGATTGGGGATTGATGATATCAAACGCCAGAGGTCTAATGTCTTTTGCTTATTGGTCAGTGATAGCTCCAATAGTTGGTTTAAGCAGCTTAATAATTGGTATCAATTTGACAGCCGATGCTTTTGCTAAAGCATTAGGTATAGATAGATCAACAAAAGCTCCAGTTTAAAAATGACTCAAATAATTCAAAAAGTAAAAAATTTATCCATTGGATTTAAAAGTAAAAAAGGTGAAGAGATTTTAATACTAAGAAACATAAGCACAAATATTAAAAAAGGTGAAACCGTTGGTATTGTTGGAGAGTCTGGATCTGGGAAAAGTACTCTAGCACTAGCAATGATGGGGTATGTTAAGCATGGTCTCTATACAATTGGTGGAGAATGTGAATTCAATTCCTCAAATCTTTTAAAAATGAAAAATAGAGATTTGGAAAAAATCAGAGGTAGAAAAATTGCGATGATACCACAAAATGCTGGGCAGGCATTGACACCAAATTTAAAAATAGGTTATCAAATTGATGAGGCATTACAGTTGCATTCTGATTTAAAAGAGGAAGAAAGAGATAAAAAAATTTCTGAATTGTTAAATAAAGTGAGACTTCCTTCACCAGAAACAATTGCTCTTCGATATCCTCATGAACTTTCAGGAGGACAACAACAAAGAGTTGCGGTTGCAATGGCATTAGCTGGAACTCCTGACCTTTTACTATTGGACGAACCTACTACTGGCTTAGACGTAACAACACAAGCTCACGTTTTAGAACTACTTAATTTCATTGCTAAAGATACAGGAACATCAATGGTTTATGTAAGCCATGACCTGGGAGCAATTGCTCAAGTAAGTGATCGTATTATCGTAATGTACTCCGGTGAAATAGTATTAGAAGGGCCTTCAAGAGATATTCTTAAAAAACCAATTCATCCATATACCTATGGTTTACTCAAATCTATTCCAAAATTATCACTAACAGGACTTCCACAATCAATGCCTGGTAGCCAACCTCAACCTGGTACAATTCATAGGGGCTGCAGTTTCTTTGATAGGTGTGATTTTTCAGAAGAAAAATGTAAAAATAACTCTCCTCAACTTGAGTACTTAGAGGAATTAAACACTAGTGTTAGATGCTTTAATCATAAGAGTTTAATGAATGACAGTCAGGTTAATCAAACTCTAAATGAAATTAAGACGAGTACACAGGATAAAGAAATATTAAACCTTTCAGAAGTTTCAATAAGTTACGCTAAGCAAAAACTTTTAGATCAAGTATTAAATAGAATTTCTGACGACAACCCAACAGTTAAAGATATTAATATTAATATTAAGAAGGGTGAAACCATAGCTCTTGTTGGAGAGTCAGGGAGTGGGAAGTCAACAATTCTAAAATCTATTGCTGGGTTACTCAGAACTAAAAGTGGAATAATAAAATTTGACCAAAATAGAAATTTATCGTCTGACCTTAAAGAGAGAGATCCCAATGATTTAAGAATTATTCAATTAATTTTTCAAAATCCAGATGAGTCTTTAAACCCAAACCATACTGTTGAAGAAATAATAGCACAACCATTAAAGTTATATTTTGGTTTAAAGGGTGAAGAATTAAAAAAAAATATTATAGACCTATTGCAAAAAGTAAGACTTGGAGAATTTTATATGTCTAGGTACCCTAGACAATTATCTGGTGGTGAAAAACAGAGAGTTGCAGTAGCAAGAGCTTTTGCAGCTAAACCAGATATTATATTATGTGATGAGGTAACATCTGCATTAGATGTATCAGTTCAGGCGGCTGTATTAAATTTG
>CACLSF010000029.1 GCA_902609535.1 uncultured Pelagibacteraceae bacterium | reverse complement strand
TTTTTGATACCTCAATAAATTATTTTGTGAGAAAAATCTATGAAACGGTTAAACCTGAAATAATCAATGGGTTTTATGATGATATTGATTTTCTAAAAAAATATTCTGATTTAAATTTACTAAAAATAAATCCAGCACATCTATCTCCAGGATGTAAAAAATTCTATTTTATAAGTAAAGGTATCTCAACAAATGTAAGATGGAGCAGATATGCTTATATAGCTTCTCAAATAAAAAAATATGACTTATTATCTAATAGTGATAGCTGGATTGATGTTGGATCTTACTATGGTGGACTTCAAAGTTTTGTAAAAAAAATTTACCCTGATATAAATATGATTATGGTGGATTTTCAGCATCAACTATGCAGATCATTTATTTTTTTAAAACAAATATATCCAAATGCAGATCACATACTACCTGATGATATAGATTTAGATATTAATTTGGGAAATTCAAAAAATAAAATAATCTATTTGCCTATTAATGTTTACTCAAGTTTTAAAAAAAAATTTAAATTATTTACAAATTTTTTTAGTTTAGGAGAAATGAATAAAAAAGATTTTGATTATTATATTAACAATGAAAATCATAACTTAGCTGACCACAAGTACATTGTTAATAGAGTAGTTAGTGGACCGTATTTTGATAAAACATACGATACAGATACTAATATACTTGAATATCCTTTTGATAAAAATAATACAAAATATTATGACGTATTCCCGATACAACATTATCAACTTCAAAAAACAATAATTAATGATAGAAAAGCATTTAGGCCTAGGAGTTCAGAACATTTTGAGGTTATATATAGGTAAATGAATACAGGTGATAAAATTAAATCAAAAACAGCATCATGGTCCTTTAGAGGAGATACTTTTAAAAAATTTGATGATCACATAAATAAATCAGTACCACTATATAATGAGTGTAGAGATTTATATTTAAAAATAAGCGATTTTTTTCTTCAAGATAAATCTAGAGTGATAGATATTGGATCATCAACAGGTACTTTTTTAATAGAATTAATAAACCGCCATAAAAAAAATGATAAAAAATTTTCCTGCGAAGGTTATGACACTGTAAAAGAAATGATTGATTACAGTAAAAAGAAAGCTGGAAAAAATAGTAAAATAAAATTTTTTAAAAAAGATGTTACTTTGATAAATTTTAAAAAATCGTGTATAGTTTCATCATTTTATACACTTCAATTTATTCCACAAAATAAAAGACAATTTTTAATTAACAAAATTTACAAAGAACTTAATTGGGGAGGCGCTTTTTTCTTGGTTGAAAAAGTTCGTGGTCCAGATGCGAGATTTCAAGATATCTTAAATCAAATTTATATGGAGTATAAAATTGATAAGGGCTATTCATCTAGTGAGATATTGTCAAAATCAAAATCTTTAAAAGGAGTGCTGGAGCCATTTAGCACAAAAGGAAATTTAGATATGTTAAAACGAGCAGGTTTCAAAGATGTTATAAGTATATTTAAATACGGACCCTTTGAAGGATTTATAGCAATTAAATAATAATTATTTAAAAAAATTCAATATTGAGTTTTTGTCAATTAACTTTATAAAAAAACCACAATAAATAAAAAGCAATAGCATACAAATTTTTATTACGATTACTCTTATATCTATCACATCAAATGATGAATTCATTAGATATAAACTTATCAAAAATACAATAAATAAAAAAAATAAAAGTATGAGAATTTTTTTAAATTCAAAATCTATTTTTAAACTCTTATTTGCAAGTTTATAAGCAATATAAGTTGATATTAAACCAGAAATAAGCGTAGCAAAGGCAGCTCCAGCAATTCCAAATTTAATAGCTAACAAAATAGTAAGACTTATATTTAGAAACACATTTAATATGAATATATTATTTAACGTCCAGGTTTTTTTTAAAAATATAAATTGAGTTCCAGATATCTTTCCAAAGAATAGAAAACAATAATGTATTGAAAAAAATAATATTACATATTCTGAACCTAAATATTTTTTATTTATTAAAAAGTATAAGATTATATCATGAAATAAAATTACAAATATTGTACTTAAAACCACTAAAAAGAAAAATGGAGTTAAGTAAGTTTTTATGTTTAATTTTTTTTTTTTAAATAAGTGATTATTCAAACCTGTAATAAATACTTTGTCTAAAGAATTTAAAAAAAGAAAAACAAAATAAGCTATACTTTGTCCTATATAATAAATAGCTGTAGCTGCTGGACTAATTATATTTGCAATTAAAATTTTATCAAACTCACCATTAACTTTTCCGAAAAGAATCCTAAATGTCATTGGATAAGATATTTTTAATGTCTCAAATACTAACTGAAATCTAAATTTAAAATTTCTATAAAATTTAAACTGATAAATAAGCGATATGATAAGAATAAATATATTTGTAAATAATAAAGAATAAATTATTGACAATATTTCAAAATTTAAACTAAATAAAAAAATTGTAATTACTATATTAGAAAGAGATTTTATACCATAAACATATAAATATATTTTTGATTTTTTTGCATTTACTAAGTAAGTTAAAAAATACTTATTAAAAAAATCTAATAACAAAGTAATAACTAACAAACTCCAAAAATTTGTTTCGTTTTGTATCTTTGTTAAGCTTTGAAATATTAAATTGTCAAATAATAAAGAGATAATAAAAAAAACCACGTAAATTAATAAAATAAATATTTGTACAGAAATTATATAATCTTTAAAATTATCAGTCCCATAATACTTAAAATAGTCTCTTCTAAAACCAAGTAAACAACCCATATTAACAAGTCCAATGCCAATCATAGCTATAGATACGAACATTAAATAATTTCCATAAATTGATGGATCTAAATTTGATGTAATGATTGGATATAAAATTATCGGGCTTAATACATTTAGTAAATTTGCAACTACATATTTTTTACTGTCTGATATGTCTTCGAAGCTGATCATAAAATTTATGGTATAATTAAGTGGTCTATAATATATATAAATTTTACATATGCGTATATTAATAAAATCTTCATACATATTGCTTTTAAAATTATTTTTTTTTGTGATTTTTTTTGCAATATTTACGCCGTTAAATTTAATTTTTAATATATTGTTTAAGTTAAATTCTAAAAATAATAAGCAAAGTTATTTGATTAATCGCACTAAACAACCAAGCTCAATGAATAATCAACTTTAGAAATGTATATTTTAGGAATATCAGCTTTATATCATGATTCTGCAGTTTCTCTTTTAAAGGATGGAAAAATTATTTTTGCAGCACAAGAGGAAAGATTTACCAGAATTAAGCATGACCCATCCTTTCCTTCAAATGCTTTAAGGGAATGTTTAAACTTTTGTAATCTCAGTCTTGAACAAATTGACTATATTGGTTTTTATGAAAAACCAATTAAGAAATTTATTAGGTTGTTAAAAACTTTTTTAAATAATTCTCCAATAGGCTATAAAAGTTTTGATAATGCCATGACTGAGTGGTTTACAAATAAACTGTTTCTTAAAAAAAATATAACAAATGAATTATTCAAGTTACAAAAATCATTAAATAAAAGTAGTAATTTAAGTAAAGGAATAATAAGTAAAAAAATTCTCTTCTCAGAGCATCACGAGTCTCACGCAGCTAGCTGTTATTATCCATCGCCATTTAAAAACTCAGCAATTGTAACGATAGATGGAGTGGGAGAAGACACAACAACCTCAATTGCACATGGAAAGGAGGATAAGATTACTTTTTTAAAAGAAATCCTATTTCCAGATTCTGTTGGACTGCTATACTCTGCGTTTACATATTATCTTGGATTTAAAGTGAATTCAGGAGAGTATAAAGTTATGGGTTTGGCACCTTATGGTAAGCCTAGATTTAAAAATCTTATTTTAAATAATCTTATTGAAGTAAAAAGTGATGGATCTTTTAAAATGAACATGAAATATTTTGATTATCAGTATGGCTTTAAAACCATAAATCAAAACTTTATAGAACTTTTTAAAAAAAAAAGAAGAGATCCAGAGTCAAGACTGGAAGAATTTCACATGGATATTGCAAGTTCAATACAAGATGTTACTGAAGAAATAGTTGTTAAACTTTGTAAAACTGCAAAAAAATTAACCAATAGTGACAATCTCGTTTTAGCAGGTGGAGTTGCTCTAAATTGTGTTGCTAATGGTAAAATTTTAAATGAAAAAATTTTTAAAGGAATTTGGATACAGCCTGCTAGTGGTGATGCTGGTGGATCTCTAGGAGTTGCACTTTCAATTTACCACAAACATTTAGGTTATAAAAGAAATGTAGATGAAAACATAGACAGCATGTTTGGAAGTTATTTAGGAAACAAATTTGAAAAAAATGTAATTGAACAATTTCTAAACAAAACTGATGCAAAGTATCATTTTATGGAAAATAATAAATTAACTAAAGAGACTGCAAAGTTAATTAATGAAGGCAAAATAATTGGTTGGCATAATGGTAAGATGGAGTTTGGCCCAAGATCTTTAGGTACAAGATCAATATTAGCTGATCCAAGAGATCCAAATATGCAAACAAAATTAAATTTGAAGATAAAATTTAGAGAATCTTTCAGGCCCTTTGCACCATCTGTAATTAGAGAAAAAGCAAATAAATATTTTAATTTGTGGGATCATGACTCGCCATATATGTTGTTAGTGGGGAAAGTAAAAAATACTTATAAGGAAAATTTAAATATTAATTACAGCAATATTATTGAAACACTTAATATGAAAAGATCAGAAATTCCCTCAGTTACACATATTGATAATTCTGCAAGAGTTCAAATGGTAGATAAAAAAACAAATCCAATGTTTTACGATTTAATTTTAGAATTTGAGAAATTATCAGGTATCCCTATATTGATAAATACCTCTTTTAATGTTAGAGGAGAGCCTATTGTTTGTACTCCAGAAGACTCATACAGATGTTTTATGAGGACCGATATGGACATTTTAATAATTGAAAATTTTTTACTTTATAAAAGTGAACAACCTGAATTTTCTGAAAAAATTAGTTGGAGAGAAAATTTTAAGCTTGATTAAATATTTAATTACCATGTAAGATTTTATAAAAATTAATGACAGAATTAATAATAGTAATCTCAATAATCACATTAATATTAGGATATTTTTCAAGTTTGATTGGTAAGAAATTAAATTTGGTTGATAGCCCAGATAAATCAAAAATTCACAATTTTCCTATTCCAATAACAGGTGGAATAATTTTATTCACTTCAATTTTGATTTCGACAGTATACCAATTAAATTTAGAGGAAAAAAATTTTTTTATTTCAATAATCTATATTTCTTGTTTTTTTTTAGTAGGGATAATTGATGATAAAATCAATTTGAATCCGTATATCAGAATTTTTTTTATACTTATATTATCCTTGTTTTTTATTCTAAAAAATGAATTTTTTGTGATTGAAAAAATTTACTTTGAAATTATTAATTCCGAATATTATTTTGGTAAATTAAAAGTATTTGTAACATTTTTATGTATATTACTTCTATACGTTGCAATGAACATGGCCGATGGTATTAATGGCCTTGTTATTTTAATTTCTGCATTTGGTATTATATTTTTAAAATTTTTAATACTTAGTGAAAGTTTTAATTCTATAGACTTATCTATTTTTATTACTTTGATAATCTTACTATTTTTTAATCTTAAGAATAAATTATTTCTAGGTAATTCTGGTACAAGCTTGCTTTGTGGATATTTTATTTTTTCAACAATTGAACCTAATTTTTTTAATAAAGTAGATGTTTTTGAAATTATATCGATTTTTTTGATTATAGGTATAGATATGGTAAGATTAATAATTTTAAGAATTTCAAAGAAAAGAAATCCTTTCATGAGAGACCAAAACCATTTTCATTATATTCTGTTAAATAAATATAATTTGTTTAAAGCAAATTTAATTTATATTTTGCTGTCATTTACCCCAATTATTTTATCTAGCTTATTAAAATTTTCAGTATTATATTTTCTCATTATTTCAATATTTATATATTTTTTTATTTTGATGAAAACTGATAGTTGATAATGGAAAAAGTAAACTTAATTATAACTAATACAATATTTTTATCTTTCATAATATTACCAGTAAGCTTAGTATCAGGTCCTCTCATTTCAGATTTTTTAATTTCATTAACTACGATAATCTTTATTTTTTATTGTATAAAAAATAAAGAATACAAATATTTTAAAAATAAATTCTTTCTTATTTTATTTATTTTTTACATTTGGTCTTTTGCTTGTTCAATGTTATCGGAATTCAAATTAATCTCTTCATTGAAGTCAATAGTATATTTCCGGTTCTTTATTTTTGCACTTGCGACTTGGTTTATTTTTGAAAAAAAAAAAAATGTGATTAAATATTCATTTTTCTCAATTTTTGCATGCTTTTGTATTTTAGTAGCTGATGGATATTTTCAATATTTTACTGGTGAGAGCATTACTGGTAGTAATAATCCACTAAGAATTTCTAGTTTTTTTGGTGATGAATTAATTTATGGAAGTTATTTATCTAGATTTCTTCCTGTTTTAACTGCACTTTTTTTTTTAACCAAATATTCAAAACTCAAAAAAAACCAAATTTTTTTCTCTATTTTTATTATTATTACTTCTGTAATTATTTATTTAAGTGGTGAGAGAGCAGCTTTTTTATTCGTATTATTTACTTTTTTATATCTAATAGTAATGTTGAACAAATATTCTAAACATATAATCATATTATTTTCTATCATTTTAACATCTGTAGGTGTTTTTTCATTAAATAATGAAAAAATTTCCGATAGGATGATTAAAAGAACTCTAGAACAAGCTGGAATTTCTAAAGGTATTAGTAATTTTTCATCCCATCATAAGGGCCACTATTTAGTTGCGTGGGATTTATTTAAAAACAATAAAATTTTTGGAGTTGGTCCTAAAAATTTTCAAAAAGAATGCATTAATAATAAAAAATACCAATCAAATCCGTACATTTGCACAAATCATCCTCATAACACCTATCTACAATTATTATCTGAAACTGGAATAGTTGGGTTTATTATAATTTCATACTTATTTTTTTACTTGTGTTACGTTTCATTAAAACACATTTATAATAAAATACTTGGGTTGCCAGATTTCATGGATTTCCCATTTATTTGTATTTTATCAGCAATTTTAATAACTCTTTGGCCTTTAATACCCACTGGAAGTTTTTTTAATAATTATATCAATATTATTTATTATTTCCCTATTGGAATTTTATTATGGTTGCAGAATAACAAAAGTGAAAATTTAATTAAACCTATTTAATTTAAATATACAAATGAAAACCCATAAAAAATTTACAGTTGTCGTCTGTACATACAAAAGAGAAAAATTGTTAAAAAGATGTTTAATTAAAATTTTAAATAATGATTTTCGACCCTCAAAAATTATAATTATAGATCAAAATACTGATAAAAAAAGTTATAGTACATGTAAACGAATTTTTAAAAAATATAAATTTAATAAATTTAAAATATTAAAAAATATTCATAAAATTGGTCTCACAAAATCTAAAAATATTTCACTAAAATATATTAAAACAAAATATGTTGTATTTTTAGATGATGATATATTAATAAGTAAAAAATTTTTTAAAAATCTTATTGATTTAATTTTTTCAAAAAAAGCTCATGGTGTATGTGGCGTTATAACCAATCTAAAAAATAATAAAATTAAAAATTTTTTTTATTACCTAACAAATTTTGGAGCTTACAAAGATAATAGATTTTATTTTCAAAATTATAAAAAATATCTTAAAAAAAATATTTACCATAAAAAAATAAAATCATTACCAGGAGGTATTACTTGTTTTAATTCAAGTATTTTTAGTAAAATTAAATTTGATGATAAATATATTACTCATAATTATGAAG
>CACLSF010000028.1 GCA_902609535.1 uncultured Pelagibacteraceae bacterium | reverse complement strand
ATTGGAATAAATTTGGTTATTCCCAATTCAGTAGCCTTCTGTATCATGAAATTTGAATAATTTGATTTAATTGGTGAAAAAGCCAACCAAATATCTACCGGGTTTTCTTTATTTCTTAATTTTTCTCGAATACTAAATTCAACTTTGCCACTACTGATATTATTAATTTTAGCTAACCACTCACCGTTTTTATTAAATAGTGAAAAATTTTCACCAATTTTAACTCTCATTACTTTTGTTAAATAGTGTGATTGTGGTTTTTCAAGCCACGAATTAAAATTAAGAGATAAACTTTCAGGAAAAAATATTCTAATATTACTCATATCAAGAAAGTAATTTATGAAAAATATTAAAGCAATAATTTTCGATGCCTATGGAACTTTATTTGATGTAAATTCTGCAGCAGAAAAATGTAAAGATAAAATTGGCGGCAAATGGGAAAGTTTTTCAAATTATTGGCGAACAACTCAGCTAGAATATACTTGGCTTAGAAGTCTTATGAAAAGACATAAAGATTTTTGGAAAATTACTGAAGATAGTTTAGATAAATCAATGAAAGTTTTTAATATTAATCCTAATATGAAAAGTGAATTGCTTGATCTTTATAAAATTCTTTCCCCTTATCCAGAAGTAAAAGAAACTCTACAATTATTAAAAGAAAAAAATTACAAACTATCAATACTTTCAAATGGAACTCCTTCCCTTCTCAATGAATTGGTCTCCAGTAATAATCTTGAAGTTTTTGATGATATTTTTTCAGTAGAAGAAGTAGGTATTTTTAAACCAGATTCAAAGGTATACGATATTCCAGTAAAAAAATATAAGATTGAAAAACATGAAGTCGCTTTTTTAAGCGCAAATACCTGGGATGTCTCTGGGGGCGGTAATTATGGTTTTACTGCAATTTGGGTGAATAGAAATAATATTATTTTTGATAATCTAGATTACTCTCCTGAAAATCAGATTAATAATCTTAAACACTTACTTGATATTATTTAAACAAGTCATTATTTTAAAACTATGACAAACATTTTAGATCTTCTTGCAAGAATTTTAATCTCAGCTTTATTTCTTCTTAATGGTGTTTTTAAAATTAGTAATTATGATGGAACAGTTGACTGGATGGAGGGTTTTGGAATACCAGGAATTTTACTCATACCAGCAATAATTTTGGAGATAGCTGGACCTATCTTAATTATATTAGGCTATAAAGCAAAAATTGCAGCAGGTTTATTAAGTCTATTTTGTATTTCTACAGCTGTAATTTTTCATAACGATTTTTCGGACCAGATGCAATTAGGATCTTTTTTGAAAAATATTGCATTAGCAGGTGGGTTTCTATTTATATTCATAAATGGAACTAAAGATTTTAGTTTAGATAAGAAATTTTAAATAAATAATATGTCAGATATAGAAGTTAAAAAAATTATTGAACCCACGCCAGCTTCTGATGGGGCTGGAGTTAAATTAAAAAGAAGTATTGGTGTAGAGCCAAACTACTTTGATCCATTTTTAATGCTAGATGAATTTGGATCAGAAAATAGTGAAGATTATATAGCAGGTTTTCCACCTCATCCTCATCGAGGAATAGAAACAGTAACTTATATGTTAGCTGGAGATTTTGAACACAAAGATAGTACAGGTGGAGAAGGTAGAATGACTGCAGGAGATGTTCAATGGATGAAAACAGGAAGTGGAATAATTCACTCCGAAATGCCAGCTATGAAAGAAGGTAAGCTACATGGATTTCAATTATGGATCAACATGCCAGCTAAACTTAAAATGAGCAAACCTAATTACATCTACATAGATGCGGAGCAGATGCAATCATATAAAGATGATGAAAAAATTGTAAAAGTAATTGCTGGTAAATTTGAAAAAGCTGAAGGACCTGTAAAAAAACATAATGTTGAACCTATTTATTTTGATGTAGAATTAAAAAAAGACAAAGAGTTCAATTTTGATTTACCATCAACTCACAATTCATTTATTTATTTAATTGAAGGAGAGATAAAAATTGGAAATCAACAACATCAAAAAGTTGAAAATTCAAAATTAATTCTTTTAGAAAAGGGAGACAAACTCAAGGTTTGTGGCTTAACTGATGCTAAGTTTCTTCTAATTGCTGGAAAACCAATAGGTGAACAAATAGCTAGGGGTGGTCCATTTGTTATGAACACTAAACAAGAAATCTTGCAAGCAGTCGAGGATTATCATAAAGGTACATTTGTAAAATGAAATCTATTAAAGTAACAAATACCGGTGGACCAGAAGTTCTTAAACTAGAAGATATAATTTTAGAAAAACCTGGAGCAGATGAGGTTCAAATCGAACATGTTTCAATTGGTTTAAATTATATAGATACATATCATAGGTCGGGTTTATACCCTCTGCAATTGCCAACTGGGATTGGAATGGAAGCAGCAGGGATAATTAAAGAAGTTGGTTCAAATGTTTCTAATTTTTCAGTTGGAGATAAAATTGCATATGCTGCAGCTCCTTTAGGTGCTTACTCAACTCACAGAAATTACACATCAAAAAATATAGTAAAAGTTCCTGATGAAATTGATTTGGAGCAAATTTCGAGTGCAATGACAAAAGGAATGACAACATTCTATTTATTACACAAAACATATGTTCCAAAAAAAGGTGAGACTGTCTTATTTCATGCTGCAGCTGGCGGAGTAGGACAATTCTTTTGTCAATGGGCAAAAAGTTTAGGACTGAAAGTTATTGGAACAGTTGGAAGCGATGAAAAAGTTGAGATAGCAAAGAATTATGGTTGTGATGAGGTTATAAACTATTCCAAGGAAGACTTTGCAAAAAAAGTGTTGGAACTAACAAATGGTAAAGGTGCTTCAGTAGTTTATGATGGTGTTGGAAAAACAACATATGATAAATCCATTGAATGTTTAAAACTAAGAGGGACAATGGTTTCATTTGGAAATGCATCAGGTCCACTTGACCCGATTATTGTTTCAAAGTCTTTGCAGCCAAAAGGTATTTATTTTGTAAGACCTGCTATGAATCAGTACTTCACAAATAGTGAAGAAATACAAGAAGCAGCTAATATGTTATTTAAACAAATTTCATCAGGAAATGTAAAAATAGAAATTTATAAAAAATATAAATTAGAAGATGCAATTCAGGCACATAAAGACTTAGAAGGAAGAAAAATTACAGGTCCAGCAGTAATTATTCCTTAAACTGGACATCCATATCGGAAAGATGAAGTTTTAAAGCCTTTGTAGAAATTTGTATTTCTCTGATAAAAAATATAATTGAAATCATCATAGATAAACAACATGTTCCAAAAATTACTCTGGCTACAATTAAACTTTCTAAATAAAGTGCAAATACAGTCAGCATATTAAATAAGAAACCAAATGCTGCTGACATTATTGCAAACTTTAATACTCCAATTCTGCTATTTAGATTTATAAGCTGATCTTTCCACTCTGGAGGAGTGTGTTTTTCAAAAACATATTCATCATGAATTTTTCTAATCAGGCCACTCAAGGTGTGAAATCGATTGCTATATACACTCATTATAAGCGGTATTGCTGGAAACATTAAGGCAGTAACAGTGTAATCTATATTCATTCGAATCAATTTGATTATGAGACTCTGCTTTGCTATTTACAAGTAAATTGTTATGCAAAACATCAAATTGTTCATTGAACTCACAAGATTAAATAGACCAATCGGCTATATGCTTTTATTTTGGCCATGTCTGTGGGGCCTTACTATTGCTTATAGTTTTATTTCTGAATTAGAAAAATTTTATTTTTATTCTCTGCTATTTTTACTTGGGTCAGTGCTAATGAGATCTGCTGGTTGTATTGTAAATGATATAGTAGATAAAAATTTCGACAAAAAAGTAGAGAGAACGAAAAATAGACCAATTGCTTCAGGAAAAATTTCAGTTAAGCTTGCATTAATTTACTCTATTGTTTTATGTGGATTGGCATTTTTAGTCTTAATTAGTTTTAATAAATTCACAATCTTCATGGCGATATTGTCAATGCCCTTAGCATTTACTTATCCGTTAATGAAAAGATTTACTTACTGGCCACAATTATTTCTTGGCATTACATTTAATTATGGGCTTGTTCTTGCCTGGATATCAATAAATAACAGTATATCTATTGTTCCAATCATTTTTTATCTTGGGGCCATATTTTGGACACTGGGTTACGACACAATATATGGATATCAAGATATAAAAGATGACGAGATTATAGGAGTTAAATCTACCTCAATAAAATTTAAAAAGAACCCAAAAATATTTATTTCTTTATGTTACTCATTTTTTTTTATCTCTTTAGTAATAGTAGGAATTTTAATGAATTATAAACTATTATATTTCATATCATTGATAGCAACCTTTTTTCATTTAATAGTTTATCAAATCAAAAATCTTAATATTGGCGATGCAAATCAATGTCTTCAGAAGTTTAAAAGTAATAATTTTTTAGGTCTAATTGTATTTATAAATATTTTAATTGGTAAAATAATATAGAATGTCGAATATTCAAATTTTAAAGAGATTATATAAAGATTATACTAAGTATTATATTGGTAAAATTTTAGCTGCTGTTATATTTTCTATTTTAGTTGCGGGTAGTACTTCGGCAACTGCATATTTACTCGACCCAGCAATTGATAAAATATTTTTAAATAAGGATCAGAGTTTATTGCTACTTATTCCCTTCTTAATAATTATTGCATTCACAACAAAAGGAATTTCTCTTTATATAGCCAAATTTTTAATGATTAATGTTGCTGAAGAAGTTAAAAAAAAAATTCAAATGAATATGTTATCTTCATTTATTAAAGCAGATACAGAATATATTGAGAATAAGCATACTGGGAAATATATTTCAAATTTAAACTTCGATGTTAATCAAATAACTATGATGTTAAGTACATCTTTTTTAAATTTTTTCAAAGATGGTTTCACTTTAATTGGTTTGCTCTCAGTAATGTTCTTTCAAAATTGGAGATTATCTTTAATAGCAATTATTATGATACCACTCGCTTCACTTACTGCAAAAAGATTGGGCAAAAGAATAGGCAAAGTTACCACAGAAGCTCAGGAAAAATCTGGTGATTTAAATAAATATTTAATTGATTTATTTAAAAATCATAAAATTATTAAAATTTTTCAAAGAGAAAAATTTGAAAATGATAGATCTGAGAAGTTTGTTAATGACTTAAAAGAGAAACAAATAAAAATTTCCACAGTATTTATTAGAGCCACTCCAATAATGGAAATTCTCACTGGTATTATGATTGCTATTTTGATTTTTTATTCTGGTAAATTAATAATGAATGACCAATTAAGTCTAAATAATTTTTTTTCTTTTTTAGCAGCAATGATGTTGGCCTACCAACCCGTAAGATCTCTAGCCACAATCAATATTGGAATTGGGCAAGGTTTGTCTGCAGGCAAAAGAATACTACCAATAATTGACTCAAAAAATTTGATTGATGACAATCATGATAAAAAAGAAATTAATCTCCAAAATGGTGAGATAGAATTTATAGATGTAAGTTTTAATTATTTATCTAATGTTCAAAATCAAGTTTTAAAAAATATTAATTTAAAAATCATTGGCAGTAGGATGACTGCATTAGTTGGACAAAGTGGTTCTGGAAAATCTACTTTATTAAATTTGATTCCAAGAATATATGATCCAAAGTCAGGAGTGTTAAAGGTAGATGGCCAAAATATAAAAGAAATCAATTTGAATTCATTGAGAAAAGAAATTTCTATAGTAGATCAAAATGTAACTTTGTTTGATGACACAGTTTTTAACAATATAAAATATGCGAAGCCTGATGCTAATGACGAAGAAATTTATAAAGCCGCAGAACTCTCTATGTGTACTGATTTTATAGAAAAACTTAATAACAAATACCAAACAAAAATTGGGGAGAATGGTGTAAAATTATCTGGGGGAGAAAAACAAAGACTTTCAATTGCAAGAGCATTCCTTAAAGATAGCAAAATAATTCTTTTAGATGAAGCAACCTCATCATTAGACTCTGAAACAGAGGAAAAGATTCAAAAAGCATTAAATAAACTTACATTGAATAAAACTACTGTAGTAATTGCTCATAGGCTTTCAACAATCTTAAATTCAGATAAAATTTACGTAATGGACAAAGGTATTATTGTGGATACCGGTAATCATGAACAATTACTTAAAAATTCTGAAACCTATAAAAATTTTTACAATAAACAAATTTATAAAAACTAATGTTTATTATATACAATCTGATAAATTTACTTTTATTATTATTTTCTCCTTTCATTTTAATAATTAGATTTTTTTTGGGCAAAGAAGATAAGAAAAGATTTAAAGAAAAATTTTGTTTTTTTTCAAAAAGAAATAATTACAAAGAAATAATATGGATACATGGATCAAGTGTTGGTGAAGTATTAAGTATTATTCCAATAATTAAAGTTCTAGAAAAAGAAAAAAAAATTAAAAAAATTCTTTTAACATCGTCAACTACAAGTTCTGCCTCAGTAATTTTAAAGTATAAATTCAAAAAAACTGTACATCAGTATTATCCTTTAGATATAGGTTTTTTAACTAATTTCTTTATTAGTTATTGGAAACCAAAAATTGCTATTTTTGTAGAATCAGAAGTTTGGCCAAACATGTATAAAAATCTTTATAGAAAAAAAATTCCATTAATTCTTTTAAATGCTAGAATAACAAAGAAATCTTTTAATAGATGGAAATTCTTTCCAAATTTTTCCAAAAATATTTTTAGTAAAATTACGCTCGCACTTCCTCAAAATACTGAGACTAAAAACTATCTTCATTTACTGGGAGTGAAAAATATAAAAATCGCAGGTAATTTAAAATATTTTGGTAATCTTGGAATAAGGAAGTTCAAAAATGATCTAAGAAATAAATTTTATAGAAGAAATGTTTGGTGCGCAGCAAGCACACATAAAGATGAAGAAATGTTTATAGGACGAGTACACAATGAACTAAAATCAAAGATAAAAAATCTTATCACTATTATTATCCCAAGACATATAAATAGAACGAGTAGTATAATAAATGAATTAAGGAGTATTGGATTGAACTATCAATTGCACTCTGAAAATAAAAAAATTAAAAAAACTACCGATGTATATCTCGTTGATACTTATGGTGAAGCTACCAAGTTTTATTTATTATCAAAATTAACATTTTTAGGCGGCTCTATAATTAAACACGGAGGTCAGAACCCTCTGGAGCCCGCAAGAGAAGGTAATTATATTTTATACGGCCCAAATATATCAAATTTTAAAGAAGTTTATGAAATGCTTAATTTTTTGAAGATTGCAAAAAAAATAAATTCAGTTGAAGAAATGAAAAAAATAGTCCTTAAAAGAATAGATTTTAATCAAAACAAAAAAGTTAAAAATAAGTTAAAAATAATTGGAGATAAAATACTATCTAATAATCTATTAGAAATAAAAAAATTAATATAAATGAAATTAAAAAAACCTTTTTTTTGGGAAAATAAAAATTTTATTTCTTTTTTACTTTTCCCATTTGCACTAATTACTTTTACGTTTAATCTTCGAAAGATATTTTTAAAAAAAAAAAAATTTCAAATAAAGACAATATGTGTAGGCAATATTTATGTGGGTGGAACTGGAAAGACTTCTCTGAGCATTAAATTATACAAAATTTTAAAGAAAAAATTTAAAATTGTTTTTATTAAAAAAAGATACTTAAATCAAATAGATGAAAAATATCTGCTGGATTCACACGGAGAGGTCATTAGTGGCTTTAAAAGAACAGATAGCTTATCAAAAGCTCAAAATAAGAATTTTGATTTAGCAATACTAGATGATGGGCTCCAGGAAAAAAAAATTAATTACAATTTATCAATTGCTTGTTTTAACCCTAGTTATAGTTTTGGAAATGGATTTCTTTTGCCAGCAGGTCCCTTGAGAGAGAATATTTCAGAATTAATCAATTATGATGCAATTTTTATTAATGGTGAAAAGAAAAATAAAAATCTAATTACTACCATTAGGAATTTTAATAAAACTATTTTTTACACAAACTATTATCCACTAAACTTAAATAAATTTAATAGAAAAAAAAAATATCTATTTTTTTGTGGAATTGGAAATCCACATGAATTTGAAAATACTCTTGAAAAGTTTCATTTCAAAATAAATGAAAAACTCATTTATCCAGATCATCATAACTATAAAAATAATGAAATTAATGAAATTAAAAAATT
>CACLSF010000027.1 GCA_902609535.1 uncultured Pelagibacteraceae bacterium | reverse complement strand
GTGTTATAGAAAGATTTTCTCAAATTAAACCAAAGGTATTAATTATTACCGATAGATATTATTATAATGGTAAAGAAATAAATATTCTCGAAAGATTGCCAACTATTCTTGAAAAAATTAAATCTATTAAAAGTGTACTCATTATTAATTACCCAGGAAAAAAAAATTTTAAACAAAAAAAAATTAAAGGAATTAAAATTTTTTACTACAATAAGTTAAAATTTAAAAAAGAAAACCATAACATATTTAAAAAATTCGATTTTGATAAAGAATTAGCTATTTTATATTCAAGTGGAACAACAGGCAAACCAAAGTGTATATGTCATAGAGCTGGGGGTGTTTTGTTGCAACATTTAAAAGAACACAAACTTCACTGTAATGTAAAACCAGGTGATAATGTATTTTATTTCACTACTTGTGGATGGATGATGTGGAATTGGTTAATGACTTTTTTAGCATCAAAAGCATCTATTGTCCTCTTTGATGGTTTTCCAATGCACAAAAGAAATGATTTATTATTTAAAATAGCAGAGAAAGAAAAAATTTCTCTATTTGGTATAAGCGCTAAGTACATAGACCAATTAAAAAAGCTTAACATAAAGATTAAAAATAAATATAAACTAAAGTATCTAAAAACTATTTGTTCTACTGGATCACCCTTATCCTCTGATGGTTTTGATTATGTTTATAAAAATATAAAAAAAAATGTTCATTTAGCATCCATTGCAGGTGGAACAGATTTGGTATCATGTTTTGTATTAGGAAATATATATTCACCAGTTTATAGAGGTCAAATTCAGAATAATGGATTGGGAATGAATACGGACGTTTTTTCTGATAAGGGAAAATCCTTAATAAATAAAAAAGGTGAATTAGTCTGTAAATCACCATTCCCATCCATGCCAATTTACTTTTGGAACGATAAAAATAATAAAAAATATAAATCTGCTTATTTTGAAAAATACAAAAATGTTTGGCATCATGGAGATTATGCAGAAAGAAAATCTAATGGTGGATATATAATTTATGGTAGATCAGACGCTACTCTCAATCCTGGAGGAGCTAGATTAGGCACTGCGGAGATATATTCCGTTGTTGATAAGTTTAAAGAGGTAAAAGAATCTATAGTTGTAGGACAGCAATGGGACAATGATGTGAGAATTATATTATTTATAGTACTTAAGAAGCTCAAAACATTAAACGAAGACCTAGTGTCAAGACTCAAAAAAGCTATTCGTTTAAATGCATCTCCTCGTCACGTACCAAAAAAAATAATTGAAGTATCAGATATTCCAAGAACAAAAAATGGAAAAATTGTTGAGATTGCAGTTAGAAACACTATAGAGGGTAATAAAATAAAAAATATTCAAGCACTTATTAATCCAACTATTTTAAATGAATTTAAAAATTTGGATGAACTTAGAAAACCATAAATACTTCTAAATTTATATAGACAATAATAATTGATTACTATTAAATAGTATCAATAACTAATAAATTGGAGAGAAAATGATAAAAAACTTATTTAAAAGTTCTCTAGTGATATTACTTCTGACACTTGGTTTGTCAGGTAAATCGTTTGCTCAAGAACTAAAATTTTTTACAATTGGTACAGGAGGAACAGCTTATACTTATTATCCAGTTGGCGGAATGATTGCTAACGCAATTTCTAAACCGCCAGGATCAAGAGAATGTGGCAAAGGTGGAAGTTGTGGAGTTCCAAACTTAATTGCATCTGCTGTTTCATCAAGAGGATCAGTAGATAATGTAAATGCAATTATTTCAGGTTTAAGAAATTCAGGATTTGCACAGTCTGATGTAGCTTATTGGGCTTACACTGGAACTGGAACTATGGAAGGAAAAGAACCAGCAAAAGAGTTAAGAACTATTGCAGCACTTTTTCAAGAACACATCCATTTAGTTGCTCTTAAAAAAAGTAATATTAATTCTGTCAAAGATCTAAAAGGTAAAAGAGTTTCACTCGATGAGCCTGGATCTGGTACATATGTTGACGCTAAATTAATTTTAGAATCAAATGGCTTAAGTACTAGTGATGTAAAAGCTGAAGCTTTAAAAGGTAAAGCGGCTACAGATGCATTAAGAAATGGTAAAGTTGATGCAATCTTTGTTGTGGCAGGTTTTCCAACAGGAGCGATTGTTGAATTAGCATCTGCAGTTGATGTAAAATTAGTTCCTATCGATGGTGCAGGAGCTAAAGCATTAACTTCAAAATATGGATTTTTCTCACAAAGTCCAATTCCTTCAGGAACTTACGAAGGTGTTGATGAAGTAAATACTGTAGCAGTAGGTGCTCAATGGTTTACTTCTGCAAAAGAAGATAATGAACTTATCTACCAAATTACAAAAGCTTTGTGGAATAAAGAGTCTAGAAAGTTGATGGATGTTGGTCATGCAAAAGGTAAAACAATAACACCTGAATCAGCTCTTTCTGGAGTAGGAGTGCCGTTACATCCTGGTGCAGAAAAGTTCTATAAAGAAGCAGGACTTATAAATTAATTTTATAAGTATACTATATATCATGCCCTAGATCTAAAGATCTAGGGCATTATTATGTCTCAATTTAATATCTCCCCTGAAGAAGTTTCAAAACTTGAAGAAAAGTTTGAAATAAAAAGCAATGAAAGAAAATTAAAAAATTTTCTGAAATCATTGACGTTTGTTGCATTAGTTGCAATGTCAATTTACCATTTTTATGCTTCAGGATTTGGAACAATTAGAGATATTCTTCATAGAGGTATTCATATCTCCTTTGTAGTTGGTCTAGTATTCCTATTTTATAATTGGAAAAGTTTTTCTGATGATAAATCAAAAAGAAAAGTTCCAATAATCGATATTATTTTTTCAATCTTAGTTGTCATAACAGCACTTTATTTGCCCTTATTACCTCCTGAGATATTAGCTAGCAGAGTTGGAAATCCATCAAGCACAGAGGTTATAATGGGATCAATTCTTATAATTTTAACCCTTGAGGCAGCAAGAAGGTCTATTGGATACACATTGCCATTAATATGCGTAATATTTATGATTTTTGCACTTTATGGTCCTATTTTTCCTGGAGCTTTAAAACATGGAGGCAGTAGCTGGGCTGGTTTTGTAAATCATATTTATATAACCAATCAAGGCATTTATGGGATCGCTGTTGGTGTTATGGCCCAATATGTTTTTTTATTTATTTTGTTTGGCGTACTTGCAACACGTATTGGATTAGGACAATTATTTATTGATTTAGCAATGGTAATAGCTGGACGATACTCTGGAGGACCAGCAAAAGTTGCAATATTTTCTTCGGCATTTTTAGGAACTATATCTGGTTCCTCAATTGCAAATACAGTAACAACTGGATCTTTAACTATACCTGCAATGAAAAAAGTTGGATATCCCCCACATTTTTCTGGAGCTGTGGAAGCTACAGCATCTACTGGCGGACAAATAACTCCACCTATTTTAGGGGCTGCCGCATTTATTATGGTGGAATATTTAGAATTACCTTTAAGGGATATTTTAGCAGCTGCCTTAATTCCAGCATTGCTTCACTATTTTGGAATTTTTGTAATGGTTCATTTGGAGGCAAAAAAATTAGGACTTAGAGGCTTAAACGAAAGTGAGGTTCCTAAATTTATAAAAATTATACAAGACAATTGGCTTGCAATAGTTCCATTATTTATCTTGGTATATTTAATTTTAATTGGTCGGACTCCAGATTATGCTGCAGTAAATGGAATAATTGCATGTGTCGTTATTGGATTTATTAGAAAAAAAAATAGACTTACTTTTAACGACTTATTTGAGTGTCTTGCAAGAGGTGCAAAGAATACTTTAGCAGTTGGGGCTGCTGCAACATCAATTGGGATTATAGTTGGTGTAGTTACACTAACAGGTGTCGGTTTTAGATTAGGTTATGTAGTAATCCAAACGGCTGGTGATATTGGAGGTTTCTTCTTAAACTTTTTACCTTTTGATTATTTTTCTTTAGCTGATCTAACATTATTTTTCTCACTTATATTGATTGCAATATCATGCATATTTATGGGTACAGGAGTACCAACTACTGCAACATACATAATACTAGTTGCTGTTGCTGCTCCTGCTCTCACTCAATTACAAATTGAGCCCATTGTTTCTCACTTTTTTGTCTTTTATTATGGTGTCTTAGCTGACATAACACCGCCAGTTGCTCTTGCAGCATATGCTGCCGCTGGAATTGCAGGATCAAATCCATTTACTACAGGTAATACAGCATTTAGATTAGGAATTGCTAAAGCCCTTGTGCCTTTTGTATTTGTCTATTCACCATCTCTATTATTAGTTGCTCAAGGGTTTAATTTTTATGATTTTTTTGTAACTTTAATTTCTGCGATGATTGGAATTGGTTTGATTGGAATAGGATTTACAGGCTATCTATTTAAAAGAGTTTCTACGTTTCAAAGATGGTATTTAGGAATTATTTCATTACTATTTATTGCACCTGGTTTAGGTTCATCAATTATTGGTTTATTTTTAGTGTTGCCAATATTTATTCTTCAATTAAGAAAATAAGACTTATCCACCTAGTCCAGCATCTGGAAGAGGTCTTCTTAAAATTTTCCAAATCCCAACCGCACTTGCAATTAATTTATTTTTACACTTGAGTTTGCAATTCATAAATACCATTGAATTTGTAACTTTTTGAATTTCTACTATTCCCAATAATTCGTCTCCGGTGATCGAGGGAGCTATAAATTTTATATCTAATGAAATAGTTACACATGGTTTATTTCCACTTGCTCTGTGACAAGCAGTACCTGCACCTGCATCAATGATTGTACAAATATAACCACCATGGGTTATCCCGGCTTTATTTAAATGTGTTTTTTTAATCTTAGTTTTAAACTCAAATTTTTTCTTACTAACAGACCTAAATAATAAACCACCATTATGTTTCATGTAGCTTGGCTTATTGCTTAATTGTTCAAATTTTTTTTTCATTAAAGAATTATTGTCATAATTAGTATAAATAATAAAACTAAACAAAAGAAATAAATTACAGATTTTTCAAGTGATATTTTCATTTATCCTTTCGTTTTGGTGCGCCTGCTAGGAGTTGAACCCAGAACCTCCTGGTCCGTAGCCAAGCGCTCTATCCAATTGAGCTACAGGCGCAATTTGTACAGTTTTTATACATAATTAATAATGTAAATTATTTTTTTAGCAAATATTGATATATATATATTACAAAAATGAATCTAGACTTATTAGTTCCTGATATAGGAGACTTTGAAAACGTTGAAATAATCGAAGTACTTGTAAAAAAAGGGGACAAAATCAATAAAAATGACCCTGTTGTCACATTAGAAAGTGATAAATCAAGTGTTGAAGTGCCATCCAATTATGAAGGCACAATTGAAAATATAAATGTAAAAATTGGTGATAAAGTTTCTAAGGGTGATTTAATATTAACTCTATCTTCAGAAAATAAAGATGAACATAAGAAAATTAGTAAAACTTTAGACGAAACAATTCCACCCTCAACAGAGAAATTAATAGAGGAAGCAGAAACTGCAACTAAATCTGACGCAAAAGTTGAAACAAAAGTTGCAGAGCCAAAACAAATCAAGCAAACAAGATTAGTTAATGAAGTTAAAATGGTCAGTAGTAACGATGATATTGATCCAATTGAAACTAAAGAGTGGTTAGATTCATTAAGTGCAGTTCTGCAAAATGATGGTTCTGAAAGAGCTCATTTTTTAATCAAACAATTAATTGATCAATCTTATAAAGCTGGATCTAAAATTCCTCATACTCAAACTACTCCTTACGTGAATACGATACCTCCTGAAGAGGAAAAAAGATCACCTGGAGATCAAAACATTGAACGTAAGTTAAGATCTTTAATTAGATGGAATGCTGCTGCGATGGTAGTAAGAGCAAATAAAAAACATCCTGAACTTGGCGGTCACATAGGAACATTTGCATCAGCTGCAACCTTGTATGATGTTGGGATGAATCATTTTTGGCGAGCAAAGAATAATAAATTCGGAGGTGATCTAGTATATTTTCAAGGTCATAGTGCACCAGGAATGTATGCAAGAGCTTTTCTTGAGGGAAGATTAAATGAAAAACAGTTAGATAGATTTAGACAAGAAGTACAGACTGGAGGACTTTCATCTTATCCTCATCCTTGGCTAATGCCAAACTTTTGGCAGTTTCCAACAGTTTCAATGGGTATTGGTCCAATGTTAGCAATATATCAAGCAAGATTTATGAAATACCTAATCAATAGAGGATTAATTAAAGATGAGGGAAGAAAAGTTTGGGCTTTTCTTGGAGATGGAGAAATGGATGAACCTGAGTCACTTGGGGCAATTGGTTTAGCAGCGCGTGAAAATTTAGATAATTTAATATTTGTTGTTAACTGCAACTTACAAAGATTAGACGGTCCAGTAAGAGGAAATGGAAAAATAATTCAAGAATTAGAAGGTATTTTTAGAGGAGGTGGCTGGAACGTTCTAAAAGTTATTTGGGGATCTTATTGGGACTCACTTTTAGCAAATGATAAGACAGGACATTTAGTAAAAATTATGAATGAGACCGTAGATGGTGAATATCAAGCATTTAAAGCAAGAAATGGGCTTTATGTAAGAGAAAAGTTTTTTGGCAAATACCCTGAAACTACAGAATTAGTTTCATCAATGTCAGATACTGATATTTGGAGGCTTAATAGAGGAGGCCATGATCCTCACAAAGTTTATGCTGCATATGATAAAGCAGTCAATCACAAAGGAAGCCCCACAGTCATAATAGCTAAAACTATAAAAGGTTATGGTATGGGTAAAAGTGGTGAAAGTGTAAACACTACTCACCAACAAAAGAAATTGGATGTTGATGATTTAATGTATTACAGGGATAGGTTTGATGTTCCTTTAACAGACTCTCAAGTCAAAAATATTGAATATTTCAAACCAGACGAAAACTCTGAAGAAATTAAATACTTAAAAAAAAGAAGATTAGAACTTGGTGGATTTATACCAGAGAGAACATCATATTCAAAACCGATTAAAGCCCCAGTTAAAGATATTTTTGATTTTATGAAAAAGTCTACTGGCGAAAAAGAAATGTCTACAACAATGGCATTAGTAAGAATGTTAACTAATCTTTTGAGAGATAAAAATGTTGCACCAAAATTGGTTCCAATTATTCCCGATGAAGCTAGAACATTTGGAATGGAGGGTTTCTTTCAAAAAATAGGTATTTATGCTCATGAAGGTCAAAAATATGAGCCAGAGGACTCAGCACAACTTTCATCCTATAGAGAAGAAAAAAGTGGTCAGGTATTAGAAGAAGGTATTACAGAAGCTGGCTCAATGTCTTCTTGGATAGCGGCAGGAACAGCATATACGAATCATGATATTGAAATGATACCAATTTATCTTTTTTATTCTATGTTTGGCTTTCAAAGAATTGGAGATTTTGCTTGGGCTGCAGGAGATAGTCAAGCGAGAGGCTTTTTAATTGGTGCGACTGCAGGAAGAACAACACTTGCAGGAGAAGGTCTTCAACACCAAGATGGTCATAGTCATTTGTTAGCATCAACAATTCCAAACTGCATTTCTTATGATCCAACATTCCATTATGAATTAGCTGTGATTTTTAGAGAAGGTTTAAGAAGGATGCATGAAAAAAATGAAAATATTTTTTATTATATTACAACAATGAACGAAAATTACTCTCACCCTGCAATGCCAGATGATTGTGAGGATGGAATTCTCAAGGGAATGTATAAAATTAAAGAAACATCAGGTTCTAAAGAAGCAAAAATTCAATTATTAGGCTCTGGAACAATACTAAGAGAAATGATTGCAGCATCAGAAATTCTTAAAAAAGAATATCAGGTCGATAGTGAAGTTTGGAGTGTTACTAGTTTTAATGAGTTAAGAAAAAATGGAATGGAGGTTGAAAGATTTAACCTTCTAAATCCTGCAGAAACAAATAAAAAATCATATGTAGAGGAATGTTTAGGAAAACAACAAGGTCCTATCCTTACAGCTACTGACTATATGAGAATAAATGCTGATCAAATAAGACCTTTTACAAAAAAAAGCTTTTATTCATTAGGTACGGATGGATATGGAAGAAGTGATACAAGAAAAAACTTAAGAAATTTTTTTGAAGTAGATAAAGAACATATAGTTGCTTATAGCCTTAGCGTCTTAGCCAATGAACAGCTTGTTGCATCAAAGTATGCTGAAGATGCATTCAAAAAATATAAAATTGATAAAAACAAACCTATGCCAACAAAAATGTAAATGTCTGATCAATCAAATAAAATATCTGCAAGTCCAAAAGTTAGAAAATTTGCAAGAGAACTTGGAGTAGATATAAATAATGTTAAGGGAACAGAGAGATCAGGTAGGGTTGTTGAAAAAGATTTAAAAGACTTTGTCTCATCTAGAGTCAATCATCCTCAGAATAATAGTGAAAGACAAAAGGAAAAAATTATTAAAAGCGAATATCAACATTCAGATTTTGGGGAAGTTGAAATTAAAGATATTCCTAGAGTAAAAAAAATAGCAGCTCCACATCTTGTTAAT
>CACLSF010000026.1 GCA_902609535.1 uncultured Pelagibacteraceae bacterium | reverse complement strand
ATCATCCATTACACAAGATACTGATAACCAAACAGGTATATTTACTTTTGTGGAACAATTTAACATTGCTTCAACTATGTCAGCTTGTGAAGACATGGCTTCTAAAATAATTAAGTCTACTCCTGCTTCAGATAAAATTTTTAGTTGTTCATGAAAACCAGGTATCATTGCTTTGATACCAAGTTTATAAAAGTTCCCAAAAGTTGATACACTTCCAGCTAATACAGTTTCTTTATTTGTATTTTCTATTGCCTCTCTTGCAACCTTAACACTTTTTTGATTAAATTTTTCTATTGAGTCCTCATAACCATACTGTCTCATTGATATTGGGGTAGTGCTATAAGTATTAGTTGTAATTACATCGGCTCCAGCATTTATATAATCCTCATGTACTTTTCTAACTAATTCAGGATGATCAACAGAACACTTCCCACACCACATATGCTTATCCATGTGAGCACCATTTTTTTCTAGTTCTGCGCCCATACCTCCATCTAAAATAATTATTTTATTGTTTTCTAATTTTGTATTGATTGCGTCGTATGACATAAATTTTATTCTCTACTATTTGTAAAGGCACAAATTTTATTTCCATCTAAATCACGAAGATAAGAATAATAAACTCCTGAGCCTTCTGGTCTTTCACCACCAGATCCCTCACTAGTTCCACCAGCTTTTAAACCTACCTCATGAAATTTATCTACGTGAGATCTTGATGAAGTTAAAAATGTGATTTGTGTTCCATTTCCAAAGGTAGCATCTTTTTTATTGAAAGGTTTAGTGACGTAAAACTCAATATCTTTGGTACCTTTTGCTCCATATGCAGCATAATCGTCTTCTATTGTCTCGTTTCTATCTAAACCAATTACTTCTAAAACTTTGTCGTAAAATGTAATAGCATCATTTAAATTATTAGTACCTACCATCACATAACCAATCATATAAACCCCTATTAACTAATCCTGATTATAAGTTATTTAAGCTATTAATTCCAACCGGTAATTGCTTTAACTTCTAAAAATTCAGTGAAACCCCAGACACCACCTTCACGACCATTACCAGATTGTTTATAACCACCAAAAGGCATTCCAGTATCAGTGGCTTGACCATTTATATAAACTGTTCCAGCTCTAACTTTTCTAGCAACTCTTTTAGCCTTTTCTTTATCTTCAGTTTGTAAGTAATTACCAAGTCCATAAGATGTATCATTTGTAATTGCTATTGCTTCTTCCTCAGTTTCAAATGGTATAATTGAAAGCACAGGTCCAAAAATTTCAGTTCTTGCAATTTTCATATCATTATTTACATCTGAAAAAATTGTTGGTTTAACAAAATAACCTTTGTTAAGGCCATTTGGCAAATCTGGTCCACCCGCAGCTAGCGTTGCACCTTCTTTAATTCCTTCATTAATAAGATTAACAACTTTATCGTATTGTACTTTTGAAACTACAGGTCCAATGTGATCACCTTTTTTAGATGCAAGATCAACTTTAATTTTGTTTGCCTCATCAATAGCTTCTTTAACAGCTCTTTCATAAATTGGTTTTTCTACTAACATTCTTGTTGGAGCATCACATGACTGTCCAGAGTTACTCATTATATTTCTTACACCATCTCTAACAGCATTAGGGTATGAGTCTGCAAAAACTATATTTCCACCTTTACCACCCAATTCAAGAGTCACTTTTTTTATAGTATCAGCTGCATTTTTTTGAATTAGTTTTCCAGCTCTTGTTGATCCTGTGAATGAGATCATATCAATGTCATGATGACCAGACATATGGTTTCCAACAACTTCTCCATTTCCATTCACTAAATTAAAAACTCCAGCAGGAAAGCCAGCTTCATCAATCATTTCAGCAAACAATACTGCTGATACCGGAGCAATTTCAGATGGTTTTAAAATCATTGTACAACCAGCAGCTAAAGCTGGAATTACTTTTAAAATAATTTGGTTCATTGGATAATTCCAAGGTGTAATTAATCCACAAACTCCAATTGGTTCATATCTAATGTGGTTATTAGATTTAGGATCAAATTGATGTTCAAAATTAAAATCTTTTAAAATCTCAATGTTATTTCTACAAATATCAGCACCCATTTTAGTATGAGTTTCTGATGCAAAGTCTAGTGGTGCTCCCATTTCTTTAGACTGCGCCTCCACCATTTCGTCCCATCTTATTTTATAAATTTCATCAAACTTTTCAAGTAAAGCTAATCTTTCTTCTTTTGTTGTTTCTCTCCAAGTCTCAAATGCAATATTCGCTGCTTTTATTGCTTTATCTGCATCTTCAGCAGAGCCTAAAGATATTATTGCGAAAGCTTCCTCAGTTGAGGGATTTATTACTTCAAAGTCATTTGGCTGAGCAGGTGAAACCCACTTTCCATTTATATAAAAATTTTTCTTTTCAATCATAAGTGTACTTTAACATAAAATTTAAATTTCATAACCTTTTTCTTCAGGCTCAATATCAGTTAACTCCTCGGGAAACCCTTCAGCTCTAAAATCAATTTTATTTAAATCTTCCATTCTTTTTACTATCATCGAGGACCAAGCTCTTGATCCATATTTTTTTTGACCATCCTTAAATATTTCAACAATTTTTGGAGAAATTTCTAAAGGAGCATTTAATTTTTTTGCTAGTTCATCAAATAGACCTGTATCCTTTAAAACAAGATCCATTGTAAAATTTATATTATAAGAGCCATTTAAAATAACTTGGCTCTCAGTTTCATGAACAAATGAATTTCCTGATGACACAGCAATTCCTTTATATGTTTTTGCAAGATCTAATTTTGACTTTTTGGCTACTGTCCATGCCTCCCCAAGGGCAACCAAATGTGCAGAGGCTAAATAATTTGTAATTACCTTAAGCACAGAAGCAGTACCTAATACTCCTGTATGTAATATTTTTCGTCCCATTACAGTTAAAGCAGGTAAAATCTTTTCAAATGCCTCCCTTTCTCCACCAACAAATATTGCTATATTTCCAGATGCTGCTCTATGGCATCCACCACTTACTGGACCATCTAAGGGTATTGCCTTTTTTTCAATTACTTTTTTTCCAATTCTTTTTACCTCTGCCTCATCAGTAGTACTCATTTCCAACCATATTTTATTTTCAGAAATACCTTCTAGAATTCCGTTCTTTCCCTCCATCACTTCTGCACAAATTTCAGGAGAAGGAAGACAAGTTATTATTAAATCAACTTCTTCAGCCAGTTCTTTGGCAGAGTTTGCAATTTTAGCGCCAGAGTCTTTAAACTGTTTTGTTAAATTTTTATCTAAATCTCTAACTGTTAAATTAAATTTATTCCTCAATAAACTCCCAGCTAGTTTTCCTCCAACATTTCCCAAGCCAATAAATCCTACATTCATTAATTTACCTCTTCTTTCTTTTTATATAATATCATTATGACACCAAATATTATTACTACTCCTCCAATAAATAATTCACTTGTTGGTTTTTCACCTAATAAAAATATTGCAGCAAGCAATCCAGTGGGTGGTATACCCATAGTCACTATTGGTAATACTTTATATAATGGATTATTTTTTAGAACATAATAAAAACAACCATAAGTAATTGGCTGCATAATAAATCCTATGTAAAGTGCTATTAACCAGTGATTAAATTTAGCATTTGATAAATATGATATGGTATCACCTTCAATTACCGCAGAAATTAAAATTAAAGTGGGTCCAGAAAATAATGCAAGCCACGCAACTAAAGCTAAAGGATTAATTTCTTTACTCAAAGGTTTAACAATTACTTGGCCAAGTGCCCATATTGCTGAACCTAAAATTGTAAGAGTGATCCCAAATATTTTTCCATCTAAATTGGGTGAGCCAGTTAAAATATAAACTCCTACAAATGCAATTCCTATCCCAATCAAAGCTCTTAAAGTTGGTTTCTCTTTCAACATGAAAAAAGCAAATATTACCCCAAATGGAACTTCTGTTTGTACTAATAATACTGCTGCAGATGCATCAATAAAATTTAAACCAGTATAGGTAATACTGTATTGTAAGGTGTTTGCTATAAACGAAGCGATAAAAATTTTTTTTAAGAAACCTTTGGGAATAGGAAACCACCAAATTAAAATTGATGCTGCAAATATAAATCTTAATCCCATTAAAAGAATTGGAGGAAAAGATTCAAAAGCAGGTTTTGCAATTACAAAACCAAAACCTAAAAAAATAGGAACAAGTGATGCAACTAGAGTATCTTTAAAATTCATTCAATTAATTTAATATTAATGATTATTCAAGAACTTATGATATATTCACCTTTTTAAAATATGAATTCAACAAAAATAGAACCAAAATACGTAAGTAAATCAAATCCACGAGTTGGCCTTATTGCTCTTGCAAGTGATTTTATGATTGAAAGAGATTTTATAAATGTAATTAAAGATAGAGAAATTGATTTTTTTTGTTAATAGAATAGAGTGTTATAATCCTTTAACCAAAGAAAATCTGATCAAAATGTCAGATAAAGTAACCAGTGTAACAAAAGATATTTTACCAGATCAAGATATTGATTGCGTTGTCTACGGATGTACCTCTGGAACTATTGCAGCAGGCTTTAATTCTATTGAGCAAAAGGTAAAAGCAGCTAAACCAATGGCTGAAGTTACAACACCAAGTACTGCAGCTATAAAAGCATTAAAAAAGTTAAATATTAAAAAGCTTTCACTATTTACCCCTTACAGCAAAAAACTAAATGATGAGGTTATGGAATATTTTAGGTCTGAAGGTTTCGAAATAACATCCAATTCATACTTTGATATAGAAGCAGATTATGACATTGGAAAAGTAGACCAAAATTATTTGTATGATGTTCTGTCTAAAATAAATTTAAATGGAGCGGATGCATTATTTGTATCTTGTACAGCCTTGCCAGTATTACCAATAATTGATAAACTTGAGAAAAAACTTAACACCATTGTTTTATCAAGTAATCAGGCTTTAATTTGGGATACTCTTGTCCAAATAAAAAAAAATAACCTTGTAGAAGGTTTTGGTAAATTATTCAGATAGAAATTTATGTCATTTACTAAAGACGAATATAAACAAAGATTAAAAAAAGTTCAGTCGATGATGCAGGATAAAGGTATTGAACTATTAATTTCTCACGACACAAATAACATGAATTATTTAACTGGTTATGATGCATGGTCTTTTTATTATGCACAGTGTGCAATTGTTCATGTTAACGCTGAAGAACCTTTATGTTTTGTAAGAGCTCAAGACTCAGGAGGTGCATATATTAAAACTTATCTGAGAGATGAAAATATAATTGTGTATGATGAAAATTATATTCATAAATGGCCAAAACATCCTTATGATTATTTAGTTCAAATTATAAAAGATAAAAATTGGGATAAGCTTTCAATTGGAGTTGAGATGGATGCTCATTACTTCACTGCTTTTTGCTATGAAAAGATTAAACAAGGTTTACCGAATGCAAAAATAAAAGATTCAGAACGATTAGTTAATTGGGCAAGATTTGCAAAATCTGATGCAGAGATTAACTATATGAAAACTGCTGCACTAATTTCAGAAAAAGGAATGAAGACTGCAATGGAGGTAATAAAACCAGGAGTAAGACAATGCGATGCAGTGGGCGACATACAAAAAACTTTATTTTATGGGACACCAGAGTTTGGTGGAGAGTATTCTAGTATCGCAACACTTCTACCAACAGGTAAGGGAACATCTGCATCTCATTTAACAGCAACCCAAGATAAGTTTGTTGAAGGCGAAGCGACGATAGTTGAGTTATCTGGAGTTTATAAAAGATATCATGCGCCAATGGCCAGAACAGTCTTTCTTGGAAAACCTGATCAATTAAAAATAGATACGATGAACAAAACTATCGAAGCTCTTCAAGCTGGAATTGATGCTACAAAACCCGGGAATACAGCAAATGATGTAGCGCAAGCTTTTTGGGGTATTTTAGATAAATATGGAATAGAGAAAAAATCAAGAACTGGTTATTCAATTGGAATAGGTTACCCGCCAGATTGGGGTGAGCATACTCTTAATATATATAAAGGAGAAATGACTGAACTAGTACCGAATGCGTGTTTCCATATGATAGCTGTAATGCAATTTGGTGATTGGGGAGTTGAAGCATCGGAGGCTATAAGAGTTACAGAAAAAGGATGTGAATTATTCTGCAATTTTTCAAAAGAGTTACACATTAAGAGCTAATTAACTATTGCAAACAACTTAACTAAGTGTTTTAAAAACTAATCTATGTCAAAAAAAGAAGATTTCGTAAAATTTGATAAAGTCGACAAAAGCTACGATGGAAAAGTGTTGGTAGTTAAAGATTTGAATTTAGATATCGAAGAAGGTGAGTTTGTAACAATGCTTGGACCCTCTGGTTCAGGAAAAACCACATGTTTAATGATGCTCGCAGGTTTTGAAACCCCAACTAATGGAGAAATCTATTTAGATAAAAATCCAATTTCAAATATCCCTCCACACAAAAGAGGTATTGGAATGGTTTTTCAAAATTACGCTCTGTTTCCTCATATGACGGTTTTTGAAAATTTGGCTTTTCCTTTAAGAGTAAGAAAAATTTCAAAAGATGATATAGATAAAAAAGTTGAAAAGGCATTATCTATGGTTTCATTGTCAGGATTTGGAAACCGTATGCCAGGACAGCTTTCAGGAGGTCAACAACAGAGAGTAGCCGTAGCAAGAGCATTAGTATTTGATCCATCTGTAGTTTTAATGGACGAACCTTTAGGTGCTTTAGATAAAAATTTAAGAGAGAGCATGCAGTATGAAATTAAACATATTCATGAGAGTATTGGAGTAACAGTTGTGTATGTCACTCACGATCAAGGTGAAGCATTAACAATGTCAAACAGAATAGCAGTATTTAATGATGGTAAAGTTCAGCAACTCTCAAGTCCAGATAAGTTATACGAAGAACCTGTAAATTCTTTTGTTGCAGAGTTTATTGGAGAGAATAATACTTTCGCTGGAGAAATTTCAGATATATCAAATGGATCCTGTAAAGTTAAACTAGATAAGGGTGAAATTATTGCAAATCCAATTTCAGTTAAGTCTGTTGGCGAAAAAACTACAGTTTCAATTAGACCTGAAAGAGCATTGATCAATCCTAAAAATAAAATGGACAATAATCAAAAGGGAAAAATTGAGGAAGTCATTTATCATGGTGACCACACAAGAGTAAGATTAAATTTACTAGGTAACTCTGAATTTATTTTAAAAGTTCCAAACAGTTCTCAAAATTTAGATATAAAACTTGGTAATGAGATAAATATTGGTTGGAATAGTCACGACGCTAGAGCTTTAGACCCAAAATAAGCTAAATTATTACAAAATTACTAAAATCCCCTGTTGACTCTCTTTTCCTATGTTGCTGTACTTCGTTTTTTATAAAAAAAAACGTTTAAACGGAGGATAAATGAAAAAATTAAGTAAATTATTACTTGCCGTAACTTTTGCTATCTCAGTATCTTCATCAGCATTTGCAGTAGTTGTTGCATCATGGGGTGGAGCTTACACAGAAAGTCAAAAGCTAGGATATGGTGATCCAACTGCAAAAGCATTGGGTGTACCAATCGAATGGGTAGATTATTCTGGTGGATTATCAGAAATTAAAGCCCAAAAAGAAGCAGGAGCGATTACATGGGATATCATAGATGTATTTGCTTATGATACTATTAATGGTTGTGACGAAGGTATTTTTGTTGAATTTGATTTTGATAAAGACTTTCCACCAGCTCCAGATGGTACACCTGCAAGTGAGGACTTCTTTACAGACATGCCTAGTAAATGTGCTGTAGGAAATATTTTATATTCATGGAACTATGCTTACAATAGCGATCTTTTAAAAAGCACTCCATCAACTATAAAAGATTTCTTTAATACAAAAAGATTTCCAGGAAAAAGAGCAATTTACAAAAGTGCTCTTACTAATCTAGAAATTGCTTTAGCAGCTGATGGTGTAAAAATGGGTAAAGGTGGAGAATTTATCTACCAAAAATTAGAAGATCCAGCTTACGTAACTAGAGCTATGAACAAAATTAAAGCACTTTGTGAAGATCCAAATGGCGGATGTGTATTTTGGTCAGCAGGTGCTCAACCACCAGAATTATTAATGAGTGGTGAAGTTGTAATGGCTACTGGTTGGAATGGAAGATTTTTTAATGCTGCGACTGGAGAAGGTGCTCCAATCGTTCAAGTTTGGGACGGACAAGGTCTTGACTATGAATATTTTGCATTAGTTAAAGGTGGACCAAACGAAGCTGATGCTAAAAAAGCTTTAGCAATGATGACAAGTACTGAGATGTTAGCAGGAAGTGCAAAATATATTGCATACGCTCCATGGAGAAAATCATCAATTGCAGTTATGGAAGCAGGAGAGCCTTGGTACAAAGATGGGAAAACTAATATGGTCCCTCATATGCCAACAGCACCAGCTAACCTTAAAAAATACTTCTTAGTGAATGCTGAGTACTGGGCTGATAATGGTACAGAGCTTGGCGAACAGTGGGAAGCTATGAAAGCTAGTATTAAATAATTAGAGTTTTAAACACTTTAATTTTATATTATATTAAGGGCGGTTACTACAACCGCCCTTTTTTTTATGAGCTCAGAACAAAAAATACTATCTACTGATGGAATTCCTTTAGAGGAAAGCCTTAAGCAAGCAGAAAAAAAAAATAAAATAAAAGCTTTTCTTTTAGTAACACCATTACTCTTATTTCTTATTATTACTTACATAATTCCTATCGCAGACATGTTTTCTCGAAGCATAGACGACAAAATGGTCACAAACATGCTTCCCAAAACATACAAAGCAATGGAGCAGTGGGATGGAAAAGAACTTCCACCAGAAGAAGTATTCGAGGCTTTTTATTTAGATTACAAAATTTTAGTAGAGAATAAGACAGCAGGAAAGTTACAAACCCAACTTAACTACGAGAAAAATGGTTTTAAGAGTGTATTAAAAAAATTAGCTAGAAAACAAAAGAAATTTGAGGAGGGGAACTACAAAGAGCAAATAATGAAAGTGCATAAAAGGTGGAGAAATGTAGATTATTGGAGAGCAATAAAAAGAAGAGCTCCAGCTTACACTTACTCAAAATATTTGAAGGGCGTTGACATGTACTCTAATGAAGAGGGTAAAATTGTACAAGTATCTGAAAATAGAAGAATTCATAGAATTTTATGGTCACGAACATTAGAGGTAGCTTTTTTTGTAACTCTTTTTTGTTTTTTAATGGCTTATCCAATTGCACATTTATTAGCAACTCTTCCAATGAAGTATAGTAATTTGCTCATGATTTGTGTGCTGCTTCCATTTTGGACCTCACTACTTGTGAGAACTGCCAGTTGGATGATTTTGTTACAACAACAAGGACTGGTAAATGACTTTTTTGTATGGATCGGTCTTGTTACAGACGATAATAGGCCAGAGATGATGTACAACAAAACAGGGACTTATGTTGCTATGACACAAATACTTTTACCATTTATGGTATTACCTTTGTATAGTGTTATGAAAACAATCTCTCCAAGTTTAATGAGAGCTGGAAAATCTCTAGGGGCAACTCCTGGTGTAGCTTTTTTTAAAATTTATTTTCCACTTACAATACCAGGAATTGGTGCAGGATGCTTATTAGTTTTTATACTTGCAATTGGTTATTACATAACTCCAGCTCTGGTAGGAGGAGCGTCTGGAACACTTATAAGTAATCAGATAGCTTATCATATGAAAAGTACTTTAGATTGGAGCTTTGCCTCTGCAATGGGATTAATGTTGTTGACTGGAGTATTAGTTATTTATTGGATTTATAACAAACTTGTAGGAGTTGATAATATCAAACTAGGATAATTATGGCTTTACCAAAATATACTGAACCTCATTATAGAATCTGGCATTATTTTTATCTTTTTGTATGTGGATGTGTATTTTTCTTTTTAATTGCACCATTGTTTGT
>CACLSF010000025.1 GCA_902609535.1 uncultured Pelagibacteraceae bacterium | reverse complement strand
AGGCAAAATTCTTATAACATTTTCAGCCGCTCTAATTGTTAGTAGTTTATTTTTCAGTAAACTTTGTATGAATTTTGTCTGGTCATGATGTAATTGTATTCCCAAAATTAATCCTATTCCTCTTATATCTTTAATAATATTTGGAAATTTGATTTTAATTTTTTTTAATTCTGAAATAAAATATTTTGAATTACTTTTGACTTTTGAAAGAAAGCCTTTTCTAAAAATTTCATCCATTACAGCATTACCAACTGACATTGCCAAAGGGTTTCCACCAAAAGTAGATCCATGTGTGCCTGGAACCATAGCCTTAGAAACTTTTTTTGTCATTAACACTGCACCTATTGGGAACCCACCTCCAATTCCTTTTGCAATTGGAACTATATCTGGCTTTATGTTTGCATATTCATAAGAAAAAAACTTACCTGATCTGCCAATTCCACACTGAACTTCATCCAAAATAAGAAGAATTTTTTTTTTATTACAAATCTTTCTCAATTCTCTAAGACACCATGAAGGTATGACTTTAATACCTCCCTCGCCCATTATAGGTTCAATCATTATAGCTGCTGTTTTACTTGTAATTTTTCTTTTTAGTTCCTTGTGGTTACCAAATTTAAAATGATCAAATCCACCCGCTTTTGGACCAAATCCCTCGACCATTTTTTTAGATCCACTGGCATTTATTGCTGCGATAGTTCTTCCATGAAAAGAATTTTTTATACATAAAATTCTATTTTTTTTTTTTTGACCCATTGAATAAAAATATCTTCTAGCAACTTTTATCGCAGCCTCAGTAGCTTCCGCTCCACTATTTTGAAAAATAACTGCATCAGCAAAAGTTCTATTTGTTAATTTTTTAGCTAATTCCTCTCCTTCAGGAATTATGAAAGAGTTTGAAACATGCCAAAGTTTTTTTGATTGTTTATTTATTGCTTTCACTAAATTTGGATTTGCATGACCTAAGGAATTAACGGCAATTCCTTGAACAAAATCTAAGAACTTTACTCCTCTCTTTGTATATAAAAAAGATCCTTTGCCTTTATCAAAAGATAAGTTTCTTCTTTTATAATTTTTAGCCAAGGAACTCATATTTTTATTATGATTTAATTTTATAACCTTTGTGCACAAGAAAGTATGCTAAATAAGTAATAACCAAACTTAAAAAAGTTAGCAATGCAATTCCAAACGTAACTGATCCATCTAATTGACCAATAAATGAATATCTAAATCCATCTATCATATGAAAAAAAGGATTATAATTACTTAGAATTTTTAAAAAATCTGGCAACTTATCAATGCTGTAAAATGTACCACTCAAAAAACTTAAGGGTACAATTATAAAGTTAGTAACTGTACTCATTTGATCAAATTTATCTGCATATAGACCGACTATTATTCCAAGTGATCCCGTAACCAACCCACCTAAAAATAAATAAATAAACCATAAAAGAAAATTTTGTATAGATAAATCAATAAAAAAAATAAAAATTAAGGTTGAAGCTGCTGCAATCAGCAAGCCTCTTGCAGCTGAAGCTAATGTTATTGCAAATACCACTTCTGACGATGATAAAGGACTATGAACAACATCAGTGATTGTGCCCATCATTTTTCCCATCATGAGTGAGGAACTAGAGTGTGCAAAACTTTGTTGAATTACTTGCATCATTATTAAACCACTAGCTAAAAATTTTATGTATGGAACTCCCATTACATCGGCTCTTTGATCTCCAATTGCTAAAGAAATAACTGTTAAAAATAATATACTCGTTAAAATTGGTCCAAATAAAGTCTGGCCTGATACTGTTAAAAATCTCAAAACTTCTTTTTTAAATAAAGAGTATGTTCCTACCCAATTAACAAGTCCAAATCTTCTAGTTCCAATTTGATATTTTTTCTGTAATTCAACCATAAGTAATTATTAATAAACTTTTTTTTTAATAATTGTTAAAAAACAGAAAAAAAAGCTTGTTTTGAGGTATTTATTATGATTTCAAGATAGTGTTGTAAAAATAATTTAATATACTAAATATAGACGTATGAGCTGGACAGATGAAAAAGTCAATAAACTCAAAGACCTTTGGGGCAAAGGTCAAACAGCTAGTCAAATAGCAGAAATAATTGGAGGAGTAAGCAGAAATGCCGTAATTGGAAAAGCTCATAGGTTAAATCTATCTGCAAAAATTAAAACCCGATCTACAAATTCACAAAATAACAGCAGAATAGGATTAAATTCAAATAACATTATAAAAAAAGGAAGTAGAAAACAAAAATTTAGATCATTACTTTTAGATAAAAATTTTGAACCAGCAAAAAATCTTCAATTAGAGGAACTAAATGAAGATACTTGCAAGTATATGGAAGGTCATCCTGATGAAAAAGAGTCATCATTTTGTGGGAGAAAAACTATTGAAAAATTCTCTTATTGTCCATTACACCTTATGATAGTTTTCCAACCAAAAGGTAAAAAGGAAGACGTAGTAGACAAGGATGAGGACGTCCCTAAATTTATAGAAAAAAAGGTAAAATCAGCTTAATTTATTTTAGTATTTTTTCTTTAGCTTTTTTAAATTCATCATCATTTAAAATACCTTTTTCATGTAAATTTTTTAATTCTTTTATTTGATTTATTACTTCTAGATTTTGGTTTATATTTTGATTGTCTGCTTTAAAATTTTTTTCCTCATTTAATACTTGTTTAGCCTCTACTCCCCTAGTTATTGCCTTTACGGCAATAGTTAGAACGAAAACTAAAATAATAAATACTAGTAAATAAATAATATTAGCTAACATTAATTCACTTATCAATCTTTTTAGAAAACTGACCTCCACTGGTCCAATTATAGCTGTAACGATTTATCTCTTCTTCGAATTTTTTATTTGCTTCCATTTTTAAATCGTAATTTGTTTTATATTTTTTTGAAATAATATTATCATACTTTAATAATTTTAACTGATCAATTGTTAACAGTGGCTTAGGCATTAATTGAAATAGTTTAGCATTTATTTTTGCTAAAAAAAAAGGTAATGGAACTAATAATCTTTTTTTATTAATAGATTTCAAGATCTTTATTAATATTTCTTTAAATGTAAAAACTTCTGGACCAATACATTCAAGGGTTTCTCCAGTTATTTTTTTTTTTACAACTTCATAAATAATATTTGAAAAATCAGAAACATGTATTGGAGTAAATTTTGTTTTTCCACCATAATATAATGGCATAATTGGAAGCATACTGAGTAAATTCATAAAATTTGTAGTAAAATTATCGTCAACAGAATATACGATTGATGGTTTTAATATTACGGATTTGTTAAAATTTTCTTTCACTTTATTTTCTCCATCTAATTTACTTAAAGCATAATTACTATCTGTTGCCTCCTCTATTCCTAAAGCTGAAACATGTATGAATTGATCAAGCATTTTTTTTGAAGCACATTTAGAAAGCAAAGAAGGTAAATCTGAGTGAATTAAATTAAAATGATTTTTTTTTTTTTCATACAAAATTCCTATCAAATTTATACAGATAGAAGAGCTTTCCATTAGTTTAGAAACATTTTCCTCTGTAAAAGAATTTATTTCCTCTAATGCTAAATATCCATAATTTGATTGAGTTTTTATTTGGTATCCTTTTCTATGTATACTTCTAGTTACTGCAGTAACTCTATAGTTATTTTTTGTAAATTTTCTGATAAGTGACTTGCCAATATGGCCTGATGAACCAAATATTAAAATTGAATCCTGATTTTTCATATATATATATCTACTTAATGAATTTAGATATTAAATTACATAAGAAAGATTTGCCAGATGAAATAAAGTTCAGTGACAAGATAGCCATAGACTGTGAATTTACTGGACTTAACATAATTAGAGATAGACTTTGCTTAGTTCAAATATCTGCAGGTAAAAATGATGCACATATTATTCAACTTGATAAAAACAATTATCATGCACCAAATTTAAAGAAAGTATTATCAAATAAAAATTTAAATAAATTATTTCATTTTGCAAGAGCCGATCTTTTATTTATTAAAAAATACTTAAAAGTGGATGTTGAAAATGTTAATTGTACAAAAATAATGAGTAAAATAGGAAGAAGCTATTCTGATAAGCATGGATTAAAAGATTTGATAAAAGAATTTATAGGTGTTGATGTAAGTAAACAATTACAGTCATCTGATTTTGGAGGTGAGCTTTCGGATAAACAATTAAAGTACTGTGCTCAAGACGTTATTTATCTTCATCAGATATATGAGTCTTTAAAAAATATCTTAGAAAGAGAAAATAGAAAAAATATCTATGACAAAACAATTAAATTTATAAATACACGAGTTGAATTAGATTTTGCTTCATTTAAAGAAGATATCTGGTCACACTAAAATGAAAGAAAAAAAAATATTAAATGTTGCAAAAGAAATAATTAAACTAGAATATTTATCACTTAAAAAACTCCAATCTAGTATAGGTAAGTCATTCGAGCAAATAGTTAGAACAATTGTCAGTTGCAAGAATGGTAAAGTAATAGTTTCAGGTGTAGGCAAAAGTGGAATAATTGGTAGAAAATTCTCTGCAACACTTTCTTCAACGGGTACTCCCTCTTTTTTTCTTGATGCATCAAATGCAAGCCATGGTGATTTGGGACAAGTAACTTCAAATGATATTGTGATATTAATTAGCCTGAGCGGGCAAAGTGAGGAGTTAAAAAATATAATTCAATATACTTCTCGTAATAAAAATATAAAATTAATAGGCATAACCTCCAAAAAAGATTCTATTCTATATAAAAATGCAGATATAAAATTTCTACTACCATCTGTTAAAGAGGCTGGTCCAGGTAATTTTGTTCCAACTTCGTCTACAACAGTCCAAATTGCTCTGGGCGACGCTATAGCAATAACTTGCATGCAATATAAAAAATTTGGTAAAATTGATTTTAAGAAGTTTCATCCAAGTGGATCACTTTCTGTTCAATTAAAAACAGTTGAAGATTTAATGCTTAACGGAAAAAAAATGCCATTTATAAATGAAAAAGAAAATATGAATTTCGCATTAAAAAAAATAACTCAAAAAGGTCTGGGGGTATTAATAATCAAAAATAATCATGGTCATACCACAGGAATAATAACTGATGGTGATTTAAAAAGAATTTCAAATAAAAACATTAATTTTAAAAATTTAATAATAAAGAAGGTTATGAAGAAGAAGCCAATTACTGTTGACAAAAATATACTTGCTGTGGAAGCACTTTCAATTATGAATACAAAAAAAATTACAAGTTTATGTGTGCATCACAAAAATAAGAAAAATATCACAATTGGATTTATACATATTCATAATATTTTAGATGCAAATATAAGTTAAATGTCTATAAAATCGTTCTTACAGATTATAATTCTATGTTTAATAGGATTTATTATTAGTATTGTATACTTAAAGTACTTTAAAACAGAGAATAATATTGTTGAAGAAGTCGGACTATCTGAAAATAATTTAATCAGTAAAACTGAAGAACTTAAAAACAAAATTATTGAATTAGAGTCAAAAAATAACGAACTTAAGGATAAAATTGAAAAAAGCGAGAGTAAGAATAAAAAAGAAAATATAAAAATAAAAGATGAAAAAAAAAGCAAAAAAGAAAACACTAAAAAAGAAGTAAAAGAAAAAAAAACTGAAACAAAAGAAATTATTAATAAAGAAATAAAAAATCTTGTTAAGGATGTTGAATATACATCGGTGGACCAAAAAGGTAATAGATTCTATCTTTTGGCAAATTCTGGAAAAACCAATAAGGATAATAAAAACATTCTTGATCTTGAAAATGTAAGAGGTGAAATTAATTCAGATAATAGAGCTACGATTTATATAACATCAGATTATGCTCATTATAATTCTGAAAATTTAAATTCAAAATTTTATAAAAATGTAATAATAAATTATGAAGATAAAAGAATTACATGTATAAATTTTGATATTAATATGGAGACAAATAAAGCAATAGCTTACAATAAAGTAGTTGTAACAGATCCTAAGTCAATTATGAAAGCTGGAATAGTTGAGTTTGATTTAAAGACTAAAGACATAAATATTAATCCAGAAAAGGCTGAAACAGAAATTGAGGTGGTTACAAACTAATGGCTCTTATTAAAAAGTTCAGAATTAAAAAATTTAAAGAAACGAAGCCTATTTTGAGCTTAGAAAAAATTTCGATGTTTTATAATAAACGACAAATTTTAAATAGTTTAGATTTAAAAATAAACAAACAAGAAATTTTAGGAATGTTAGGACCTAATGGTGTGGGAAAATCAACTATATTTCATATTATAACTGGTTTAAAAGATCCTAGTTTTGGAAAAGTGTTAATTAATGGAATTGATTGTACTAATATTCCTATTTATGAACGTGCAACAAAATTTAGACTAGGTTATGTTCCTCAATATGGTGGTTTTATTCAAGATTTAAGTTTAATAGATAATTTAAATTTAGTTGGAGAAATCCATGTAAAAGAAAAGGATTTACGAAAAGCAAAAATTGATAAAATAATTGCTCAGTTTGAATTTGAATCACTTTTAAGAATAAAAGCTAAATATTTGTCAGGAGGTCAAAAAAAAAAATTAGTCATTTCAATGGCTCTTATTAATGATCCAAATATTTTACTTTTAGATGAGCCATTTGCTGCATTAGATATCCTAACTATAAAAATGCTACAAGAAATAATTGTAAACCTTCAATCTTTCGATAAAATTACAGTGGTTGTTTGTGATCATCAAGCAAGAGATTTGCTAAGCTGTGTAGATAGAGCTATTGTTTTATCTAATGGAAAAATAATTGCCTCAGGTAGCCCAGATGAAATTGTAAAAGACTCAAGTGCGAGGTCAGCTTATTTTGGTGATGAATTTAAAATAAATTAATTTCTTCGTGTCTAATCATATATTCATAAATCAAAAAATTAAAAATTTTAGAAGAAAAATTAAAGTAAGCTCTGATAAAAGTATATCTATAAGGTCGGTGCTATTGGCATCTCAAGCTGTGGGCATATCTAAAATTTCTAATCTTCTTGAATCTGAAGATGTTTTAAATGCTCTTAAAACAATCAAAAAACTTGGAATAAATTATTATAAAAAAAAAAATATTTACTTTATTGAAGGATTTGGACTTAACGGCTTTAAAATCAAAAAAAAAACAACTATAAATGCTGGAAACTCAGGCACGTTAGCAAGATTAATCCTGGGTTTATTAGTCAAATCTAAAAATAAAGTTAAGTTAATTGGAGATAAAAGTTTATCAAAGAGAGATTTTTCAAGAGTAATAAAACCTTTAAAACACTTTGGTGTAAATATTAAAAGTAATAGAAATTCTCTTCCGATTGAAATAACAGGAAGTGATTTTCTGAGACCAATTACTTATGATGAAAAAATTGGTAGTGCCCAAGTAAAGTCTTGTATAATTTTAACTGCATTGAATACACCAGGAACAACTATTATAAACTCAAAATTCTCTAGGGATCATACCGAATTAATGTTAAAATTTTTAAAGTACCCTATTAGAGTTAAAAAAAAAAAATTGGATATAATATTTATTAAAGGTTTAAGTCAATTTAGAGCTTTTGAATATAACGTTCCAGGTGACATAAGTTCAGCTGCTTTTTTTATTGTGCTAACTCTTTTGTCAAATAAATCTGAAATCATAATTGAGAATGTAAATATAAACAAAAGTAGAATTGGAATTATAAAAATACTTAACAAGATGGGAGCAGGAATAAAATTAAAAAGAAAGAAAATATATAATGGTGAAGAAATTGCAGATATTTATGTAAAAAGCAAAACAAAATTAAAATCTATAAATTGCCCATCTAAATTAAATAGTTCAGCAATTGACGAATTTTTGATTATATTTTTGGTTGCTGCAAAAGCCAAGGGGATTTCAAAATTTGAAAAATTGAGTGAGATGAACAAAAAAGAATCAAAAAGATTAGATTTAGGAATTAAATTTTTAAGATTAATTGGAATTAAAGTGAAGCGATTTAAAAATGATATAAATATCCATGGAAATCCAAGCTTAAACTTAACAAAAAATTATGAAATTAAAAATTTTTTAAAAGATCATAGAATATTTTTCCTTTCGTGTATAGCAGCTCTAACATTAGGAGGTAATTGGAAAATTAATGATAAAAAAAGTGCAAATACATCTTTTCCTAAATTTTTGAAAATCTTGAAAACGATCGGAGCTAAAATAAATTGAAAAAAAGAAAAAACATAATTACGGTAGCTATAGACTCACCTGCTGCAGCAGGAGCAGGTACTCAAGCCAAGTTAATTTCTGAACATTATAATTTGTTTTATTTAGATACTGGAAAAATTTATAGGTATATAGGGTATTTAAAGCTTAAAAATAGAAAATTTTCTTATAAATTTATAAAAAAAAAAATTGACAAAATAAATTTGAATTATTTGAAAAATAAAAACCTTCTGTCAAATGAAGTGGCGGTCTCTGCCTCAAGAATTGCAAAAGATAAGAAGATAAGAGATATTGTACATCAATTTCAACAAAAATGTGCTTATAATCCCCCAATAAAATATAAAGGTTCTATTTTAGATGGACGAGACATAATCACTGTCCAAGTTAAAGATGCTATGTTCAAATTCTTTATAACTGCTAATCTTCAAATAAGAGCAAAAAGGAGATTTAATGAATATAGAGAATTAAATAAAAAAATTGCATATAAAGAAGTGCTTAAAAGCCTTAGAAAAAGGGATAAATCAGATAGAGAACGAAAATATGGTCCTTTAAAAAAAACAAAAGATTCTATCTTGATTAATACTTCTAAATTAAGTAAGAAAGCTTGCTTTTTAAAGTTAAAAGCTATTATAGACAAAAAATTAAATATTTAATGGAAATTTATTCAGACTTATCATCACCAGCTAAACAACAATTTGAAAAATTACTAAATAGCCAATTGTCAAAAAATAAGATTGAAGAGGGCAAAATCATAGATGGAAAAATCACAAAGATAACAAGTAAGTATATTTTTTTATTTATTCCAGGTTTAAAAAGTGAACCAGTAATTGATGTAAATGAAATGAAAATGATTGGAATGGCTGATGATGTTAAAGAAGGTGCAACATTATCTGTGTTACTTGAAAAAATAGAAGATAAAAATGGCGACGTTGTTGTATCTGCTCAAAAAGCACAAAAAATTAAAGGGTGGAATAAATTAGTAAAATGCTATGAAAATAACGAACTTATAAATGGAAAAATTATTCAAAAAACTAAAGGTGGTGTAATAGTAGAACACATAGAAACTGGATCTCTTATGTTTTGTCCAGGATCTCAAATTTCAGATAAGCCTATAAAAAATATAGACCATTTAATTGGTGTTGAACAGAAATTTGCACTGATAAAACTTGATATGGTAAGAGGAAATAGTGTTGTATCCAGAAGACAAGTTGTTTCATCCAACAAAAAGGAGGATAAAGCTAAAATTATAGAAAAATTTAAAGTTGGAGATATTATTAAAGATGCAGTTGTAAAAGGATATTCGTCATTTGGCTGTTTCTTTGAAGTAACCACACCTGAAGGAACTCTTGATACGCTGTGTCACCTTCAAGAAATAAGTTATAGTAGGGTAAATCATCCAGACGAAATTTTTAATATAGGCGAAAAGCATGATTTAAAAATCATATCAATTGATATGGAAAAATTACAAGTTGGATGTTCCCTTAAACAGCTGTCCCCAGATCCATTTGAACATATATCTAATTATCAAATAGGAAATAAGTACAATGTAAAAGTAGTTAAAATAACTGACTATGGATGTTTTTGTGAACTCGAAGCAGGACTTAGCACCTTACTTCATAGTAGTGAAATTAGTTGGACTAAAAAAAATATTTCACCTAAAAAAATCTTTAAAGTAGGTGACCAAATAGAATGTGTAATTACAGAGATTGATAAAGATAAGAGAAGAGTGGCAATTTCTCATAGGCTCACACAAGAAAATCCATACACTAAACTTGAAAATGATTTTCCTGTTGGATCAGAAATAGATGGAGTTGTAAATAATACAAATGAATACGCTATTTATCTAAGATTAGCTGATTTTGATATTGATGGCTTTTTACACTCAAACGACCTGTCATACACAGGAAAACCTGAAGATGAATTAACTAAATACAAAAAAGGAGATCAACTAAAAGTAAAGATTCTAGAAATAAAAAAAACTGAACAAAAAGTAAGAGTGGGTCTTAAACAATTACAAAATGATCCTTTCGATTGGTTCAAAAATAAAAAAATTAACGATGCAATAACAGTTAAAGTTATCTCTTCAGATAATAAAGGTTTAAATGTAAAACCTGAAGATTGTGATGTTGAAATTTTAATTAAGAAATCACAAATAGCAATGAGTAGTTCGGATGCAAGACCTTCAAGATTTGTTGGTGGGGAACGGATAGATGCGGCAATATCAGAGTTAAACTTTGAAAAAAGAAAAGTTTCATTAAGTATTAAATTGCTTGAGGAAATAATGAATGCTAAGGCTATAAAAGAGCACTCGAGTCCACTAAGTGGAAAAAATTTACCCTTCTCATCACTTTCTGAACAATTAGACGATAAAAAAAATAAGAAAGATAGTGAATAAAATTGGCAGCAGTCAAATCAGATTTAATTAAACAACTTGCTAAAAGTTATCCTAACTTTTTAAAAAAAGATTTGATTAAGTTATTTGATATTGCTTTTTATGAAATGCAGGAGTCATTGAAGAGAGGAGAAAGAGTAGAACTTAGAGATATATTTTCGTTTGAAGCAAGGACTCAAAAAGCAAGGATATCAAGAAATCCAAGAACTAATGAGAAAGTAAATACTCCAGAAAAAAAATCAATACTATTTAAGGTATCTAAAGAGTGGGCAAAAACAATCAATGAAAAAGAGTAAAGTATTTGTTGCTTGTGATAGTAAAAATTTAAGTAAGGTCAAAGAAATAATTGCAAAAACTCAAAATTCAAAAATAAAAA
>CACLSF010000024.1 GCA_902609535.1 uncultured Pelagibacteraceae bacterium | reverse complement strand
TGAAATGATATGAAGATCTTCAGGCGTTTGTGCAATTATCTTTTTTAAATACTGGTTTTCCATCAATTAAAACGTCGAATGTTTACCCCAACTTTTCTTAGTTTATTCTCTATATTTTCATATCCTCTATCAAGGTGATAAATTCTATTAATTGTAGACGAGCCTGTGGCAACTATTGCAGCTAAAACTAACGCAACAGATGCTCTTAAGTCACTAGACATTAATTCAGCAGCTTGAAAGTTAGTATCACCTGAAATAAATGCCTTATTTTTTTTAATTAAAATCTCAGCTCCTAATCTTCTTAATTCAGCTACATGCATAAATCTATTTTCGAAAATACTTTCCGTTATTGAACTTTTGCCTCTAGCCTTACAAAGAAGAACCATAAACTGTGCTTGCAGATCTGTAGGAAAGTTTGGATATTCTTTAGTAACTAAATTGGTTAAATTTTTAATTTTTTTTGGGCCAGATATATGAATTTGTTTTTTGGCTACTTTGATTTTTGCTCCAACTTTTTTTAATAATGATAATTCTGTTTTTATTATTTTTGGGTCAAAATTATTTATTTTTAAATTACCTCCAGTTAAACATGCTGCTACACAAAAAGTTCCTGTTTCTATTCTATCTGACATCACTGAATAACTTGTGCTTTCTAAAGATTTAATACCTTCTATCTTCACAGTACGTTTGCCTATAAATTTTATTTTTGCACCACCTGATTTTAAAAAATTTATTAAATCAATTATTTCCGGTTCGATTGCACAGTTTCTAAGAATGGTAATTCCATTTGCTAAACATGCGGCTATAATTGTATTTTCAGTTGCTCCAACACTTATTTTTGAAAATCTGATTTTTGCACCTTTGAGTTTTTCTTTCGTATGTGCGTAGATATAGCCTCTCTTAATATCATATTTCATTCCAAGTTTTTTAAGGGCATTCAAATGATAATTTACAGGTCTTGCCCCTATTAGGCAGCCGCCTGGCAAAGAAGTGACCGACTTTTGATGCTTGGCAACAAGTGCCCCAAGAACTAATATTCCAGCTCTCATGGTTCTAACAAGTGCATACGATGCAAAAAAATTTTGCTTTTTTTTCTTTATTATTTTAACAATTTTTCTATTTTTGCTAAATTTTATTTCTGAGCCAAGAGATTTCAAAAGATTTATCATTGTATCTATGTCTTTAACACGCGGTAAATTTTTTATTGTGACCTCTTTTTCAAATAAAATTGTCGATGCCAATATTGGCAATGCAGCATTTTTTGAGCCTGAAATTGAAATTTCGCCCTTTATTTTACAAGGACCTTTAACAATAAATTTGTCCATTATTATATTTTTGGAAGTGTAACTCCCTTTTGACCCTGATATTTACCATTTCTATCTGCATATGAAACTAATGGGTCTTCATTGCCTTTAATAAATACAAATTGAGCAACGCCTTCATTGGCATAAATTTTTGCAGGTAATGGAGTTGTATTGGAAAATTCTAATGTTACATGCCCCTCCCAGCCTGGTTCAAGAGGTGTAACATTAACAATTATTCCACATCTTGCATATGTAGATTTTCCTAAGCATATAACCAAAACGTTTTTAGGTATTTTAAAATATTCTACAGTCCTTGCTAATACAAATGAATTGGGTGGTATTATACATTCAGGTGAGTTTTTCGTTATAAAATTTGAAGATTTAAAATTTTTTGGGTCTACAATTTCAGAATTTACATTAGTAAAAATTTTAAATTCGTCAGATACTCTCGCATCGTAACCATATGATGACACACCAAATGATATCTTATCTCCCCTTACTTGTTTATCTTCAAAAGGAGAGATCATATCATTATCTCTGGACATTTGTATAATCCACTTATCAGATTGAACCGACATTATTTATTTTTTTTCTTTATTTTTTTTTGAAATTCTTTTCTTTTTTTTAAGTTTTTTCTTAAAGCAAGTTCAAGTTTACTAAAATTATTCTTTTTTGAGCTCATTATTTATTTTTTGTCAGGATTTGTAAGGTGATCTAGAGTTATAACCTGATCAAGAGGAACAGTTTTATCTTCTTCAATTTTTACTGGACCAGTTTTCACCTGCTTTTTAGCTCTTTTTTCAGCAAGTTTTTTTTCTCTTTTCGCTTTTTTTTCCATGAGCTTTGCATTTTTATTAGCTCCATAAGTGTAATGAATTCCCATAACATTTTCCTTTAATAGATATAACTCATTTTCAAAAAAAATTAAGGCAATTATTTGAAAAAATTAAATTTATACACTAATTTAACAAAAATATTGCCCCTATAGTTAAATGGTATAACACATCCATGGTAAGGATGAGTTTCCAGTTCAATTCTGGGTAGGGGCACCGTGCTATTTGTAAAATAAATTTTTCATTATTATTCCAAATAATAATAAAAATATAAATCCAACTACTGGTATATATATTTCTGAAGAAAATATTAATTCAAGTAAAGATGGTGCTTCTAAATTATTTTCGATTATTTTACTTAAACCAGCTCCAAGAGATGAGCCAACAAATATCTGTGGATACATTCCAAGAACACTTCCGAAGAAAAAATTTTTCGATTTCACATTAAATAATACCGGAAGAATATTTGAAATAAAAAAAGGGATTCCACCTACGAATCTATATATAAGAAAAAAATTGAATTCATTTTTTTTAAATTTGTCTTTTAGAAAAGTAAACTTGATAGAGAATTTTTTTTCGATAGTTTCTTTAAAAAAAAATCTAGCAATCAAATATAATAGTAGAGCACCAAAAGACAGGCTTAATATTGAGTATATAGAGCCTACCCATTTACCAAAAATAAAACCTGATAAAAGTATAATTGGAGAACCAAACCCAAGCATTAAAACCCATACAATTGTAAATGAAACAAATATAAAACTTACAAATAGGAAATTTGAATTTTTGATTTTATTTAAAGTATAATAATTATTTTTTATAAATTCATAACTAGTTAGTTCAGCTAGAGAAAAATTGGTAAAAAAAATCCACAAAAAACTAGTTATAACAGCCAGATATAAGAGACCTAAAAAGACTTTAATTTTTTTTTCTCTATTCATTGATTTTTAACTTATTAAAAATCACTGTACTTATATACATATATTTGTATAACTACCGAAATTTAATATTAATTTAACAACAATGAAACGTACATATCAACCAAGTAATAGAAAAAGAAAAAAAGCTGTTGGCTTTAGAGCTAAAAGGAAAACGAAGGGTGGAAGAAAAGTATTAAAAAGAAGAAGAGCAAAAGGAAGAAAAAAATTAACAAACGCTTAATGAAAAATAAGATTGTTAGTCTTTCTAAAAATGAGGATTTTAAGTCAATTCTTAGTGGAAAAAAAATATCTAACAAATATTTAACAATTTTCTTTAAAAAACTTTCTGATAAAAATAATAATAAATTAAATATAAGTTTTATTGCCAAAAAAAGAATTGGAAACGCAGTAACTAGAAATAGAATTAAAAGAAGGCTGAGAAATATTATGAATGATGCTGTTAAATCGATTAACATTAATCTTAATTACTGCTATTTATTGATTGCAAGAATATCAGTTAGCAAAGATCCCTATGAAAAAATAAAAATGGCAACTCTTGAAGATTTTAGAAGAATTAAATGATTAATATTATTAAATTTTTGACAATTAAAACTATAAGGCTCTACCAAATAGTAATATCACCTTATTTAGGAAATAATTGCAGATATCTTCCTACATGTTCTGATTATTTTATAGAAAACATAAAAGAGAATGGAGTATTAAAAGGAAGTATCAATGGGTTTAAAAGAATACTTAGTTGTCATCCAATAAAATTATTGGGTGGAGGTGAGGGATTTGATCCAGTTAAAAAGAAAAAATAATTTATGGACACAAAAAATGTAATTGCCGCAATATCATTGAGTGCAGCTGTTATAATTCTTTATAGCTTATTCTTTTCTCCATCAATAGTAGACAAACAAGATATTCCAAACGACAAAAATATTAAAAAAGAAAATTCTTCAACAGATGCACCATTATTAGATCAGGATGAAGAGACAATTAAAATATCTAGAAATGAAGCTTTAAAAGAAAATGGTAGAATTCTTTTTGAAAATGACAAAATCAAAGGTTCAATTTCGTTAATCGGTTCGTCAATTGACGACTTAACTTTTAAAAACTATACAAATACTCTAAAAGGAGACGATAACGTTATCTTATTAAATCCTAAACAGACTGATAATGGGTATTATGTAGAGACTGGTTGGGCAACTACCAATAAAAATATTGATTTACCAAACTCTAAATCACTTTGGATTTTAGAAGATAATAACAAGCTTACACCAAATTCGTCAGTAAAATTAAGTTGGACCAACAATCAAAATATTAAATTCTTAAAAGAAATAAGTATAGATAAACAGTATCTATTTAACATCAAACAAACAATTATTAATAATTCTAATAAAACTTACAACTTTTATCCATACGGCCAAATAATAAGAAATGTGGCCCCTGATGTAACTAATTTTTATATTTTACACGAAGGTTTGATTGGTGTTTTCGACGACCAACTTATTGAAGAAGATTATGATGATATTGAGGAAAAAAAATATTCCAAAAATGCAAAATCAGGATGGCTTGGTATAACTGATAAATATTGGATTACTAGTCTTATACCCGAGAAAGGTAAAAATTTTAGATCTGATTTTGATTATAAAGACAAGTTTAGAGCAAACTTTATAGAGACAAATGCAACTGAAGTTGGTGCAAACGAAATTAAAAGTAACTCTATTAGGGTAATAATTGCAGCAAAAGAAGTAAACGTTATAGATGGATACGCTGAGACTGAAAATATTAGCAAATTTGATTTAGCAATAGATTGGGGATGGTTTTACTTTATTGTAAAACCTTTATTTTTTGCAATTCAATATTTCTTTAATCTTGCTGGTAATTTTGGAATAGCAATTATAATGATAACGGCTTGTATAAGATTGGCATTTTTTCCTCTTGCTAATTACTCATTTAAATCAATGGCTAAAATGAAAGTCCTTCAGCCAGAAATGACAAGGCTTAAAGAGTTACATAAAGAAGACAAGATGAAACTCCAACAAGAAATGATGGCACTGTATAAAAGAGAAGGAGTGAATCCTATAAGTGGTTGTCTTCCAATATTTATACAGATTCCTTTTTTCTTTGCAATTTATAAAGTTTTATTTGTAACTATTGAGATGAGACATCAACCATTTTTCGGTTGGATAAAAGATTTAAGTGAAAGAGATCCTACTTCTTTATTTAATTTATTTGGACTAATTCCGTGGGATCCTCCATCTTTTTTACTGATAGGTGTATGGCCATGCCTAATGGGTGTTTCAATGTGGATGCAACAAAAACTAAATCCAACACCTCCTGATCCTGTTCAAGCAAAGATATTTATGTTCTTCCCATTATTTCTTACTGTAATACTAGCTCCATTTCCTGCAGGGTTGGTTATTTACTGGACTATAAATAATGTATTAACAATGGCACAACAGTACATAATAATTAAAAGAACGACTGTCAAAACTGTTCAATAGAAATGGAAATAGAAAAAACAGTACCAAAAGATGGTCCTTCCATCGAAGAGGTTAAAAAATATATAGATAAATATAAAAATGAATTAATTGTTATTAAGTACGGAGGAAACGTTTTTATTGACAGAAATATTTTTAACAATTTCATTTCAGATATATGTATTTTAAATAAATTAGGATTATCAATAATAATAGTTCACGGTGGTGGTCCAAGAATTAAAAGAGAGTTAGAAAAATCAAATATTGAATCAAAATTTATAAGAGGTTTAAGAGTCACTGATGAAAAAATTATAAATATAGTTGAAGATGTTCTTATTGATTTTAACGAGGATATTGTTAATTCTTTAATTCAAAAAGGATCAAACGCAGTCTCGATAAACACAAAAAAAAATAATGTTATTGAAGTTATTCCAGAAACAGAGGAGCTTGGATTTGTTGGAAAGCCAAGTAAAATCAATACGAATATAATAAAAGATATAATAAAAGTAAGTTCAGTTCCAATAATATCACCTTTGGGTTTAGGTAAAAATAATCAAACATTTAATATTAACGGAGATACAGCTGCTGGTGCTATAGCCAAATCTTTAAAATGTAGAAGATTATTATTAATGACTAATGTTGAAGGCGTACTAGATAAAGAAAAAAAACTAATTGAGGAAATTACATCATCTGAAATTTTAGAGATGATAAATAATGAAATTATAACAGAGGGTATGATTCCTAAAATTAACACGTGCTTAGATGCAGTAATGAATGGCGTTACCGGCGTTGGTATTATTGATGGAAGAAAAAAACATTCAATTCTTTTTGAATTATTCTCTGATAAAGGTGCTGGTACATTAATAAGAAAATGAAAAATATAAAAAATATTTTATTCGATTGTGATGGAGTTCTTTATCAGGATTTAGAATCTGTATTTGGTCAAGTAAGTAAAAGAATGACGAAATACATCTCTGAAAAATTAAAAATTAATTTAGTCGCAGCTAAAAAATTACAAACCGACTACTTTCATAAATACAATACAAGTCTAAATGGATTAATGATACATCACGATATTCCTCCTAAAGAGTTTTTAAATTTTGTTCATGACATTGACCTATCTTTTATGGAAAAGGATGTTGTATTGAGAGGTGAAATAGAAAAGCTGGATTTAAGAAAGTTCGTTTTTACCAATGGTTCTAGTGAGCATGTTAGCAATATAACTACACATTTGGGGATTGAAGATCTCTTTGAGAATGTATTTGATATAGTTGATGCGGAATATAACCCAAAACCTGCAGCGAAAGCATTCGATCTGATGGTAAAAAAATTTGATATTGACCCAAAAGAAACAATTTATATTGAAGATATTGCAAAAAACTTGTCAATTGGTAAAGAAAGAGGAGCTACGACAGTCTGGCTAATCAATAATGAATATTGGGGTAAAAAGGAATCTGATAAAGACTATATTGACTATAAAATAGAAAATCTCTCTTTATTTTTAAAAGAAATAAGGTTATTAAAAAACTCATAAATTATGAGTATAGAAAATGTAATAAATGAAGCTTGGGAAAAAAGGGATCAAATAAATCCTGCTTCAGATCAATCTTTAAAAGATACTATAAATCAAGTTATAGATGATTTAGATAGTGGAAAGTTACGAGTTGCGGAAAAAATAAATGGTGAATGGATAACTCATCAACATTTGAAAAAAGCAATCATGTTAAGTTTTAGATTATATCCAATGGAGAATTTGAATGGTCCATATAGTAGTTGGTATGATAAAGCTCATTTACTAAAGGGTAAGACTGCAGGATGGACAAAAGAAGATCATGAGAAAGCAGGTTTTAGAATGGTACCTAACTCTCCAGTAAGAAAAGGAAGTTTTGTCGGTAAAAATGCGGTTTTAATGCCATGCTATGTTAACATTGGAGCATACATAGATGAAGGAACAATGATTGATACATTTGCAAGAGCAGGAAGCTGTAGCCAAATTGGAAAAAATTGTCATATCTCAGCAGGTTCAGGTGTGGGCGGAGTTTTAGAACCTGCACAAGCTCTGCCAACTATTATCGAGGATAATGTTTTCTTAGGTGCAATGTCTGAAGTTGTAGAAGGTGTAATTGTAGGGGAAGGATCCGTACTAAGTATGGGAATGTACATAGGGCAATCTACAAAAATTGTTAATAGAAAAACTGGAGAAATTACTTACGGAAAAATTCCTCCTTATTCAGTTGTAGTACCAGGTTCACTTCCTGATAAAAATAACCAAACTGCACCTTCACTATATTGTGCTGTAATCATTAAGCAAGTAGATGAAAAGACAAGATCTAAAACTTCTATTAACGATCTCCTGAGGGAATAGTTTCGATGAAAATTATAAATGAACTTCAATTAGCTAAAGAGCTAATTAGATTTCCAACCGTAACTCCTATTGATGCTGGAATAATGAAATTTTTGGAAAAAAAATTGAAAAAACTTGGCTTTAAAACTAAAATTCTAGAGTTCAAAGAAAAAGGAAATGCTCCAGTTAAAAATCTATATGCAAGATTAGGAAACAAAAGTCCTAATTTTTGTTATGCGGGACATCTTGATGTTGTTCCTGCTGGAAATCTAAGAGATTGGACAGTAAATCCATTTAAACCATCAATTAAAAAAGGACATTTAATTGGAAGAGGTGCAAATGATATGAAAGGCTCAATAGCTGCATTTGTATCTGCTATAAGCGTTTTTGTTGAAAAAAATAGAGGATTTAATGGATCGATAAGTCTTTTAATCACTGGAGATGAGGAAGGCGTTGCCATTAATGGAACCAAGAAAGTTGTGGACTATTTAAAAAAGAAAAGAGAGAAAATAGATTTTTGCCTGGTTGGAGAACCAACTAATCCTAATAAATTAGGTGAAATGATTAAAATTGGTCGAAGAGGAAGTATGAACGGTCGGTTAATAATTACAGGAGTTCAAGGGCATGTAGCATATCCTCATAGAGCAAATAACCCTTCGACCGCTCTAGTTAGAATACTTAAAGAACTTAAAGATATACGATTTGACAAAGGCACGAAGGATTTTCAACCCACAAATCTTGAAATTACAAAAATTAATATAAATAATACCGCAGATAATGTAATCCCAGGTCTTGCATTTGCTTCGTTTAATGTAAGATTTAATAATATGCATACTTCAAATTCTATTAAAAAGAAAATTAATAAAATTTTTAAAAAAGTATGTAATAAAACTAAATCTAAATATAAAATTGATTATAGTGTTTCAGGTGAAGCTTTTCTTACAAAGCCTAATAGTACAACATTTATGATACAGAATATTATTAAAAAAGTTACTAAAATTAAACCTAAACTTTCAACTACTGGAGGTACATCAGATGCAAGGTTCATTAGGAAAATAGCTCCTTGTTTAGAATTTGGCTTAGTAGGAAAAACTATGCATAAAGTTGATGAGGCTGTCTCACTAACCGATTTAAAAAAATTGAGTTTAATATATTCAAAAGTTTTAAAAAATTATTTTAAGTGAAGACTGGTTTAATCACTTCAGATACTTATAAAAACCATAATACTGGAAATGGTCATCCAGAAAAAATTGACAGAGTTACTGCAATAATTGATAACTTTAAGAAAGTAGATAACAAAAATCTTATATGGAAAAAACCAAATAAATTTGATGAATTTATTCTAAATAAAACCCATTCAATAGAATATATTAATTATGTTAAACAGTCTTTTCCAAAAAAAGGTTTAGTATTTTTAGATGGTGATACAATTGTTTCCCCTGGTAGTAAAGATGCTACTAAAGATGCAGTAGGTTCAATTATTACAGCAATAGATGGAGTACAAAATAAAGAATTAAAGAATGCTTTTTGTGCTGTAAGACCTCCAGGTCATCATGCGAAAAAAGATAAAGCTATGGGATTTTGTATTTATAATAATGTAGCCGTTGGTGCTCATTACCTAATTGAAAAGTATAAATACAAAAAAATTGCAGTAATTGATTTTGATGTTCACCATGGTAATGGAACTCAAGATATTTTTTATGATAATGAAAAGGTATTGTATGTTTCTACTCACCAATACCCTTATTACCCCGGCTCAGGTTCACACAGGGAAAATGGAAAATATAATAATGTATTAAATATCCCACTAGAAGCTGGAACAACATCTGAAGTATATTTAAATGCATATGAAAATGTTTTAACTAAAATAAAACAGTTCAAGCCTGAATTTTTATTATTTTCTGCGGGTTTTGATGCACATATTGACGATCCATTAGCACAAATGAAATTAAGTACAGAGGATTATTATAAAATTACAAAGAGGACTTTAGAATATTCTAAATCTTTTTGTAATGGTAAAGTTGTTTCAATTCTTGAAGGTGGTTATGATCTTAAAGCATTACAAAGTAGTACACAAAGACATGTTGATGCGTTGATAGAATTTAATTGATAATATTGTTTTAATCACTAAACACAAATATATGAAATTATATAAGATTAAAAAGTCTGATATTGATAAAAAAGGTAAAGGACTTTACGCCACAAGAGATATAAAGGAAGGTGAAAAAATAATCGATTACATTGGAAAATTAATTACAAAAAAACAAACCGAAAATTCAGACAAATATGATAATAGTAAACCAATATATTTATTTACAATAAACAAAAGATATGACCTTGATGGGGATTTCCCATGGAATACAGCTGGTCTAATAAATCATTCTTGTGAAAACAACTGTGACTATGATGGTAAGGGTCTCAAAATTTGGGTTAAAGCTATAAAAGATATTAAAAAAGGTGATGAACTAACTTGTGATTATGGATTTGGTTATGATAAAGATTACAAACAATTCCCTTGTAAATGTAAATCAAAAAATTGTTGCGGCTATATCGTAAGAGCGGAGTCACGATGGAGAATTAATAAAAAATTCGCGATGGGCAGTAGATAAAGTTAGTATAAGACTTTTTTCAAAAATAATCCTTCCGCAGGTGCTGGTGGTGCACATAAATTTCTATCTTTTAGCTTAATAACAATTGTAAATTCTTTTAACGTCCACTTTTTTTCACCAATATATTTTAAACAACCAACCATTGACCTGACTTGTTGTTTTAAAAATGATTGAGACCTAAACTCTATTTCGATTTTGTTATTTATCTTTTTTATTTTTACTGATTTAATTGATTTTATAGGGCTCTTTGAATTACATCCAGATGCTCTAAAAGTTGAAAAATCATGAGTTCCAATTAATTTTTTTGCTGCTTTTTTCATTATCTCTAATTCAAGCTTTTTAATAACAAACCATCCCCGCTTGTTTTGAAGTATGGGTTTTGTCAATTGATTGTAAATAATATATTTATAAATTCTCTCCTTTGCAGAAAAACGTGCATGAAATTTTATATTTCTTTTTTTTATTTTTAAAATGGCAATTTCGTATTTATTTAAAAAATAATTTATTGATTTTAAAAATTTATTCAAATTTTGAATTTTTTCAGTGATATCAAAATGCGCAGATTGCTCAATTGCATGAACACCGGTATCTGTTCTTCCTGAGCCAATAAGTGTAATTTTTTCATTTAAAAGATATGAAATTTTTTTTTGAATTAATCCTTGTATAGTTTTGCCTTTTGTTTGTACCTGCCAACCTATGAAAGAAGAACCAACATATTCTATTAGAATTTGATATCTGAACATATTTAATTCAAATCAGTGCCTTTAGTAATTTGGCTACCACGCAGAAATTCCTTAGTTTTTTGAGCAGTTTTACCTTGTCTTTGTATCTCAATGATCTTTATTGAATGTTCACCACAACCAATCTCAAAATTATCTGATAAGACATATCCTGA
>CACLSF010000023.1 GCA_902609535.1 uncultured Pelagibacteraceae bacterium | reverse complement strand
TAACTCAATTTAAAGTTTGTAGGCTAGATATTGTAATTGAGTAAAATGTCTCTATATATCCACAAATCACATGTCTACTAATCAAATATCTATTAACAATCTTTCAAAAGCTTACGACAACGGATTTGAAGCTTTAAAAAAAGTTAACTTAGAAATAAAAAAAGGAGAGATTATAGCTTTACTCGGACCAAATGGTGCTGGTAAGACAACCTTAATCAGTATTATATGTGGTATTGTTACACCTTCGTCTGGAAAAGTAACTGTTGAAAATTTTGATATTATTGAAGATTATCGAGAGACACGTTCAAAAATTGGATTAGTCCCTCAAGAGTTAACATTAGAATTATTTGAAACTGTTTTTAACAATGTCTCATATTCAAGAGGGTTAAACGGTAAAAAACCTAACCCAAAACATATAGAAAAAATTTTAAAAGATTTAAGTATGTGGGATAAAAAAGACCTAAGATTAAGACAACTATCTGGTGGAATGAAGAGAAGAGTTTTAATTGCAAAAGCTTTATCTCATGAACCTTCAATATTATTTTTAGACGAACCAACAGCAGGAGTTGATGTCGAGTTGAGAAGAGATATGTGGAAAGTAGTTGAAGATTTAAGAAAAACTGGTGTAACTATTATTCTAACCACCCATTATATTGAAGAAGCAGAAGCAATAGCAGATAGGGTAGCAGTTATTAATCAAGGGGAAATAATTGTTATTGATGAAACAAAAGAATTATTAAAAAAGATGGGTCAGAAAAAGTTAAGTGTAAATCTTCAAAGTGAAATTAGTGAAATTCCTAATAGTTTAGGTAAATATAATTTAGAAATAGGCAAAGATAACCAAACAGTAGAATACACTTATGATGTAAATTCAGAAAGTACTGGGATAACTAACTTACTTAAAGATTTAAAAGATGCAGGTTTAAAGCTACAGGATTTAAAAACTGAACAAACTACTTTAGAGAAGATATTTGTTAATTTAGTAAAGGAGAATAATGAAATTTAATTATTATGCATTTAGGGCCATGTATCTTCATGAAATGGATCGTTTTAAAAGAACTTTGTTGCAATCTCTTTTTTCACCAGTTCTTTCAACCTCTTTATACTTTATCGTTTTTGGTTCAGTGATAGGGGGGTTATGTGGAGAATATTGATGGTATCAGTTATGGATCTTTTATTGTTCCAGGTTTATTGATGCTTACGTTGCTTACCCAATCAATTAGTAACACTTCCTTTGGTATTTTTTTTCCAAAATTTAACGGTACCATGTATGAAATTTTAGCAGCTCCGATTTCTACATTTGAAATTGTCCTTGCATTCGTTGGAGCAGGTGCAACTAAAACTTTATTAGTAGGTGTAGTAATTTTTATTACAGCAACTTTTTTTGTAGAAGTTCAAGTGATGTATCCATTACTAATGGTTTTTTTATTAGTTCTTGTGGCTTTTACCTTTGCTTTATTTGGTTTTTTAATTGGCTTGATGAGTTCTAACTTTGAACAAATGTCAATTATTCCAACATTAGTTGTTACACCGATGGTTTTCTTGGGGGGAAGTTTATATTCTTTAGATATGTTACCAGAGTTCTGGCAAACCGTTACTTATTTTAATCCGGTAGTATATTTAATTAATGGTTTAAGATATGCGTTCTATGGGGTTTCTGATTTCAATATTTGGATCAGCATTAGCTCAATGGTATTTTTTTTAATAATTTGTGTAACAATCGTGTCTGTTTTACTTAAAAAAGGTTATAAAATTAAATCCTAGATACTTACATGATTGAAATTATTTTAGGTATATTTGTTGTTGTTGTTATAGGTTTTTATTTATTTAGACCTACCTCCAAACAAGAAGAGAAAGACTTCAAATCTAAAAATAATTGGCGAGGTGGATTTTAAATGAAAGAACTTTTAGAGATTATAGTTCTGTGTTGTAGGATTTTATGTAGAAACTAGTCCCAAACTAGAGCAAGTTGAAACAAATTCGTTGAAAATCATATTGATTAGGAATTTGTTTTGCCTATATTAATTTAATTAATTAAAGAAAGGAAAAACTATGAACTTTGTTGGAACAACAACATATGAAGGAACTAAAAAAGATGCAGATGAATTATACAGTATATTTAAAGATGATCTTGCAAAATGTACGTCATCATTTGAATGGGCACACATCCGTGAAGGTAAAATGATTTTTATTGCAAATGTTACTGATGAAGAAAAATTTTATGCCTTATTTGAAGATCAAAGATCTAAAGACTGGAACGCAAAGTTTAATGCTAAAGATGAAGCTTGGAAACTTGAGAAAATAATGTAACTAGTTCTCAAACTAGAACTTTTGATGTAAAACAAAAAAAGTGAAGGTGTGAATAAAGAAAACGCAAGTAAACTGTGGAAAATGATACAGGAAGCTGGCGATTATTTACAAGGACAACTGCCAGACCATCCCAATCATCCTAAAGGCAGAAATCCTTATGCTCATGTTGCAATTTGCGTAAAAAGTAAATTCAATGCAAGTTATAAAGATATTGAGGATGAAAAATTTGATGAGATAGTAAATTATATTGATTATCTAAAAGAAAATCCTAGCTAAATTAAGATTTAATTATATTTAAAAACGATTCTACATCATCTGGACGAGTATTCCAGGCAGCAACTAATCTAACAGCTTTATCTTCCCACTCATCATCGTTAATTTTGTAACCATGTGAATTAAATTGATCAATTATATTTTTTGGTATTTTAACAAAAACCTCATTTGCATCAGTTGGGTAAGCTAATTCAATATTTTTGTGTTTCAGCAATCCTTGGCTTAATTTTTTCCCCATGGAGTTTGCGTGCTTTGCATTTTTTAACCAAACTTCATCCGAAATATATGCATCTAATTGAGCTGACACAAAACGCATCTTTGATAGTAAATGGCCTGCTCTTTTCATTAAAAAAGCTAAATTTCCAACTAACTCTGGTTTAAAAAAAATAATAGCTTCTGCTGCTAGACATCCATTTTTAGTTGCTCCAAATGACAGTACATCAATTCCAGACTTCCATGTCATTTCTGCTGGAGTACAGTTTAATGAAACTAATGCATTTGCAAATCTTGCACCATCCATATGAATATTTAGATCATGTTTATGAGTAATCTCTGATATTTTTTTTATTTCATCTAAATTGTAAGCAACACCTGTTTCACATAATTGAGTAATACTTACTGATGAAGGTTGAGTATGATGAACCACACCTTTTCCAGAGATATTATTATCTAGCTCCTCTGCTATAATTTTTCCATTATTACCACCGAGATTTACTAACTTTGCACCTCCAGTATAAAATTCTGGAGCTCCACATTCATCTACATTTATATGGGAAAGTCTATGGCAATAGATATTTCCAAAAGAAGGAGTCATAGTTGATAAGGCTAAAGCATTTGCTGCTGTTCCTGAGGCTGTTGGAAAAACTATAACTTCTTTCTCAAATATTTCTGAAAATTTATTTTGTAAGTTTTTCGACAGCTCATCATTACCATATGGAGTTTTGTCATCCTCATTAGCTTTAAGAACTGCATTTAATACTTCTGGACATGCGCCTGTAACATTATCTGAAGCAAATTTTACTCTTTCTCTTTTTGTTTTTATCTGAGTCACAATTATTGCTTTGGAAAATAATCTTTTAATTCACCTTCTCTATAAACATCTGCTGTACAACAATGTAATCCACCTCCAAATGCATAAGCGTCTCTAAGCTCAACAGAAACAACTTCCATTCCTAATTTATCTAGTTGTTCTGCTTGGTATACCTCACTTTTTTCTACACATACGGTTTTAGGATCTAAAACTAAAACATTCATTGATAGCCATGTTGAAGAGTAACATAGGGGTGGAGGTTCGTTGTGTGCAGGTTGAGCACTATCAATAATTTCCCATCCATTATTTTCAAACAATTTTCTTTGCTCTGTAGGAAGCCTTCTTTGGGGATTATTAATTATTAAACCTTCCTTGATAGGTGTAAAAGTTGCATCTATATGAATTGGATAAGGATCGCCTGGAAAATTAACAGCATGAACCCTGTGATCTTTATAATGTCTTTTTAACCAATCAATTCCTTTTAAATTTGTAGTAAAACCATGTTGTACTACTAAATCTTTACCAAACCTTAAAACGTCAGCAGCATCAAATAATGGCTCCTCTTCAGTGGTTACAAAATATTTATTTTCTGTCCATTCCAGTCTTTTTTGAATTCCTATTTTATCTGATAAGTAATCTTCTCTGTAATCTTCATCTGTTAATCTAGGTTTAGGAGCGGATTCATGTCTCATATTTGGATCTGAGTTATAATATAGTTTTAAAAGTGGTCGATAACATAGATACTCAAACCATCGGCAACGATAACTCATCGTAGCCTCTAAAATTTCATTACCGACAGTTAACAAAACATCTCTTGGTGGCATACAACCAAACATTGTCTCCGACTGCCAATCAGGTGTGGATGTTTTTTGATTGAAATCAATTGGATCTGGTCTATCAACTTTAATCCCTCTTTTTTTTAATATGTCTGAGAAATCATCTAAAAGCTGATTTGCTTTATCTACAGTATCTTTAGTTCTTGGACCAAACTTTCCTCTCATATCACTGTCTTCTGGAACCTTGGCATCTAATGCTGGCTCAGGGGCAGGTATACAAGTGCCATCTGCTTTACCTACTATTACATGTTTTAATGGATCCCATTCATTCCAACTATTAACAATTAATTTTTTATTGTTCATTTTAATTTAAACCAATAAATCTTCTATTAGACTGCATAATTAGGCTGTAGTAAAAAATTGACATAAAAATAAAAAATCCACCAATAATAGTATTCGTTGATGGGACTTCATTAATTCCAATCCATGGTAACCATACCCAGAAAATTCCACCTATCACTTCAGTCAGTGAGAGTAAAGTAAGATCAGCTGCAGGAATATTTTTTGATCCAATTGAATATAAAATCAAACCCATACATACTAGAGTTCCATGAGTAGCAAATAAGGCTTCATTTTTTCCGGTAGATAAAAAATTAGCATCCTTTGTGATGAGCATTACAGCAGAAAATACAAAACAGAACAACCCTGCAAAAGCTACAGTAGTAAATTTTGGTGTTTCTTTTCTCCATCTAAGCGTAACAGAAAAAATTGAAAAACCTAATGCAGAAATAAGTCCAAACACAAGTCCTGGTAATGAATTTTTACCGGAATTGTCTAGAGCCATTATACATATACCGACTGCTGCAACTACAATCGCAATCCATACTGTTAATGAAATTTTTTCTTTTAAAAATAAAAATCCTAATAAGGCTGTTATGAATGGCATTGCTGCAAGGCAAAGTAAAGTGATAGCTGCTGTCGTATTAGTAATTGACCATATAAATGTTATCATTGCAGTACCAAGACCAATTCCTCCAATTAGACCTGATATACCAACTTTAAAATAATTTTTATAAAATTCTTTTCCTTCTTCGAGGAACAAATACATATTAAGCAAAAGAAAAATAACTATTCCTCTTGTAAATAAATATTGCCACGGAACTGTTTCTGGCTGATCTATGTGTCTCACAACATATGGACCAAATGACCAAAAAATGCCAGCTATTAATACAATTGGAATGGCTACTTTAGGATTTTTTAAGTTTAGCATATGCTATTTTTTTATTTAAGAAGTATGAAAATATAAATATAAATTTGTATAATAACAATCAAATAAATACTTAAATTAATGGATATTAATATTTTAAAAATAGCTTCTGATACCAAAAACAATAAACATATTCATAACTGCACTCATTCGACGAAATATAAAAGTCAAATTTGTGGTGATGAGATTGAAATTTTTTTAATTATTAAAGACAATGTTATAAAAGATTTCTCTTATCTGTCTCAATCGTGCATATATTGTAATGCGTCAGCAAATTTAGCTACAAAAAATTTTAAGAAAAAAAGTAAAGATAAAATTAAAAATTTTTTAAGATTATTAGATAAGTTTAATGATAAAGAAAATATTTTATTTCCGAGTGAATGGAAAGAGTTTAAAAAAATCTTTAATAAAAAAAATTATGCAAGGAAAGAATGTTTAACACTTCCAATAAAAGCTTTGAAAAAAGTAATACAATAAATGAACAAAGATAAAATTATTAAATCCTTTTTAGCGTTAATTTTTACAACTATAACAATTGGTGTACTCACTCTATTAACTTATAAAACTAATTTTGGGCTTTTTTTAATCGCATCATTTGGATCCTCAATGGTTCTTTTATACGGTTACCCAGAAAGTCCATTTGCTAAACCTAAAAATATATTATTTGGTCATCTAGTAACTTCAACAATTGGAATTCTATTTTATAATTTTATCCCATTACCAATTTATATATTGATACCTTTAGCGGTAGGTCTTGGTGTTGGATTGATGATTTTACTAGATGTAACCCACCCTCCAGCTGGAGGAAATCCTATTATAGTCATATTGGGCTCAGTATCGTTTGATTATTTATTGTCCCCAATATTAACTGGATGTTTAATTATAATAGCTTTTGGAATTCTTCTTAATAAATTTGTAGCACAAAAGAAATATCCCTAGTCTATTAATATTAGTTTGATTGATGTTCTAATTTAAAGAAATATCCCTAGTCTATTAATATTAGTTTGATTGATGTTCTAATTTTATGCTACACTTTCATCAGAAAATATCTATAGAGAGATTTTAAAACATAAATATTAGGAGAAAAAATGAAAGTACTTTGCGTATTATATGATGATCCAAAAGGTGGGATGCCTAAAAGCTACCCATTATCAGATCTTCCAAAACTAGAAAAATATCCAGATGGGATGACACTGCCAAGTCCAAAAGGTAGAGATTTTACGCCTGGAGAACTATTAGGATGTGTATCTGGTGAATTAGGATTAAGAAAATTTTTAGAGAGTAATGGTCATGAATTAGTTGTAACAAATAGTAAAGATGGAGATGGATGTGAAGCTGACAAACATATCGTTGATGCTGATATTGTTATTTCTCAACCATTCTTTCCATATTACTTAACAAAAGAAAGAATTGAAAAGGCAAAAAATTTAAAAATTGCGATCACAGCAGGAATTGGTTCAGACCATGTAGATTTGCAGGCAGCAATGGATCATAAAATCGATGTTGTAGAAGTAACATTTTGTAATTCAAGATCAGTAGCAGAACACATAGTAATGATGATTGTTTCAATGGTAAGGGATTATCACAACCAACACCGGATTGTTAATGAAGGTGGATGGAATATTGCCGATGCAGTTCAAAGGTCTTACGATGTTGAAGGAATGCACATTGGAACCGTTGCAGCAGGAAGAATTGGTTTAGATGCATTAAGAAAAATGAAACCATTTGATGTACATCTTCATTATTTTGACAGACATAGATTGCCTGAAACTGTTGAAAAAGAGTTAAATCTTACTTTTCATGAAACTGTGGAGTCTATGGTTAAAGTATGTGATGTTGTTACAATTAACTGTCCTCTTCATCCTGAAACAGAAAATTTATTTGATGATGAAATGATATCTAAAATGAAAAAAGGTGCATATATTGTAAATACAGCAAGAGGTAAAATTTGTAATAGAGATGCAATTGCTAAAGCTTTAGAAAGTGGTCAATTAAGTGGGTATGCAGGAGATGTATGGTTTCCTCAACCAGCTCCAAATGATCACGTATGGAGAACAATGCCAAACCATGGAATGACACCTCATACTTCTGGAACTTCACTATCTGCTCAAGCTAGATATGCAGACGGTGTTAGAGAAATACTTGAGTGTTTTTTTGATGGTACTGAAATGAGAGATCAATATTTAATTGTCAAAGATGGGCAGTTAGCAGGAATGGGTGCCCACTCTTACAGTAAAGGAAGCGCCACAGGCGGTTCTGAAGAGGCGGCAAAATATCAAAAAAAATAGAGTTTTAAATATAAAACATTAAAGGTAAGCTATCATTAATTTAGATAGCTACCTTTAATGAATAAATTTTTATCAATAATTTTCTTTCTTATTTCTTCTAACAGCTTTGCCAATTCACCAAATTTTGAAAAAGCCTATTTTGCTGGAGGATGCTTTTGGTGTATGGAGGAATCTTTTGAAAATATTCTTGGTGTTTCAAAAGTTATCTCTGGCTACTCAGGCGGCTCTACAGAAAATCCAACTTATAAAGAAGTTACATATGGAAACACGGGCCATTTTGAAGTTATTGAAGTCGTATATATTCCAGAAGTAGTTAGCTATGAAAAACTCTTAGAAGAATTCTGGGTAAACATTGATCCCTTTGATGCTGTAGGACAATTTTGTGACAAGGGATATAGTTATAGATCAGTGGCATTTTATCAAAATGATAACCAAAAAAACTTAATAGAAAATAGTATTAAAGAAATAGAGAAAAAATTTAATAAAAAAGTAGTAACTTATGTAAGAAAATTTGACAAATTTTATATTGCAGAGGCTGTTCATCAAGATTATTACCAAATAAATTTTCTTAATTACTTAAGATATAAAAAAGGATGTAGACGAGAAGCAATATTAAATAGTATTTGGGGGTCCTAAAATGTCTGTGGTTAGTAAATACGTATCTTTAAAAAATTATATTCCAACCGGCTTACCAAAAGAGACAGATTTTGAAATAAAGTCAAAAGAAATTTCAATTAATAATGAAAAGAATATTTTAGTGTCAAATTCATGGATATCAGTTGATCCATACATGCGTGCAAGAATGACTGAGAGAAAAAATTATAAACCACCATTTAAAATCGGTGAGGAAATGGAAGGGTATGCAATTGGTAAAGTAGAACTCTCAAATGATAAAGATTTTAGTGTTGGAGATTTAGTATTTAGCAGTCTTGGTATGAGAGATAAATTTATTTGTAGTTCTGATGAACTAAAGAAACTAAAACCAATTGATATGCCTATACAGTCATACTTGGGACCACTTGGAATGACAGGTCATACAGCTTACATTGGACTTTTCAAACATGGAGAATTGAAATCTGGGCAAACTATATTAGTCTCTTCTGCTGGAGGTAGTGTTGGATCTACAGTTTGCCAGATTGCAAAAAACCTTGGTTGTAAAGTTATTGCAAGCACAGGGTCTGATGAAAAAGTTGATTGGTTAAAAAATGAATTAAAAGTTGATCATGCTTTTAATTATAAGAAAGTAGAAAACCTTGTATTACATTTCAAGGAAATTTGTCCTGATGGTTTTGATCTATACTTTGATAATGTTGGTGGAGACTTTTTAGAATCTGCTATTTTTCAAATGAAAACATATGGTCGTATTGTGATTTGTGGAAGAATTTCACAGATGAATGCAACTAACCCTGGTTCTGGTTTGAAAAATATGGCTTATGTTTTGGTAAAAAGACTTACTATTAAAGGATTTCTTATTTTTGATCACGATAATGAAAAAGAACCATTTGAAACTGATATGTCAAAATGGTTGTCGGATGGTAAAATTAAATTTAAAGAAACCATCTACGAAGGAATAGAGAATGCCCCAAAGTCATTTATTGATTTATTGAACGGTAAAAATATCGGCAAAATGCTTGTCAAAATTTAGTTTAGAAAATTTGTGACTTTAAATCCTTAATAAATGATTAAAACATTTCCTTTACTATTTATATTGCTATGGTCATCTGCATTCATCTCAGGTGATATTATAGTCCAGAATGCATCACCTTTTGCAGCACTTGCCTTTAGATTTGGAATTGTGACTATAGGTTTCTTCTTATTCGCACTTCTTAAAAAAGAGATAATTTTTACAAAATTTAGATATATATTAGAAAGTATAACTACCGGTGTATTGTTTCATGGATTATATCTTGGTGGTTGTTGGTACGCTTTTCATGTAGGAGTTCCAGCAAGTGTTGTAGCATTAATTGTTACTCTTCAACCAATATTAACTAATTTATTATCAGGACCAATCTATAAAGAGGTAATAGGATGGAGGCAGTGGGTTGGTATTGTGTTTGGCTTTGTAGGCTCTTTGCTAGTACTTGGGGTAGATTTTGGAGAAGAGTTTCCTAAAGATGGATTAGTAACTTGTTTTATTGCCCTTGCTGCAATCACTACAGGAACCTTGTGGCAAAAAAAACTAAGTGGCAACGTGCCTTTATCAGTTAATAATGGATTTCAAGCTTTTGGAGGCTGTTCTTTTAATTTAATTTTAATATCAATATTTGAAACTCCTTATATAAATTTTACAACAGGATTTTTATTAGGAATGACACATCAGATTATTCTAGTGTCGTTTGGCGCTTTTACAATTTTAATGTTTTTAATAAAGGCTGGTTCAGTAAGTAAAACTTCAACATTATTTTTTCTTGTCCCTCCTACAACAGCTGTAATGGCTTTTTTCTTTTTAGGAGAAAAATTATCCAATGTTGATATAGCAGGTTTTATACTTGCAACAATTGGTGTTTATATTGCTACTAGAAAGTAAGTGAAAATTTTTAATTTTATAAAAAAATTTTATCGGCCTTTTTTTTTGACTTATCTTTTTTTTTCAATTGGTATAAGTTTTTATCCTTCCTTTGAATTTTACTCTTTTAAAGGACAATTATTGATATTAGCTGTATCTATATTTAATGGAATACTAGGAGTTTATATTAAGAAATTATAAAACGTAAGGTTCAGGTCTAGCATTACTTTTTAAAACTCTTTCTACATCAAAAACACTTATATCTATTGATTGATAGTTACCTGTTGTAATCAATTCAGTTAGAGCCCTTCCAATACCTGGTGCCTGCATCAAACCTCTTCCAGTAAAACCAGAGGCTAAATAAACATTGTCATATTTTGGATGTTTACCAACAACTGCGTTGTTATCAAGCTTATTGCAATCATAAAATCCTGCCCAACCACCGGTTAATTTTAGTTCTTCAAAAGCTGGAACTCTTTTTGCCAGAGCAGGCCAAACTAATTCTTCAAAATCATTCCATGCTGGTTCTAAATCTTTTGCATCGAATACAGATATAGGTGAACCTGCTAAGAACTCTTTACCCTCTGGTCTCCAATATACGCCTGTTGTTAAATCTCCAGTTAATGGCATATCAGGAAAATGTTTTGGACATTTTACTCGGAATACAGTGTGCTTTTGTGGTTCAACTGGAATATCTGACAACAATTCTTTAGTCCAACATCCTGCTGCTGAAATGATAGTTTTTGCATTTATCTCAGATAAATTTTTAACATCACCTTTAAGAAACTCTGCGCCTAACTCAATTGCTTTACTTTTTAAAGCACTATGAAACATAAATGGATCAATCCAGCCTTCACTTTTATTATCAGTATATGTTGCTGTTTCTATGCCTTCATTATTAATGTATGGAAATATTTTATTTAATTCTGAACCTTTAATATTTTTTGTACCAGCATCACATTCTCTATGATTTTCTAAAGCTTTATATTGTTCCTCTGCATGTTCTGGCCCAAACATTAAAAGGTATCCATTAGGAACCATGCTTGCTGTTGGATTTGGATTTTTTTTTGTTTTTAATAATTCTGGTATTTTAAAAATGAATTCTCTCGCAAATTTACCTAAAAGTATGTTTTCTTTTTGAAAAAATTGTCTTCTAAATCCACCTAAAGATAAAGGAAATGAGGCAGTCTTATATGTTGGGTCTCTTTCTATTACCTTAACTTTTCTACCTTCCATTGATAAAAAGTAGGCAGTTGCAGCACCTATTATACCTCCACCAACTATGACGACATCATCCATAAAATTTAATATATACTATTTTCTTTGCATTAACCATAAAGCATCTTGAGATAAAAAATAAATTTTTCCGTTAGAGGGATGCACTTGAATGTCTCTAATTCTTCCAATTTTATTTTTAAA
>CACLSF010000022.1 GCA_902609535.1 uncultured Pelagibacteraceae bacterium | reverse complement strand
AAAGATTCAACACTGTTTCGGTTATAGTCTTGAGGACTTGGAGTTAATTCTACATCCTATGGCTGAGGATGCTAAAGAGGCAACTGGGTCTATGGGAGATGACACTCCACTTGCAGTTTTATCTGATAAATATAGGCCTCTTTATCATTATTTTAGACAGAATTTTAGTCAGGTAACCAATCCCCCAATCGACTCTCTTAGGGAAAATAAAGTGATGAGCTTGAAAACTAGGTTTGGAAATTTAGGAAACATACTAGATTTTTCTAATCTTACAGAGGAAAATATTTATGTTTTAGATAGTCCAATTTTATCAAACACTCAGTTTGAAAAATTTATAAAGTATTTTGGAGATAATTATAAAATTTTAGATTGCACATTTAATACCGATCAAACTTTAGAAGAGGCTATTGAATTATTAAAAAATAACGCTGAAAAAGCAGTTAGAGAAGGCAATACTCAACTTATTTTGTCTGATAAAAATATATCTGAAACAAAATTACCAATGCCAATGCTACTATGCATTGGTGCAATAAATACTCATTTAATAAAGTTAGGTTTGAGAGGCTATGCATCAATTAATGTACAAACAGGAGATGCTCTAGATACCCATTCATTTGCAACATTAATAGGTGTTGGAGCAACAACAGTCAATCCTTACTTAGCATTTGATAGTTTACATCAAAGATATTCAAAAAATCTTTTTGGGAATTTCTCATTTGATGAGTGCGTGGGTAGGTATATAAAATCAGTAAATCTTGGACTATTAAAAATAATGTCAAAGATGGGTATATCAGTTTTAAGCTCATATAGAGGTGGATGTAATTTTGAAACTGTTGGATTGAGCAGAACAATTGTAAAAGATTATTTTCCAGGAGTATTATCTAAAATTTCTGGAATAGGTTTAACTGGTATTGAAAAAAAAATAAGATCTATACATAAAGATGCATTTGATATTCACTCTAATATTTTACCAATTGGTGGAATTTACAGATATAGAAAAAATGGTGAAACTCATCAATATCAAGGAAAATTAATTCATCTTTTACAAGCAGCTGTAGGCTCAAATTCATATGAAACTTATAAAAAATATACCAAAGGCATATATGGTTTAAAACCAATTAGTTTAAGAGATTTAATTGATTTTAAAAATCAACAGGTAATTGACATTGATCAAGTGGAGCCAATAACTGAAATAATGAAAAGATTTGGAAGTGGAAGTATGTCTCATGGAGCCTTATCAAAAGAGGCACACGAAACACTTGCTATGGGAATGAACAGAATTAAAGGTGCTTCATGTAGCGGAGAAGGTGGAGAAGATGAAGAAAGGTTTAAAGTATTAGATAATGGGGATAGCGCAAATTCTAGGGTAAAACAAATTGCTTCAGCAAGGTTTGGAGTAACTATTAACTACTTGAACAATTGTAATGAGATCGAAATTAAAATTGCTCAAGGCGCTAAACCTGGTGAAGGAGGACAATTACCAGGATTTAAAGTAACGGAGGAAATTGCAAGACTAAGACATTCTACTCCTGGTGTGACCTTAATATCGCCACCACCGCACCATGATATTTATTCAATCGAAGACTTAGCTCAGCTTATTTATGATTTAAAACAAATTAATCCCAAGGCAAGAGTTGGTGTTAAACTTGTTGCCTCTTCTGGTATAGGAACTATTGCTGCTGGTGTTGCTAAAGCTAAAGCAGACATAATTTTAATTTCAGGTCACAATGGTGGAACAGGTGCTACCCCACAAACAAGTGTTAAATATGTTGGTATTCCATGGGAAATGGGACTAACAGAGGCAAACCAAGTATTAACTTTAAATAAATTAAGACACCTTGTTACATTGAGAACTGACGGAGGGATTAAAACTGGACGAGACGTTGTAATTGCAGCAATGATGGGAGCTGAAGAATTTGGTGTAGCAACAACTGCATTAGTTGCAATGGGTTGTATAATGGTAAGACAATGCCATTCTAATACATGTCCAGTTGGAGTTTGCACTCAAGATGATGAATTGAGAAAAAAATTTACTGGTACACCAGATAAAATAGTAAATCTATTCTCTTTTATTGCTCAAGAAGTTAGAGAAATTTTATCAAGTTTAGGATTTAAAACTTTAAATGAAGTAATTGGTCGAACAGATTTATTGAGACAAGTTAGTAAAGGATCATCAAATTTAGATGACTTAGATTTAAATCCTTTATTTGTTCAAGCTGATCCAGGCACAAACAAAAGATATTGCGAAACACCCATAATAAATGAAGTTCCAGATACTTTGGACCAAAAAATTTGGCCTGAGATAGAAAGTTTAATTAATAGAAAATTGCCTTTAGAAAATGTTTATGCAATCGAAAACACTGATAGAGCAGTTGGCACAAGAATTTCTTATAATCTTTATAAAAAATTTGGAAATAATAAATTAGAGGAAAATACTTTTGCTATAAATTTCAAAGGTTCTGCCGGCCAGTCTTTTGGTGCCTTTGGTGTGAAAGGACTTAAATTGATATTAAAAGGTGATGCTAATGATTATGTTGCAAAGGGTCTATCAGGTGCATCTATTATAATTAAACTTCAAGATGAGAGTAATTTAGTTTCAAATGAGAATACTATAATAGGGAATACAGTACTTTATGGAGCAACATCAGGATATCTTTTTGCAGCAGGACAAGCAGGCGAAAGATTTGCTGTTAGAAACTCAGGTGCAACTGCAGTTATAGAAGGATGTGATTCAAATGGATGTGAGTACATGACAGGAGGTTCAATAGTAATATTAGGAGATGTAGGTGATAATTTTGGAGCTGGTATGACAGGTGGTATGGCATTTATATATGATCCGAAAAGTCAATTTACAAAAAAAGCTAATCCTGAAACAATAATTTGGCAAACCCCCGAGACAGAATACTGGAAAAACTATCTAAAAGATTTAGTTTTAAAACATAATGAGGAAACTAACTCTAATTTATCAGCAAAGATTATTAAAAATTTTGACGATGAAGTTAAAAATTTCTTGCAAGTTTGCCCTAAAGAAATGTTAAATAAATTAGAAAATCCTATTACAAACAAAAGTTTAGTTGGAAAAGCTAGTTAACTTTTTTAATTATATATTTTAACTCTTTACAAATAATATTTAAATTTTTTTTTGAAGATAGGCTATGGTCTCCATTTTTTATCACTAGTAGTTTTTTTTCTGCTTTAGGAAAAATTTTTAAAACTTTTCTTGAATACATTACTGGAACTACCTCATCCTTCTGACCATGAACCATAGTCACAGAATTTGAATTATATAATTTTTTATTAAGAACTTTATTACTGGCCTTTTTACCATCTAAAATTAGCTGTTTTGTTATTAAATACTCATAATCACCATTTTTAATTTTAGAGATACCTTTTTTCAAAATTTCGCTTTTCGTCTTTTTTGGAAATTTTTTCCACATAATTCTTGTAAGAAATTCAGGGGCAGATCCGATACCTAAAAAACCTTTGATTTGCGAACTAAAATATCTATGCATTAACAAAGAAATCCAGCCACCCATGCTAGATCCAATCAGTATAAAGTCATTCTTTTTAACTATTTTACTTATTGTAATTCTCGCATCATAGGACCATTTGGTGATATTGCCTCTTGTAAATTCTCCAGATGATCTTCCATGACCAAAGTATTCCAGAGCTAAAAATCCAAGTTTATTTTGAACGGCAAATTTTAAAAATTTCTTTGGTTTATCGCCATCAATATCAGATGCAAAACCAGGTAAAAAAACTAAGTAAAGATTTTTTTTATAATTATTTGCTATATATCTTAGTTTTTTATATTTAGAAATTCTTAGAAATTTATATTTTTTCATATAAAGTAATCATGTTGACCATGTTTATAATATTATTACCACATGCAGCCTAAATTAAAAGTCCTTCAAGTAATTCCTAAATTAGGTTACGGTGGAGCTGAAACTGGTTGTTATGATATTGCCCATTATTTACCAGAAAATAATGTTGGGTCGTATTTAATAACAAGTGGTGGTGAATTATTAAAATTTATTGATAAAAAAAAAGTCAAAGTTATTAGACTCCCTGTTCAATCTAAAAACCCTTTACTTATATTTATTAATTCAATTGTTATTTCAATTATTATTTTAATAAATGGGATAAACATCGTCCATGCAAGAAGTAGAGCTCCAGCTTGGTCATGTTTAATTGCAACAAAAATCACGAGAAGAAAATTTGTTACCACTTTCCATGGAACATATAATTTCAAAAGTAATATAAAAAAATTTTATAACTCTGTTATGGTCAGATCAGATTTAATTATTGCAGGATCAAATTTTATATTTTCACATATTAAAGAAAACTATTCAAAATACTTATCAGATAAAAAAAAATTACTCTCAATTTTTCGTGGTATTAATACAGACTATTATGATCCGTCTACAACTCTTGAAAATGATGAAGATAACTTATTCAAATCCTGGAATTTAATTGTTGGTAAAAAAATAATTTTATTACCCGGAAGACTTACTGCTTGGAAAGGACAAGAAATGTTTTTAGAAGCTTTAAATAAAGTAAATATTCAATTAGGTAATGACGCTTTCATTGCAGTTATACTAGGCAATGATCAGGGGCGAGACCTTTACAAAAAAAAACTGATTAGACTTGTTGAGCAATATCGACTTACAAAACAAATTAGATTTATCGATCACTGTAAAAATATGCCATTGGCCTACAAAATTTCAGATATAATTATTTCTGCATCAATAGAACCAGAAGCATTTGGCAGAGTATCAGTTGAAGCACAATCCATGAAAAAAATGATTGTAGCGAGTAATTTAGGTGGATCTAATGAAACTGTAATAGATGAAAAAACTGGTATTTTATTTGAAGGAGGAAACTCTGATGAATTATCAGAAAAAATAATTAAAGTAATGAATATGGACCCTAATGAAATCAGCAAAATGGGTAATAATGGAAGAGAAAATGCAGTAAAAAAATTTAATGTTGAAAAAATGTGTTTTTCTACTTATTCAGAATACAAAAAACTATTTAATTAATGCCAGATATTACATTACCAGATGGAAAAAAAATTAATTTTGAAAAAAGTATTTCGGGATTTGAAGTTGCAGAAAAAATTAGCAAATCGCTTTCAAAGCAAGCTTTGCTAATAAGCGTTGATGGAGAATTAAAAGATTTAAATCATAGTATTTCTAAAGATTCTTCAATTAAGATATTTACATCAAAAGATAAAGAAGGTTTAGAGACTATAAGACATGATACTGCTCACATACTCGCTATGGCAGTTCAAGAATTATTTCCAGGTACGCAAGTTACAATAGGGCCAGTTATTGAAGATGGCTTTTATTACGATTTTGCAAGAAAAGAACCTTTTACAACAGAAGATTTAATTAAAATTGAGAACAAAATGAAAGAAATAGTAGATCGAGATGAAAAAACTTACAGAGAGGTTTGGAAAAGAAATGACGCAATTGAGCATTTTAAAAAAAAAGGAGAAATATATAAAGCTGAGATAATAGAGAGTATTCCAGAGGGAGAAGATGTTTCTTTATATTTTCATGGAGATTGGCATGATTTATGCAGAGGCCCTCATTTAACTTCAACTGGTAAAATTGGAAAATATTTTAAATTAACAAAAGTCTCAGGTGCTTACTGGAGAGGAGACTCTAATAATGAAATGTTGCAAAGAGTTTACGGAACAAGTTGGTCTACTCAAAAAGAATTAGATGATTATTTAAATAGAATCGAAGAAGCAGAAAAGAGAGATCACAGAAAAATTGGAAAAGAAATGGATTTATTTCACTTCAGAGAAGAGAGTCCAGGATCAGTATTCTGGCATCAAAAAGGATGGAACTTATTCCAAAAACTTATTTCCTATATGAGAATGAAACAAGAAACAGCAGGATACCAAGAAATAAATACCCCTGAGATATTAGATCGATCACTTTGGGAGAAATCTGGACACTGGGAAAAATTTGGTGCAAATATGTATACGTCCACAACACCTGATGAAAAAGTTTTTGCTATAAAGCCAATGAATTGTCCAGGTTGCGTTCAGGTTTTTAATCAAGGCTTAAAAAGTTATCGTGATTTACCATTAAAAATGTCAGAATTTGGCAAGGTTCATAGGTATGAACCATCTGGAGCTCTTCATGGACTTTTGAGAGTTAGAGCTTTTACTCAAGATGATGCTCATATTTTTTGCACTGAGGAACAAATTACTGAAGAGTGTTTGACTGTAACTAATTTAATTTTAGAAATTTATAAAGATTTGGGTTTTGAAGATGTAATTTTAAAATATTCTGACCGACCAGAGTTAAGAGTTGGTGACGATCAAGTTTGGGATAAATCAGAGGCTGCTTTACTAGAAGCAATTAAAGCAACAAAATTAGAATATTCTATTAATAAAGGAGAAGGTGCTTTCTACGGTCCTAAAATAGAATTTGTTTTAAGAGATGCTATTGGAAGAGATTGGCAATGTGGAACTTTGCAAGTGGATTTAAACTTACCAGGCAGACTAGGTGCTTCATTTGTTGATAGCGATGGAAATAAAAAAGTTCCTGTTATGCTTCACAGAGCATTATTTGGATCTTTAGAGAGATTTATTGGAATTTTAATTGAAAATTATTCTGGGAAATTACCTTTTTGGCTTTGCCCAATTCAAACAATAGTTATCCCTATCTCAAGTGATTTTGATGATTATGCAAAACAAGTTAACATTCAATTAAAAAAAATTGGACTAACTTCTGAAGTAGATTTAAAAAACCACAATTTAAATTATAAAATTAGGGAACATTCATTAACTAAAGTACCAATGTTACTAATCTGTGGAAAAAAAGAAGTTGACAGCAACACAGTAACTATTAGAAGATTGGATTCTAAAAAACAAGAAACTATGGATTTAAAAGAATTCTTAATAAAATACTCTGCTCTTAACAAAGCACCTTCAATTTAGTGGCAGATTTCAAACAAAACTATTTTCAGAGAAGAACAAAAGCTAGAGGTCCTAGAACAAACCAAAGAATAACCTCGCAAGATGTTCAAGTTATTGCAAGTGATGGTGATAATTTAGGTATACTAAATTTACAAGATGCAATTAGCAGAGCAAAAGAACAAGGGTTAGATTTAATTGAAATAGCTCCTAATGCAAAACCTCCCGTATGCAAAATTATGGATATGGGAAAATATAAATATGATGCACAAAAAAAAGCAAACAAAGCGAAGAAAAAGCAAAAAAAAGTTGAATTAAAAGAAATTAAATTACGACCAGTTACAGAAGTTCATGATTATACATTCAAAATAAAAAATGCCCAAAAATTTATTGCAAAAGGTGATAAGGTAAAATTTACAATTAGATTTAAAGGCAGAGAACTTCAGCATTCTAGTCTTGGACATGAACTTATGGACAAGATTAAAATAGATATGGAAGCAACTGGGCGTGTTGAACTTCAACCAAAGTTCGATGGTAAGCAAATGATCATGGTTATCCAGCCTTTATAAGCTTTATTTCAGGTTGTAAAATAATATTAATATTTGTATAACCCCCACAAAAATTATGCCTAAATTAAAAACAAAAAGTTCAGCAAAAAAAAGATTTAAGATCTCGGCTAAAGGAAAAGTAATAACTGCTCAAGCTGGAAAAAGACATGGTATGATCAAAAGAACAAATTCACAGATTAGAAAGCAAAGAGGAACAACGGTAATGTCAAAACAAGATAGCAAGATTGTAAAATCTTATATGCCGTATAACCTTAGAGGATAATATGGCTAGAGTAAAAAGAGGTGTAACTAGTAGAGCAAAACATAAGAAAGTTCTTAAAGCCGTTAAAGGCCAGTGGGGAAGAAGAAAAAACACTATTCGAGCTGCAAGACAGGCTATGGAAAAAGCCATGCAGTACGCCTACAGAGATAGACGAAATAAAAAAAGAGATTTTAAATCACTATGGATTACTAGAATCAATGCTGGAGTAAGATTAGAGGGTATGACTTATTCTAAGTTTGTTAATGGTTTAAGCAAATCAGGCATTAAAATTGACAGAAAAATACTTGCTGAAATTGCTTATGATAATCCTGAAGCATTTAAAACTATAGTCAAAAAAGCTCAAGCAGCATTGAATTAATATTCATTGTTGTTTTTCTAGAGTTAACAAATATTCTACAAATATGTCCGATATTAAAAAAATTAAAGACGAGTATTTGAATAAACTAGACAGTGATTTAAATATTGAAAGTGTAAATCAAATAAAAACAGAATTATTTGGTAAAAATGGAAAGATTTCTAATTCCTTTAAAACATTGGGGTCTTTGCCAAATGATGAAAGAAAAAAGTTTGCATCAGACTTAAATTCAATAAAAGACGAGCTACAAAATAAAATAGTTACCAAACTTCAAGAAATTGAAACAAAAGAGATTAACTCTAAACTTAAAAATGAAAAAGTAGATGTAACATTACCTGAAAGAGAATTTAGTCTAGGAAAAATACATCCTGTTTCACAAGTAATTGACGAGATATCATCAATATTTTCAGAAATTGGATTTAGCGTTGAAGAAGGTCCAGATATAGAGAATGAGCATTACAATTTTACTGCATTAAATACGCCTGACAATCATCCAGCAAGAGATATGCATGACACTTTTTATTTAGATAATAATAAAGAATTATTATTAAGAACCCACACTTCTCCAGTGCAGGTTAGAACAATGTTAAATGGAAAACCTCCATTTAAGATTATAGCACCAGGTAGAACATATAGGTCTGATAGTGATCAAACCCATTCTCCTATGTTTCATCAAGTGGAAGGTCTTCATATTGATAAAGATATAAACATGGGTCATCTAAAAGGGTGCTTGAATTATTTCATAAAATCATTTTTTGAAGTGGATAAAATTAAAATGAGATTTAGACCTAGTCATTTTCCTTTCACTGAACCATCTGCAGAAGTAGATATTGGTTATGAGATGAAAGATGGAAAAATAGTGATTGGTGAGGGAGACAAGTGGTTAGAAATACTAGGTTGTGGTATGGTGCATCCAAATGTACTTAAAAATGTTAAAGTAAATCCAGACAAATTCCAAGGTTATGCTTTTGGGATTGGTATAGATCGACTTGGAATGCTTAAGTACGGCATAAACGATTTAAGAGCTTTTTTTGAGACAGATTATAGATGGCTTAATCATTTTGGTTTTGATCCATTAGATGTACCGTCAAATTATAGAGGCCTTAGTAGATGAAATTTACAATAGGTTGGCTAAAGGATCATCTCGATACTAAAAAAAAAGATAATGAGTTAATTGAAAAATTAACAGATATTGGTCTTGAAGTTGAGAGTTTCGATAAATTAAGTTCTGATTTAGACAGTTTTAAAGTAGCAAAAATTATTAACGCTGAGCAACATCCTAATGCAGACAGACTTAGAATATGTGATGTTGATATTGGCGAGCAAAACACAATTAAAGTTGTATGCGGGGCGCCTAATGCAAAAAAAGATCTTTTGACTGTTTATGCTGGCCCTGGATCAATAATTCCAAAAAATAATATGAAACTTACGGTTAGTAAAATTAGAGGAGTAACTTCTTACGGAATGCTCTGCTCTGAGTCTGAATTGAATTTATCAGAAGAAAGTGAGGGAATAACAGAGCTAAAGTCTAGTAATTATTCGGATAAAATTGGTAAAAATTTTTTTAAAAGTAAAACTGAAAAAGTTGTTGATTTATCCATAACACCTAATCGCCCTGATTGTCTCGGGGTAAGAGGTGTGGCTAGAGATCTTGCAGCTGCTGGTGCAGGTAAATTAAAAAAAATTTCACTTAAAAATATTAAAAAAAACGGATCTCAAAAAATTAAAGTTTCAATTATAAAAGACAAAAATCAAGGTTGTAATGCATTTGGCAGTTGTTTAATTGAAGGTGTTACCAATCAAGAAAGTCCACATTGGCTAAAAGAAAAAATTTTTTCACTTGGTCAAAAACCAATTTCAGCAATTGTTGATATTACAAATTATGTGATGTTAGATTTAAATAGACCTTTGCATGCATACGATGCAGATAAAATTGATAAGGAAATTATTGTAAGAAATTCAAAAAAAGGTGAAACTTTTAAAGCTCTTGATAATAAGGAATATAAATTAGACGATGGTATGTGTGTTATTTCTGATAAGTCTGGAGTTTTGGGTCTAGGAGGAATCATTGGAGGTACACGTTCTGGTACTGAAATTAATACTAAAAATGTTTTATTAGAATCTGCATATTTTCTACCTAGATCTATTAGAAAAACTTCAAAATTGTTAAATATTGATACGGATGCAAAATTTAGATTTGAAAGGGGAATCGATCCTCGATCGATTGAATTAGGTTTGTCAAAAGCTGCCGAATTAATATCTGAGATTTGTGGTGGCAAAATAAGTAATTTTGATATTCAAAAAACTGATAGGTATGAAAAAAACACAATTAAATTCAACGTCTCTTTATTTGAAAAAATAACTGGTTTTAAAGTAAATGATAATGAGATCGTAAAAATTTTAACTGAATTAGGATTTGAGGTTTCTAAGAAGAATTTAGAATTAGATTTAAAGATACCTACATGGAGACCTGATATAACTCAACAAATTGATATAGTTGAAGAAATAGTAAGAATTAAAGGATATAATAACATAGAAACTTTAGAGCCTGAAAAAACTAAAATAAAAGATACATTAAATAAACAACAGAAACTCTTTCACTTTCTACAACGATCTATCGCATCAAAAGGTTATTTTGAGACTGTAACCTGGTCATTTACAGACTCGAAAATAAATAATCTTTTTAGAGAAAATTTAAAAGAAATTAAAATAGTAAATCCAATAAGTTCAGATTTAGATGTTTTACGAAATTCAATTTTTTCAAATTTGACTTTTTATTTAAAGAAAAATTTAGATAGAGGGTTTAAAGATATTTCACTCTTTGAAATTGGCCCAATTTTTCAAGATAATCAGCCTGGAAATCAATTAACAGTAATAGGGGCAATAAAATCAGGAAAAGTATCAAGGTTAAATTGGAATCAAAAAGAGAGACCAGTTGATGTCTTTGATGTAAAAAAGGATGCTATTCAGACACTAGTCGAAGCTGGATATGATAGGAAAAGTCTCTTTATAAAAGATAAATCTCCTTCATATTACCACCCAGGCAAATCTGGCTCAGTGTATCTTGATAAGAATGATATTGAACCTATTGCTTATTTTGGAGACATACATCCAAATATTGTTAAAAAACTTGATATAAAAACTGAAGGACTATTAGGTTTTGAAATTTATCTAGATTATTTAAAAGACAATAAACTGAAACTTAAAGACCAAAAACCAAATTTTGAATACTCTGACTATCAAAAATCCGAGAGAGACTTTGCATTTGTAGTTGATAAAAATTTTAAAGCACAGGATTTAATGGAAATCATATCATCAATTGATCAAAATCTAATAAGGTCAATTAAAATCTTTGATATTTATGAAGGTGAAAATATACCAGACGGCAAAAAATCAATAGCACTTAACGTTACAATTCAATCATCTGAAAAAACACTAGAAGAGAGTGATCTTGAAAAAATTAATAAACTAATCATTTCAACTGTCGAAACTAAGTCTGGGGCAAAAATAAGATCCTAAATGTCTACAGAAATCGATAATATAAGAAATTTTGCAATCATTGCTCACATTGACCATGGAAAGTCAACTATTGCCGATAGAATCATACATAGATGTGGTGGTTTAACAGATAGAGAAATGAAAGCCCAAGTTCTTGACTCGATGGATATTGAAAGAGAGAGAGGCATAACAATCAAAGCTCAAACCGTAAAATTAAATTATAAATCTAAAGACGGAAAAAATTATATTCTTAATATCATAGATACTCCAGGCCATGTAGATTTTAGTTATGAAGTAAGTAGGTCTTTATATGCATGCGAAGGATCAATATTAATTGTTGATAGTACACAAGGTGTTGAAGCTCAAACTTTAGCTAATGTTTATCAGGCACTTGATATTAATCATGAAATAATTCCAGTTTTAAATAAAATTGATTTGCCAGCGTCTGATATAGATAGAACTAACAAACAAATTGAAGATGTAATAGGAATCGATACTGCCAATGCTGTCCCATGTTCAGGAAAGACTGGAGAAGGAATAGATGATATTTTAGAGCAAATAATTCAAACCCTCCCAGGCCCAAAAGGTGGAAAAGATGAGAAATTAAAGTGTTTATTAGTAGATAGTTGGTACGATACCTATTTAGGTGTTGTCATATTAGTGAGAGTTATTGATGGAAAAATTAAAAATAATATGAAAATTAAAATGATGTCAACAAATCAGGAATACTTTGTTGAGAAGGTTGGGGTATTTACCCCAAAGGCAAAAGATATTGACGAACTTAATTCTGGAGAAATTGGATTTATTACAACTGGAATAAAAGTATTATCAGAAACAAAAGTTGGGGATACTATTTGTGATGCTAGTCATCCATTGTCTGAGTCATTACCTGGTTTTAAGCCAAGTAAACCAGTAGTTTTTTGTGGATTATTTCCTGTCGATAGTTCAGAGTATCAAAAGCTTAAAGATGGATTAGCTAAATTAAAATTAAATGATTCTAGTTTTTCTTTTGAGCCCGAGTCTTCCTCTGCTTTAGGACTAGGGTTTAGATGTGGATTTTTAGGTCTATTACATTTAGAAATTGTAACTGAGAGATTAGAGAGAGAATTTGATATCAATTTATTAACTACAACGCCGGGGGTTGTTTATAAAATTCATATGAACAGTGGTGAAGTAAAAGATTTACAAAATCCATCGAGTTTACCCGACCCAACTTTGATAAAATTAATTGAAGAGCCATGGATCAAAGCCACCATTATTACTCCAGATCAGTATCTGGGACCAATAATAAAAATATGCCAAGATAAAAGGGGTATTCAAACAAATTTAAGTTACTCAGGAAATAGAGCAGTTGTTAATTATGAATTACCATTAAATGAAGTCGTATTTGATTTCAATGATAGATTAAAATCAATGACTAGTGGGTATGCCAGTTTTGACTATGAAATTATAGGTCACAAAGAGGGAGACTTGGTCAAAATGAGTATTTTGGTAAATACTGAACCAGTGGATGCTTTAGCAATGATGATACATAAAGATTTTGCACAAAAAACTGGCAGAGAAGTTTGTGAAAAATTAAAAGACTTAATTCCAAGGCATAATTTTATGATACCAGTTCAGGCAGCAATTGGAGGTAAGATTATAGCCAGAGAGACAATTAAAGGTTTTAAAAAAGATGTATTAACAAAAATTCATGGTGGCGGAGCTGTAGATAGGAAAAGAAAATTACTCGAAAAACAAAAAAAAGGAAAAGCTAGAGCAAAACAATTTGGTAAAGTAGAAATTCCTCAAGAGGCTTTTATTGGCGTATTAAAAATAAATAAAGACTCTAAATAAATTATAAAGTTAATAAATAAATGAGTAA
>CACLSF010000021.1 GCA_902609535.1 uncultured Pelagibacteraceae bacterium | reverse complement strand
GAATTCCAGAATAATTGGTTCCTCCCCATCCTAAAATTTTCCATCCATAATTTTCACCTTTTTTTACTTCTCCAAACCAATCACCACCTTTTGCACCATGGTTACTTATATAAATTTTTCTATCAAATTCAGAAAGTGCCATCCCTTGAGGATTTCTTATTCCAATTTGATAAATCTCTGGCAACCAATCTACCATTCCTTCAAACTTTGGATTATCTTTTGGTATACTTCCATCTAAATGAATTCTTATAATACTACCTGGATGCTTTGAGGCGTCTTGTGCAATCATACCTTGTCCTCTCTCACCTGCAGATGCAAATATAAAATTATCTTTGATAATTAATCTTGAACCAAAATGATAACCAGAATCTATCGGGGGATTTGCTTGAAAAATATTTTTAAAGTTTAATTGTTTCTTATTAAATTCTGCTCTTGCAATAGAAGTGCTAGTTTTATATCCACCTCTATCTTCAGTATATGAAATCCAAATATTATTGTCTTTATGAATAATATCTAATAAGCCTCCTTGACCATGGACAACAAAGTTAAGTTGATGACTAATTTCTTGAACTTCTCTAGATAAAATATTTACAATTTTTATTTTGCCACTTTTTTCTGTAACTATTATTTCATTACTATTAATAAAAGAGGATCCCCAAGGTGAGTCTAGGTTAACCAATTTTTCTAATTTAAAGTTTTGAGAGTATGAATTTGAGTTAAATAAGAATAAAAGAAGTATAATGAATTTTATTTTTTTCACTTTATGAAAGTTTTGATCTTCCACCATCAACTGCAATTATTTGACCCGTTACCCAAGAACTTTCCTCGGTAAGTAAAAACTTTGCTAAAGCTGCTCCATCTTTACCTTCTCCTAATCTTTTGAGAGGGTGGGCTTTAGCTATACCTTGAGCGATTGCTGTATTTTTTAACATTGGTTGAGCTATCTTAGAATTAGTTAAACTTAGAGCAACACTATTAACTCTTATGTTTGGAGCAAATTCTGCCGCCAAGGAAACTGTTAATCCCTCAATCGCTGCTTTAGTAGATGCAATTATTGAATGGTTTGTAAAACCTCTTTGTGCTGCAACAGTTGAAAATAAAACAATTGATCCTTTATTTTGTTTAAGATTATCTTGATATCCTTTGATTAATTCTACAGCAGAATAAAAATTAAGTTTCATACATTTATGAAAATCTGACTCATTTACCATTTTTAATGGCTTCAGATCTATTGATCCAACGCAATAAGCTACACCTTTAATTTCTGATATGTCTGATTTAATTGTATCCACAAATCCATCATTCAATACATCTGCCACAGTATAAGAAGAGTTCAATTTCTCAGCTAAATTTTTAAGTTGGCTTTCATCTCTCCCAACTAAATGAATTTCTTTACCAGAAGAATACATTTGTTCCGCTAAATTGGATCCGATAGAACCTGTCGCACCGACAATTAGATATTTTTCTGACATAAAATAATTAATGAAATTATTTTTTATACTCGGAAATCAACTATTTCCATTAAAAAACCTCGACCGCTTCAAAAAAGACCACCTGTTTTTTATGTCAGAAGACTACGAATTATGTACATATGAAAGACATCATAAATTAAAAATACTGCTATTTTTGTCTTCAATGAGATCCTATGCGGACAAATTGAAGGAAAATAAATTTAAGCTACATTATTCAAAAATCGATTCTGCTGATTTTAAAAAAGATTATACGAAAAAATTAGAAAAAATATTAAAGGTAAACAAAGTAAAAGAAATATGTAGTTTTGAAATAGAAGATAAATTTTTTGAAACAAAAATAAATAATTTTTTAAAAAAACAAAATATTAAATGGAATATAATTCAATCTCCAATGTTTTTAGATAGTCGAGAGGATTTTAAAAAATATTTAACTAAAACAAAAAAACCCTTTATGGCTAAGTATTATAAAGAAAAGCGTGAAAGATTAAATATTTTATTAAACAAAGATGGTACACCAGAGGGAGGAAAATGGAGTTTTGATGAGGACAATAGAAAAAAACTACCAAAAAATATTTTAATACCTAAATTTCCAGAAATTAAAGAAACTAAACATACAAAAAATTTAAAACCAATTATTGAAAAATTATTTAGTAAACATCCAGGTGATACCAAAAAATTTTGGTTTGCAACTGAATATAAAGATATTTCAAAATTATTAGATTTTTTTATTAAAGATAAGTTAAATCTCTTTGGTGATTATGAGGATGCGGTTGATCAAAATAATAATATTTTATTTCACAGTGCTCTTAGTCCATATTTAAATCTAGGTTTAATAACGCCAGATATAATCATTCAAAAAATAATGACTTATCACTTCAGTAAGGGCGTGAGACTAAATTCTTTAGAAGGTTATATAAGACAAATAATTGGTTGGAGAGAGTTTATGAGAGGAATATATCAAAATTTTAATAAAGAAATGGAAAGTGGAAATTTTTTTAAACATACTAGAAAAATGAAAGATACATTCTATGATGGTAACACTGGTTTGGATCCTTTGGATCATGCAATTAAAAATGCTGGCAAATTTGGTTGGTCGCACCACATTGAAAGATTAATGATATTATCAAATATTATGAATTTATGCGAAGTTGAACCAAAATCAGTTTATAAATGGTTCATGGAAATGTTTGTGGACTCATCTGATTGGGTTATGGTTCCAAATGTTTATGGAATGGGTTTGTTTAGTGATGGTGGAATTTTCGCAACTAAGCCTTATATCTGTGGATCAAGTTATTTTATGAAGATGATGGATTTTAAGAGGGGCAACTGGTGTAATGTTATGGATGGTCTTTATTGGCGTTTCATAGATAGAAATAGAAAGTTTTTTTTAAAAAATCCAAGGTTGTCTATGATGGTAAGAATTTTTGATAAAATGAAAGAAGATAGAAAAAAATTAATATTATCAGAAGCAAACAAATTTATTAAAGATAATACTTATGGGAATTAAAGTTTATTTTAACGATTCTTGCAATATTTGTAGAATGGAAATTAATCACTATAAAAAAATTGCAAATAGTGATTTGGAGTGGATAGATATTACAAATAATGATGAGGCTATAAAAATAACATCTAAGTCACAAAAAGAGTTACTAAGAAGATTGCATGTAATAAATGATGGTGAAGTTATCGGAGGAGCCAAAGCGTTTATTATAATTTGGTCAAAAATTCCAAAATATAAAATCCTATCTAAGATTTTTTCAATTAAACCATTATTCATTATTTTTCATTATTTGTACGAAATTGCTGCATTTTTCTTATTTTTAAAAAATAGAAAACAATTAAATGAAAAAACAAAACTTACCAACTAAAGTATGCAAAGTATGTAATAAGCCTTTTGCATGGAGAAAAAAGTGGAAGCTTAACTGGGAAAAAGTTAAATATTGTTCAAAAAGATGTGCTTCGAATAATTAATTACTGCGTCTTGCTTTTTCTAGGATCCTTAAGAGATTTTAAAATTTTTGATAGCCCAGTAATCTTTAAACTGTAGTAAATTACATAAATTAAAGTTAATCCTAAAGCCATTGTAGATAGAAACACAAAGATGGCAGTTAAAATTTTTTCTTGGAACCAATTCTCTATTCCTGAGTTAGAATAATAAAGAACATTCCAAAACGCGACGAAAATTAGCTCATATACGATTATAATTTTGAACATACTGTTGATATAGTTCTCAATATAATTAATACTATTCAATTCTTGTCGCATGTCGATAGAAATTTATGTAATAAAACGTTGAAAAATAGATGAAAAAAGTAATTTGGATAACTGGTGGAAGCAGTGGAATAGGAAAAGCAGTTGCATTAAAGTTTGCAAATAAAGGATGGCAGGTAATTATATCATCAAGACGTGAAGAAGTTTTAAAAGATATTTCAGACAAAAATGAAAATATTGATTATTTGAAATTAGATATTGTTGATTATGAAGCATGTAATTCAGTTTTTAAAACTATTTTAGAGAAATACAATAAGGTTGATATTTGTTTTTTTTCTACTGCAATTTATGAGCCTGAAAAAGAGAAGGATTTTGATCTTCAGAATATAATTGATGTTACAAATGTGAATTATATTGGAACCATAAATTGTATTAAAGCTGTTGAAAAATATTACAAAGAAAAAAGGCAAGGAGTTATATCTATTGTATCTTCTACTGCAGGATACAGAGGATTGCCAAATTCAACTGCCTATGGACCCGCAAAAGCTGCTCTTATTAATTTAGCAGAAAGTTTATATCTTGATTTTCAAAGATATGATGTTCGTGTTTGTCTGGTCAGCCCTGGTTTTATCAAAACAAGACTTACAGATAAAAACACATTTAAAATGCCCTTTTTAAAAACTACACAATATGCAGCTGAACAGATTTATGATGGTTTAATAAATAAAAATTCATTTGAAATAGCTTTTCCTAAAAGTTTATTTTTAATATTAAAATTTTTTAAGATTTTGCCAAATGGGATCTACTTATATTTGATAAGAAAAATGACGAAGCTTCAAAAAAAATAAATTTAATCTTTAACAAACATTACAGTTAATTCTGCAACTTTAATACCAAACTTTGTCATTTTTGCTCTATTTATTGCAACTCTCTCATCTTGCATGAAAATCCAATCATCAAAAGTTATTTTCATTTCTCTTCCCTTAACCGGAACCAATAAAACATATTCAAATTTAAATGCAGGACCATAAGAGAAACCTTTCGCAGTTCCAACTACATCTCCTGCAGTGCCTTCATAGTTGTGTTCATCGATTTTATTGATTGTCCATTGTCTATTTTGAATTTCTCCATCATTCCAAACAAATTTTTCATCAAGTATCAATTGTTTTCCATCCCATGTTCCATCTAGGTCTGCAGAAAATTGTCTTGTCACTTTACCTGATCTATTTTGTAAAATTCCCCATGCCTTTACATTTCCAGATAAATACTCTTCTATTATTAATCTAGGTTTTTGGTTTTTGAAATCTTCTGGTTTCATTGCTTGTTTTGATGAACAACTTGTAATCAATACTGTAATTATTATCAATAAGAAATATTTTATTTTCATAATATTATTTATTTTTGAAGAGCAAATTGGATTAAGTCAATATTTTTAGATTTAAAACCTGCTTCACAATAAGATAAATAAAAATTCCACATTCTTTTAAAAGTATTGTCAAAGCCTTGAGATGAAATTTGTTCCCATTTTTCTAAGAACTCTTCTCTCCAAATATTAAGAGTATTTGAGTAATGATCACCATAAGAATTACAATTCTCAAACTTAAGTCCAGATTGGTTAGCTAGATTTACTAACTCATTTTTACTTGGTAAAAAACCACCAGGAAAAATATATTTTTGGATAAAATCAGTTTTACTTTTATATCTATCATAGATAGAGTCATCAATAGTAATTGATTGTATAGCTGCAGTTCCTCCTTCGACTAAGTTTTCTTTAATAGTATTAAAATAATTTTTTAAATAACTCTGTCCTACAGCTTCTATCATTTCTATAGAAGCTATTGAGTTATAATTATTTTTAACATCTCTAAAATCTAACATTTGTATATTTATTTTCTCATTCAAACCATTTTTGTGAATTCTTTCTTTTGAATATTCGTATTGTTTTTTGGAAATTGTTATACAATCTAACTTTACGTCATAATTTTTTCCTATATATTCTGCAAATCCTCCCCACCCACAACCAATCTCAAGCATCTTATCGCCTGATTTAGGCTTAACAAGATTTGATAGTTTTTTATATTTATTTATCTGGGCTTTTTCCAAATCATTACCATCGTCAAAAATTGCACTTGAATAAGTTAGGGTTTTATCAAGCCATAATGAAAAAAATTCATTCCCTAAATCATAATGTTTTCTAATGTTTTCTTTACTCCTAGACTTATTATTTTTAATAAACAAACCTTTAATTTTATTAAATATTGAAAGATCGAAAGAGCCAGAAAATTTATGAACTATTTTTATATTTTTTGCCGCTAACTCTATAAGATTAGTTAAATTATTTGTCTCAAAATAATTATCCATATATGCTTCTGCCAGACCTACACTTCCATTTTTGATAATTTTAAAAGTTAACCCTGGTTTATTTATTTTTAGATCAGCATTTAATTTTTCATTACCATTTCCGAAGGTATATTCTTTTCCATCATGGTTTATTATTTTTAAATTTCCATGTTTAATAAATTTTAGTGAGTTAAAGACAATTTTGTCTGACAATTTATTCAAATTCACTTTTTTCTACCGAACTATTATTTTTAATATTTAGTTTTTTTTTAATAAACTTTATTCCTTTTAACCATAGTTTAAATGCCTCATAGTGGATTGCGACAATAACTTTAAATGTCATCAAGGGGTGAAAAATATAGGAAACGAATAGATTTTTATTACTAAATTCTTTTGCGGAACCGTCCTGGGATGCGAATAAAAGTTTACCATCAATATCAGATTGATCAATTATAACTGATATTTTATCTGAGGGCTTATTTACTCTAAATTTGTAATTACACTGCATATCTATGAAGGGCGATACATGAAATTTTTTTACACAACTATGTCTTAAGGTTTCATTATCTTCAGCTTTGAAAATGTATGTGTGTTGTTCACCAAATGTATTTTTAACCTCATAAAATAAAGAGATTATCTTATCGTACTTATCATATATAAAGAAAACACTTAGAGGATTAAATACATAACCTAATATTCTTGGATAACAGAATAATTTGATTTTAACCTCTTTATTGCCGATACCAATATTTTCTAGTTTTTTTTTTACCCAATTTTTTAAAGAGGTACCATCTCTATCCCCATGGTCTTTGTCAAAAAAACTAATGATATTGAATTTATTATATGAAAATAATTTAATTTTATTATCAATTTCATTTAAATCATCTAAGTCTATTAATAATGAAAAAACCCTATATTTGAAATAATGACTTTTAGGTTTAAATCGTCTGTGTATTACTTTTCCTACGTATATCTTAGAGTTTTTAAGCATTTATATACTTAATCATATCTATTGATGATTTTATACCATCTTCATGAAATCCATATCCAAAATAACTACCACAAAATAAAATATTATTTTTATTTTGAATTAGGTGAAGATCTTTCTGGCTATTGATTGCATTTTGATCAAAGTAAGGGTGTGTAAATATAACTCTTCGGATTATCTTATCTTCGGGTATTTCTAAATAAGGATTTAATGTTAAAAAAATATTTTTATTTATATTCAAATTTTGTAATAGGTTTAACCAATAAGTAATTGAATTTTTTTCACTCTTCTCAGATTCGATCGAGGAATTCCATGAACACCAAGCACTTTTATTATTTGGCATATAACTTATATCCTCATGGACTATAGCCTCATTTGTTTTATATTTAAAATTACTTAAGATCTTATTTTCTATTTCCTCAGGATTTTCAATTAAAGAGAGAGCTTGATTAGCATGAGTGGCCAATACTACTTTATCGTAAGTAAAATATTCATTTTTATCTCCATAATAAACCTGAACTCCTGATCCAATTCTTTTAATTTTATTAATATTGTAATTTTTATAATATTCGCCACTGATTTTGCTCAGAATTTTATCTACATATGTTCTACTCCTTTTGGAAACTGTGAACCATTGCGGTCGATCTTTTAATTTGAATAATCCATGATTTTGAAAAAATTTAAAAAAAAATTTCAAAGGCATTTGTTTTGCCTCGTAAGGGGGCATTGACCATATAGCTGATACCATAGGTATAATATGGAATTTGATAAAATACTCTGACAATTTTAAATTGTCTAAATAGCTGCCTAAAGTAATATTTTCTTTAAGGGGATCTTGGTTTTCACTTTGTTTATAAAAACTAATTATAGTAAAAAACATCTTCAAAAATTTTATATTTAACAAGTTTGATTTATTGCTAAAAATTCCGGAAAGACCTTTTCCACAATATTCTATATTTGAGTCTCTAACAGATACTGAAAATGACATATTGCTTTTTTCGATAGCAATATCATTTTCTTGAAAAAAATTTATTAAATTTGGATAGGTTTTTTTATTAAATACAATAAAGCCTATATCAACAGGGACTATATTATCTCCAATATTAATATCAATAGTATGAGAATGACCTCCAAAATGGTCTTCTTTCTCAAATAGATCTACTTTATATTTTTTAGATAAAATATATGCTGCACTTAGACCTGATATACCAGAGCCTATAATAGCTAATTTCATTATTGAGGATTATATTTATTTTCTTTTGTAAAGGATGAGACAAATTGTAGAAAAACTGCAAAAATTATAATGCTTCCTCCTATTAATACGTAGAATGGAGGGTTTTCATTTACAAATAGCCAAGCCCAAAGAGGACCAAGTATTGCCTCTGTAAGCATTATTATGCCGACCATAGCTGATAGAGTTTTTCTCGCACCAATTGTTATTAAGATAAAGCCAAGTCCTATTTGAAATGTCCCAGACAAAAATGCCAAAAACATATCATTTAAAGATATAGAAATTTTTGTTGAAGCTAAAAAACCTATTATCATTGCAACTAATCCTGCAACTAATTGTAAGGGTACCATATCCACATGAGGATATCTTCTCACAATTAAAATTAGAGTTGCAAAGGTAATTGGCATTACAAAGGCAACAATATTTCCAGACATTTGTCCACTTGATAGAGTATTTCCTAGCATTAAAATTAATCCAGAAATTGCTAAAATAATAGAAGCTAAAGTAATTTTTGAAATTTTTTCTTTCAAAAAAAAATATCCAAATATCGCTAAGAAAATTGTTTGTGTTTGTATTATGAAATTTGTATTTGCAACAGTAGTATTGTACATAGCAAAAACATAACTGCTAAATCCAATACCCAATATAATTCCACCAATTAATCCAGGAATTCCTGATACATAAATTTTTTTAAATACCTCTCTTTTGTAAGTTGCGATTAAAAAAATAGTTACAACAATTATAAAAAAAACCTGTCTCCAAAATAAGATTTGCCATAAAGTTGATCCTTCAAATGATTTAACAATCAACCCACCAAAACTAAGACAAAATGCGCCAAAAAAGATTAATAAAGGACCTGGTATCTTTAAAATAAAATTCATTTAATATTGGAAATCAAATTTTGAGTTTCCATCTCATACAACTTAAAAATAGTTTCTGCATCTTTTAAATTAATTTCTTTAAATTTAATTTTTGATCCTGGAGGTATTTGTACTAGTTTGTCATAATCAGCACTTATTACAACTCCAATCTTAGGGTAACCCCCTATAGTTCCATGATCAGATAGCATAATTATTGGGTCCCCATCAGCAGTGATTTGGATAACACCTTTCACTAATCCTTCTGACTTTATATTTGTATTTTTAATATTACTAATCTTAGGTCCTTTAAGTCTTATTCCCATACGGTCACTTAATTTGGTTACATTAAATTCATTACTAAAAAATGAATCTATTGCATCATTTGAAAAATAATCAAAATGGGGTCCTTTTATTATTCTAATATTTTCAATTTTCGAATTTAGGTATTCTATTTTATTTCTTGGCAGAATTTTTTTTATATTTTTTAATTTAATTATTTGTCCTATTTCAAGTTTTTCCCCATTATTTGCACCAATTTTAGCCTTAGTATTTGTAGAACAACTATTTAAATAATAATCTACCTCAAGTGTGCCTCCAATAGATAAATAACCATATACTGATCGATTGGTAGACAGTATATCTAAGCAATCATTATTTTCTAAAACAATATTTTCGTAACAACTAAACTCTAAATTTTTATTTTTTCTTATAATTTTAAAATTAACATCTCCAGTAATATTGATGGAGATATTTTCTCCTATATATTTCAATTTTGGACCTTGATATGCAAATTCTAGGACCGGATTATTTATTCCATTATTTGAAATGGTATTTGCTAATAAAAAATTCCTATTATCCATTGCTCCACTAAAAGGTATGCCTATGTGATAAAAATTATTTCTACCATTGTCTTGAAATGTAGAATTGATACCTGGTCGTAATACCTCAAAATAGTTTTTATTCATATTTTTTTTCATACTCTAGTTTAGAAATTGGGTAAAATGATATCGTATCACCTGGATTAATTAGATTTGGTTCAGTATTTTTTTTATTATCAAAAATATCAACTGGTGTTTTGCCAATTATATTCCAACCACCTGGACTTTGAAAAGTATAAATATTACAAAATTGTTCTGTCATACCTATAGAATTTTTTGGGACTTTAACTCTTGGTGTTTCTAAACGCTTTGCAAAAAGAGATTTATCCATATCTCCTAAAAATGGCATACCCGCAATAAAACCTGTCATATAACAATAATAATTTTTTGAAAAGAATGTTTCATAAATTTTTGCTTCATTTATTTTTAATAGTTTTTGTAAACGTTTTATATCTAGTGCAAATTCCCCTGCACAACAAACTGGGATTTTAATTAGATTATTTTTTGAATTATTATTTTTTTTTAACTCTAAATTTTCAACTTGTTTTTTTAATTTAGCATAACTCGTAAGTTTTAAATCGAAACTAATTACTAGTTTATTATAACTTGGTGTAATATTTGTAATACCTAAAAAATTACTATCTCTTAAATTATTAAAATAATTTATAACATTTCTGTTTATTTCTTTATTTACTTCATTACCAAAGTCACAGTACAATGCTGCGTCACCAAGATTTGATATATTTTTAATCATGTCATGTTATACTTTAAGCTTTATAGTATGGAAATTAATTTAAATTGTGATTTAGGTGAAAAATCAAAGCATCATTCAAATGAGAATGATCCCAATTTACTCAAAATAGTAAACTCTGCAAATGTGGCTTGTGGGTACCACGCTGGAGATGAGGAAACTATGAGAGAAGTTGTAGAGATTTCAAAGCAAAATAATGTAAGTATTGGTGCACATCCATCTTTCAATGATCCAGAGAACTTCGGAAGAAAACGGATTAATCTTGGTGCTGATGAGATTTCTAAGCTTTTAATAGATCAATATGAAATTTTGCAAAATATTGCCATTAAATTAGATGAAAAGGTTTCTCATATTAAACCACATGGAGCCTTGAACAATATGGCTTGTGAGGACCTTGAGCTAGCAACAATTTTGGCAAAAACTATTTATAGTATTGATAAAGATATAATTTATTTAGTACCAACAGGTTCAAAAATGGAAATTGCAGCTAAAAAATTAAATATGAAAATTGCATGTGAAATTTTTGCAGATAGAAATTATGAAGACGATGGAACGCTTGTATCAAGAAGTAAGGATTATGCCCTAATAACTGATCCTGAGCGAGCTAAAGAACATGTATTCAATATGGTAAAAAACCAAACCCTTAATTGTCACAGTGGAAAACAAATACCTTGTGAAATCGATTCAATTTGCATACATGGAGATAACACAAGTTCTCTTTCGACTGCAAAACAAGTAAGAGAAAAATTGATAAAAAATAATTTAGAGTTAAAGCCTCTAAATAAAATGAAAAAGTTTATATAATTATGATTAAAAAACTATTTACTCTTCTCATATTCTTTTTTTTAACTGTTGAAACTTTTGCCGCTGGAACAAGTTCATCAAGCAAAAAACCGAGCTATAAAAATGCTGTAAAAATAATTGAAGCCGCTAAGAAATATGAATCCAAAAATAAAATGGATAAAGCATTAAAAAGATACGAAAAAGCTCAAAAAATTTTATTAAAACTCGACAAAGAAAAGCCCTTACAAGCTGATACACTAAACTACCTAGGTTTTACAACTAGAAAACTTGGGGACTTTGAAGCAGGAGAAAAATATTATTTGTTAGGTTTGCAAGTCGATCCAAAGCATGTTGGTATAAATGAATACTTAGGTGAATTATATGTTGTAACCAACAGAATTGATTTAGCAAAAGAAAGATTGGAAATTTTGAAAAGCTGTAATTGTGAAGAGTATCAAGAGTTAAAAGAAATTATTGAAGGAACAAAAAAATCAAAATACTAATTGATATTTTGAATCATCTGTTCGGGCATCCATAAAGCGATTTGAGGGAACAGTACAATCAATAGAACTGCAAAAATCATTAATAAAAATAATGGAAAAGCACTCTTTGCTATGAACCCCATATCTTTGTTTGCCATTCCTTGAAGAACAAATAGATTAAAACCAACAGGTGGTGTAATTTGAGCCATTTCTACAACTATAACTAAAAATATTCCAAACCAAATCATATCAAAGCCTGCCTGCCTTATCATTGGTTCAATTATTGCCATTGTTAGAACAACTGCAGAAATTCCATCAAGAAACATCCCAAGAATTATGTAAAAAATCATTAATACAAATATTAATACATATGGTGATAACTCCATATTCTGTATCCACAACGCTAGATTTCTAGGCAAACCTGTAAATCCCATAGCAAGTGATAAGAAAGTTGCCCCAGCTAAAATAAATGCAATCATGCACGAGGTTTTAGTTGCCCCTAACAAGGAGTCTTTAAATGTTTTTAAAGTTAAGCTCTTTTGAAAATAAGAGAGAATTAAAGCTCCAACAACACCTAAAGATGCAGCCTCAGTTGCTGTTGCTATACCAGTGTAAATTGAACCTATTACTCCTAGTATTAATAAAATAACTGGAATTAATTGTTTGGATTTACCAAGTTTATTTAGAAATGAAAAATTTTCATAGTTAGTTGGCATTTTATTTTTATTTAATAAAGACCAAACAATTACATAGCCCATAAAGATCAGAGCAATCATTATCCCTGGAATTATTCCAGCTATAAACAGTTTTGCAATTGATTCTTGAACAGTAACACCATAAATAATTAAAATTATTGAGGGTGGAATTAAAAGACCTAAAGTTCCTGAGCCTGCCAAACTTCCAAGCAAAATTTTTTCAGGATATTTTCTTTTTCTTAGTTCTGGGATTGACATTTTTCCCACTGTAGCAACTGTTGCGGCAGATGATCCAGAGATAGCGGCAAACAAGGCACAACCAACAACATTAACATGTATCAAACCTCCTGGTAACTTCTGAAGCCATGGAGCCAATCCCTCAAATAAATTTTCTGATAATTTGGTTCTAAAAAGAATTTCACCCATCCACACAAATAATGGTAATGCTGTTAGCGTCCACGATGATGAAGCTCCCCATATAGTTGTGGCCATCGCATCTCCTACTGGTCTAGAAGTAAACAAAATCATACCTATTGAAGATACCCCGACCATACTTATGGCTACCCATACCCCAGATCCTAAAAAAAATAGCAAAACACTAATAAAAAAAAGTGCTAATAAAATTTCAATCATACTTATTAACTATACTTAAAATTAATTGATGAAAGACACATATAAAAAATAATAATGAACCAATTGCTACACTTGATTGAGGTATCCAAATTAAAATCTCATCGGCACCTTCACTTCTTTCTTGAAACTCATAAGATATCTTTAACATTTTAAGAAAATAAAAGGCCATATATCCTGAAAAAATAGATGCAATAATTAAACTCCAAATTTCTAGAAACTTTTTTCTTAGATCAGTAGCTTTTTCTAAAAATAATGTGATCCTTATATGACCTCCATTTACAAAAGTGTATGAAAGTGCGAAAAATGAGGAAGCGGCCATACAGTAACCAGAATACTCAGCTAAACCTCTTATATAAAAACCAAACATTCTTGAGGCAATTCCAGTTAAAATAAAAACTGCTATCAAAATTAAAAAAAGCGCAGCGATATAACCTGAGAAATTATAAAAATTATTTAAAGATTTATTAATTTTTTGTAACAT
>CACLSF010000020.1 GCA_902609535.1 uncultured Pelagibacteraceae bacterium | reverse complement strand
TTTTACTGTTAGAAAAATTTCATTTGGTGAGGGTGTAGAAAGAACTTTTGCTTTATACAGCCCAATTGTAGATACAATAAAAGTTGTAAGATCAGGAAAAGTAAGAAGAGCAAAATTATACTATCTAAGAGATAGAACTGGTAAATCTGCAAGAATTGCAGAAAAAATAAAGAAGACGATCGGAATTGATTTAGAAACTAAAATTAATGAGGTCACTGAGGAAAACGTAATGCCATCAACTGATCCTCAAACAGAAGCTTCTAAAGAAGAAGTTAAAGCAGAAGCTCCTAAAGAAGAAGTTAAAGCAGAAGCTCCTAAAGAAGAAGTTAAAGCAGAGCCTGTAAAAACAGAAGAACCGAAAGAAAATCAAGAACAGAAAAAATAATTTTTTTCTAAATGCCTTTTACAACTTACGATAAAATTTGGAACGATCATCTAGTTGATGAACAACCTGATGGTACATCACTTTTGTTTGTAGATAGACATTTAATTCATGAAGTTACAAGCCCTCAAGCATTTGAAGGCTTAAGAAATTCAAACAGAAAAGTAAGACACCCTAAACTAACTCTTGCTGTTGCAGATCATAATGTTCCGACAACTGACAGGTCAAAAGGTATCGCAGATGAAGACTCGAGAATTCAAGTTGAAACTTTGAATAAAAACTGCAAAGAATTTGGAGTAGAGATTTTTGGAATGGATGATAAAAGACAAGGCATTGTCCATATCATAGGACCTGAACAAGGTTTTACACAGCCTGGAAATATTATTGTTTGTGGTGATAGTCATACTGCAACTCATGGAGCATTTGGAGCTTTAGCTTTTGGTATAGGAACTTCAGAAGTGGAACACGTTTTAGCAACACAAACTTTAGTTCAAAAAAAATCTAAAAACTTTAGAATTAGCGTAAATGGTTCATTACCTATTGGTGTAACATCAAAGGATGTCATCTTGCAGATAATTGGAAAAATTGGAACAGCTGGTGGTACGGGTTATGTAATTGAGTATGCTGGTAACCTTATATCTAATCTAAGTGTTGAACAAAGAATGACGATTTGCAACATGACGATTGAAGGTGGTGCAAGAGCAGGACTAATTCAACCAGATGAAAAGATATTTAAATATTTAAAAGGTAAACCAATGTCACCAACAGGAGAAAACTGGGAAAAAGCCTTAGAATATTGGAATACATTGAAATCTGATAAGGATGCAAACTTTGATAAAGAATTAACATTAGATGGATCTCAAATTAAGCCAATGGTAACTTGGGGAACATCTCCCCAGGATGTGGTTGAAATAGATGGTAAAGTTCCCAATCCTGAAAGCGAAACTGACCCGGATAGAAAAAATTCAATTAATAGATCATTAAATTATATGGGATTAAAACCAAATACGAACATTCAAGATATTAAGATTGATAAGGTTTTTATAGGAAGCTGCACTAATGGAAGAATAGAAGATATCAGAGAAGCTGCGAAAATACTAAAAGATAAAAAAGTTGCATCACATGTACATGCAATGATTGTTCCAGGCTCTGGTTTAGTTAAAGAGCAAGCCGAGCAAGAGGGGCTAGATAAAATATTTTTACAATCAGGATTCGAATGGAGAGAACCAGGCTGTTCAATGTGTCTAGCAATGAACGCAGATAAACTTAAACCTGAAGAAAGATGTGCATCTACCTCTAATAGAAATTTTGAGGGCAGACAGGGAAGAGGTGGTAGAACACATTTAGTCAGTCCAGCAATGGCTGCAGCTGCTGCAATTTCTGGAAACTTAGATGATGTTAGAAAATACCAAAATTAAATGAATAAATTTATCTCAATAAAAAGCGTTCCAGCTTATTTACCTATCGTCAATATAGATACAGATATGATAATTCCTAAACAGTTTTTAAAAACCATAAAAAGAACTGGACTTGGGAAAAATTTATTTTTTGAAATGAGATATGATCAAAGTGGTAAAGAGATAGATGACTTTATTTTAAATAATAGTCCATATAATAATTCTAAAATTTTAATTGCAGGAAAGAATTTTGGATGTGGCTCTTCTAGAGAACACGCTCCTTGGGCTTTAATGGATTTTGGAATAACTTGCGTAATTAGTTCAAGTTATGCAGATATATTTTATAATAATTGTTTTAAAAACGGGATTTTGCCAATTACAATTTCAGAAGATCAAATTAAAGAAATTTCAGATTACTCAAAAAGAAAAGAAGAAATTTCTGTAAATTTACCTGAACAAACAATAAGTTTTGGTAATAAAGAAATTAAATTTGAAATAGATCAATTTAAGAAAAAATGTCTAATTGAGGGATTAGATGACATCGCTTTATCACTAGAAAAATCTGAAAAAATAGTTTCATACGAAAATAAAATTAAAGAGGCAAAACCATGGATATTTAATGATTAAAATTAAAAAAAGAAAAATTTTATTATTACCAGGAGATGGTATTGGACCAGAGGTAATTGCTGAAGTAAAAAAAATAATTGAATGGTTTAACTCAAATAAATCCTTGGATTTTGAAATTGATCAAGATTTGGTAGGTGGTGCTGCTTATGACAAACATGGAACTCCAATAACTGACGAAGCTTTTTATAAAGCACAAGAAAGCGCTGCAGTGATATTAGGTGCTGTTGGTGGACCAAAATGGGATAATATTGATTTTTCAAAAAAACCAGAGAGAGCTCTATTAAAATTAAGAAAAGAATTAAAATTATTTGCAAATTTGAGACCTGCAATTTGTTTCAAACAACTTGTTGATGCCTCAAGTTTAAAGCCTGAATTTGTTTCTAATTTAGATATTCTTTTTGTTAGAGAATTAACGGGTGGGATTTACTTTGGTGAACCTAGAGGGATAAAACCAATTGATAATGGCGAAAGAAAAGGAATTAATACTCATGTCTATACTACTAGTGAAATTGAAAGAGTAGCTCGTGTTGCATTTGATCTAGCCAGAAAAAGAAATAATAAAGTCACCTCTTGTGAAAAGTCGAATGTCATGGAGGCAGGTCAATTATGGAAAGAAGAAGTTCAAGCAATTCATGAAAAAGAATACAGTGATGTAGAATTAAAACATATGCTAGCAGATAACTGTGCAATGCAGTTAGTTAGAAATCCCAAACAATTTGATGTGATAGTAACAGATAATCTATTTGGCGATATGTTATCAGATGAGGCTGCAATGTTGACTGGTTCTCTAGGACTTTTGCCATCTGCGTCTCTTGGAGCCAAAGATAAAAATGGAAATATGAGGTCATTGTATGAGCCAGTTCATGGATCAGCGCCTGATATAGCAGGGCAAGGTATTGCTAATCCAATAGCAACAATATTGAGTTTTGCAATGGCTTTAAGATATTCTTTAGACCTAGATAAAGAGGCAGATAGTTTAGAAAAAGCAGTTCAAGACGTACTTGACCAAGGACTTAGAACTAAGGATATAATCTCAAAAGGAATGAAAGAAGCATCAACATCAGTGATGGGAGATGCGATAATTTCAAAATTGCAATAATTAGACATTTATTCTAAAGTATATTTATGCCAACTTATAATGCACCTGTAGATGATATGATGTTTCTCTTTGACAAATTGAGAAACAACAAAAAATATAATGAAATTGAAAAATATAAAGAAGTTAACACAGAATTAGTTAAAGATATTTTAGACGAAGCAGCGAAAATTACTCAAAACTTAATCTTACCTCTTGCAAAAAGTGGAGATGAAACGCCAGCTGTTTTAGAAAATGGAGTAGTTAGAACACCTCCGGGATATAAGGAAGCTTACCAAAAATTTATAGAAGATGGATGGATTTCTTTATCTTGTGATCCAAAATATGGTGGGCAAGGAATGCCTAAAACAGTAAGTACTTTCTTTGATGAAATGTTATCATCGGCAAGCTTATCTTTTAAACTTTACAGTGAATTGACTATTGGAGCATATAACTGTTTGTTAAGGCACGCTGATGATGAAATAAAAAATACTTATTTGCCTAAAATGGTTGAAGGCAAATGGAGTGGTACCATGTGTTTAACAGAACCAGTATGTGGAACAGACTTAGGTCTTTTAAAGACTAAAGCAGTAGATCAAAATGATGGAACTTACAAAATTAGTGGTCAAAAAATTTTTATTACTTCAGGTGATCAAGATTTAACAGAAAATATTATTCATTTAGTATTAGCTCGATCAACAGATTCACCAGCAGGAACAAAAGGTATCAGTTTATTTTTAGTTCCAAAATTTGTTTTAAATAAAGATGGATCAGTCGGGCCAAGAAACGGAGTTTCAACAGGTTCAATAGAAAACAAAATGGGTATTAAAGGGTCTGCAACATGTGTGCTAAATTTTGATGATGCTGTTGGTTATATGATTGGACCTAAAAATAAAGGCCTTAACTCTATGTTCACAATGATGAATTTGGAGAGAATTATCGTTGGGATACAAGGATTAGGCATTTCTGAAATCGCATACCAAAATTCTCTTACTTATGCCAAAGAAAGAAAACAAGGTAAGGCATTTAATTCAAAATCAAATAATGGTGCAGATTTTATTATTGATCACGTTGATATTAGACGGTCACTTTTGAGTATGAAGTCCATGATAGAGGGACAAAGAGCTTTAAGTTTCTGGCTGTCTCAACAAATTGAAGTTAGCTTAAATCATTCTGATGAAAAAATAAAACAAGAAGCCTCAGATCTTGTTTCATTAATGACTCCAGTTGTTAAATCGCTCTTCACGGACAATGCAATGGAGATAACAAGTGAAGCAATGCAAATTCATGGAGGGTATGGATTTACGAAAGATCAAGGTATTGAACAATTCTACAGAGACAACAGAATTACTCCTATTTATGAAGGAACAAACTCAGTTCAAGCTGCTGACTTAGTCTTCAGAAAACTGATCACCAAAAATGGTGATATTATTGAAAACTATCTAAACCTGGTTAAAGACGAGATTAAAATAACTGACGAAAAAGCTGAACCTTTTGTAAAACAACTTAACTATCATCTTGATATTTTGTCAAAATTTACTGTTTGGATGAAGGAAAAAATAAAAAATTCTCCAGAAGATGCAAGTGGAGCATGTAATGACTATTTAAAAGTTCTTGGTTTAGTTGCGACTGGGCATGCTTGGCTAAAAGTTCTAGAAGTTTCCTTCAAAGAATACGAAAGCAATAAAGATTTTTATGAGGACAAAATCCAAACTGCCAAATTTTTCTTTAATAGAGTACTTCCTAGGATAGAAAGTAGTTTTATTACTGCAACTACTGGAAGTAATTATATTATGAATTACAAATTTAATTAGAATGAACCCTTATGAAACAAATTTGGATAAAAACGATGCCAATTATGTTCCATTAACCCCTTTATCATTTCTAGAAAGAGCAAAAGATATTTATCCAAACTACGAAGCAGTAGTTTATGAAAGTAGGAAATACACTTGGAGTGAAGTTTACAAAAGATGTATTAAGTTTGCTAGTGCATTAGATAAATTAGGAATTAAAACAGGTGATACGGTATCTGTTTTAGCTTTTAATACACCCGAAATATTTGAAGCTCATTACTCAATACCAATGGTTGGAGCAGTTATTAATGCAATTAATACAAGATTAGACTCTAAAACAATTAGTTACATTTTAAATCATAGTGAAGCAAAGGTGCTAATTGTAGATAGACAATTTCATGATGTAGTAAAAAAAGCCTTAGAGGAAGTTAATTCAAAAATTACTATAATTGATATAAATGATAAAGATGCAAACCTAACCGATTCTAAAAATATAGGATCGTTGGAATATGAGGAGTTTTTAAATTCTGGAGATGAAAATTTTAAATGGAAAATGCCAAAAGATGAGTGGCAAGCTATTGCATTAGGTTATACTTCTGGAACAACTGGTAATCCAAAAGGAGTTGTTTATCATCATAGAGGATCATATTTAATGGCAACAGGAAGTGCAGTTGCATGGAATATGCCTAATCAATTAAATTTTTTATACACAGTACCAATGTTTCATTGTAATGGATGGTGTTATCCTTGGACAATGTCAATGATACATGGTCGAGTAATTTGTTTGAGAAATATTGATGTAAAAAAAATATTTGAATTAATTGATAAGTATGAAGTTACTCATTTTGGTGGAGCACCAATAGTTTTAAATATGTTAGCTAATGCACCTCAGGATCAGCAAAAAGAATTAAAAAGAAAGGTGTATGTATTAACAGCAGGCGCCCCTCCTCCGAGTATAATTTTTGAAAAAATGCAAAAGTTAGGCTTTGAAGTAATGCATGTTTATGGTCTTACAGAAACCTATGGTCATATTTTGCAGTGTGCATGGAATAAAGAATGGGATGAATTAGATCAAAATAATCAAAACGAAATTAGAGCAAGACAAGGAGTAAGGTATCCTAATACAGAGGGTGTTATTGTAATGGACCCTGAAACCATGAAGCCTGTTCCTCATGATGGTAAAACAATGGGTGAAATAATGATTAGAGGAAATGTTGTAATGAAAGGTTATTTTAAAGACAAAGAAGCAACAGAAAAATCAATGGATGGAGGTTGGTTTCATTCTGGAGATTTAGCTGTAACTCACCCAAGTGGTTACATAAAAATTCAAGACCGATCAAAAGATATTATAATTTCAGGTGGGGAAAATATTTCATCTATTGAGATAGAAAATACTATATCAAAACATCCCGCTGTATCACTAGCAGCTGTTGTAGCAAAACCAGATGAAAAATGGGGTGAAACACCTTGTGCTTTTGTTGAATTAATTGAAGGAAAATCAAGTTCAGAAGAGGAAATTATTACATTTTGTCGTGAAACTCTTGCTGGATTTAAACTCCCTAAGAAGGTTGTGTTTGCTCCGCTACCAAAGACATCTACTGGAAAGATTCAAAAGTTTGAACTGAGAAAACAAGCTAAGGAATTAAACTAATATAGTTTCTTTACAAAAATCAAATAAGATGGCAGTAATGCTCAAAAAAAATGAAAACTTTTTTAATAGCAAAATCAAGAAGACTTAGAGGTACACCGTACACCTCTAGAATTGAAAAACAAGGTGTAACTGCCTATAGTATTTATAATCATATGTTGCTCCCAGCAGCATTTGGCTCAATAGAAGATTCTTATCATCACTTAAAAGAAAATGTTCAAATTTGGGATGTGGCAGCTGAAAGGCAAGTTGAAATCACTGGAAAAGATTCTGCAAAATTAGTTCAGTTAATGACTTGTAGAGATTTATCAAAATCAAAAGAGGGAAGATGTTATTATTGTCCAATAATAGATGATAATGCTGGCTTAATTAATGATCCAGTTGTTTTGAAGTTTAATGAAAATAAATGGTGGATTTCGATAGCTGATACAGATGTAATATTATTTGCAAAAGGATTAGCAATTGGAAAAAATTTTGATGTTAACATTATTGAACCTGATATTGATATTATGGCAGTGCAAGGTCCAAAGTCATTTAAATTAATGGAAAAAGTTTTTGGAGAAAAAATTGCAAATCTTAAATTTTTCGGTTTTGATTATTTTGAATTCGGTGGTGATAAGCATTTAATTGCGAGATCTGGTTGGTCTAAGCAAGGTGGTTATGAAATTTATGTTGAACACAATGACTCTGGTTTAAAATTATACGATCATCTATTTGAAATTGGTAAAGAATTTAATGTTCAGCCAGGAGGCCCTAACTTAATCGAACGTATTGAAAGTGGATTGCTCTCTCATGGAAATGACATGGATAATGCGGATAATCCATATGAGTGTGGTTTCGATAAGTATGTAAATATAGATAGTGATGTTGATTTCTTAGGTAAAGAAAAACTTAAAAAAATTAAAGCTGAAGGAATTAAAAAAAAACTTATGGGAGTAAAAATTGATGCCAAGGAAATAAGTGTTAATGGCTCAATGGATCTAGTAGATGAAGATAATAATGTAATCGGAGAATTAAGATCTGGTTGTTATAATCCGACCTTTAAACAAGTCATTGGGATTGCAATGATTAACAAACCACACTTTGAGACTTTGAAATCCTTTAAAATCAATATAAATGGCTCTGATTTTGATGGAAAAGTTTGTGATTTACCTTTCATTTAGTATAAAACTTTAAATTATCATGAATATAGCAATAGTAGGAGCGACAGGAAACGTAGGTCGAAAATTAATAGAAGTTTTGGAAAAAAAAAACTTTCCAATAACAGAGGCTTATTTAGTTGCGTCTTCAAATAGTGAAGGAAAAAAAATTAATTTTTTAGGAAAAGAGCACACTGTTAGTAATTTAGAACAATTTGATTTCTCAAAAGTAAAAATTGCCTTTTTTGCAGCTGGTTCTTCAATTGCTGAAAAATGGGCACCGATCGCAGCAGAAAAAACAATTGTAATTGATAATTCAAAATTCTTTAGAAAAGATCCAGAAATTCCTTTAATTGTTCCAGAGGTAAATTCCAAAGAATTACCTAAATTTAAAAATAAGAATATTATAGCAAATGCCAATTGTTCAGTAATACCAATAGTTGTAGCTCTCAAACCATTACATGATTTGTATAATGTAAAAAGAATAGTTGCATCAACTTATCAATCAGTTTCTGGTGCAGGCAAAGCTGGTATGGATGAACTTATATCTCAAACTAAAGAAGTGTTGGAAAATAAAGATGTAGAGTCAAAAAATTTCACTAAGCAAATTGCTTTTAATGCTATACCACATATTGATAGTTTTCTTGAAAATGGAAGTACAAAAGAAGAGCAAAAAAATCATGATGAGATAAAAAAAATTTTAGATAGTAAAATTAATATTACATCTACTTGTGTAAGAATTCCTGTTCTTGTTTCTCACTCCATAAGCGTGAATGTTGAATTTAACAAAAAACATGACTTAGAAGAAATAAGAAATGTCTTATCTTCATCACCAGGATGTAAGGTAGTTGATGAGCAAAAAGATGGAGGATACATTACCCCTGTTGAAGCTGAAGACAAATTTGAAACATTCATATCAAGAATTCGTGAGGATTCTTCTCAACCAAATTCAATTAATTTGTGGGTTGTGTCTGATAATTTATTAAAAGGTGCTGCACTTAATGCAGTTGAAATCGCTGAGGCTTTAGTAGAAAAAGATTTTTATGGAAAATAAAAATCCAATATCTCCTCATATACAAATTTATAACTGGCACATCTCTTCGTTGGTTTCAATATCACACAGAGTAACGGGTATAATAAACTTTATTACAGTAACTTTGATAGGTATTTGGATAGCATCTTTATTATTAGGAGAGGAAAATTATATATTTACTAATTTTTTCTTGTCATCTTTAGTTGGTAAATTTGTTTGTTTAGGAATTATTTGGTCTTTTACATTTCAAATGCTCAGCGAAATAAGGCATTTGATCATGGATTTAGGTTACGGATTTGAGCAGAAAACTACAAAAGTAACTGGATTAATAGTTCTGGTTGGATCATTTCCTCTTACTGTTATAATTTTTCTCATAGGAAGGCACTTAATTTAATGGGATCTGTAACAAAGAAATGGCTTTTTCTAAAAGTAAGTTCTGCAATTTTACTACCATTAATGCTGTGGTTTTCTATAAATTTGGCTTCTGTTTATGACAAAGGTTATAATGAATTACTTTTATTCATAACATCTCAACCATCTAAGTTCTTATTTAGTCTTTTTTTGATTTTTGCATACTTTTTCTCAGCTTTAAGCATTAGTGAGGTTTTTGAAGATTATATTGAGGACGAAAAAATCAAAAATGCCGCAAATAAATCATTAAATATCTTTGCTATAGTATTTCCATTAATAATAATTATCTTAGTATTTAATATATAGTTATGAGTGCGTACAAAATTATTGATCATGAATATGATGTAGTTGTTTTAGGTGCAGGTGGATCTGGACTAAGGGCAGCTGTTGGCCTAAGTGAGGCTGGTCTAAAAACTGCATGTGTATCAAAAGTATTCCCAACAAGAAGTCACACATCTGCAGCCCAAGGTGGTATTTCTGCAGCACTTGGAAATATGGGAGAAGATGACTGGAGATGGCACATGTATGACACAGTCAAAGGTGCTGATTGGTTAGGTGACCAAGATTCTATCGAATATTTATGTAAAGAAGCACCAGCTGCTGTTCTTGAATTAGAAAAGTATGGTGTTCCATTTAGTCGAACTGAGGAAGGAAAAATTTATCAAAGACCTTTTGGAGGTATGACAAAAAACTATGGAAATGAAACAGTCCAAAGAACCTGCGCAGCGGCAGATAGAACCGGGCACGCAATACTTCATACTTTGTATGGACAAGCTTTAAAACATAATACTGAATTTTTTATAGAATACTTTGCACTAGATTTAATTATGAAAGATGGAGCATGCAAAGGCATAATTGCTTGGAACCTAAATGATGGAACAATTCACAGATTTAGATCCCACACAACAATTATTGCAACAGGAGGGTATGGAAAAGTATATTACTCAGCTACTTCAGCTCATACTTGCACTGGAGATGGTAATGCTATGGCTTTAAGAGCTGGATTACCTTTACAAGACATGGAATTTGTACAATTTCATCCAACGGGAATATATGGTCACGGAACATTAATTTCTGAGGGTGTAAGAGGAGAAGGTGGTTATCTAGTAAATTCAAAAGGAGAAAGATTTATGGAGCGTTATGCTCCTAAAGCAAAAGATTTAGCATCTAGAGATGTCGTAAGTAGATCAATTGCTGTAGAAATTAACGAAGGCAGAGGTATAGGAAAAGAACAAGATCATGTTCATCTTCATATTGATCATTTGGATCCAAAAGTTATAGATGAGAGGCTTCCAGGAATATCAGAGGCTTCAAAATTATTTGCAAATGTTGATGTAACTAAGGAACCTATACCAGTAGTACCTACAGTGCATTATAATATGGGTGGAATACCAACAAATTATAAAGCAGAAGTTTTAACATTAAATGGATCTGAAAAAACTGTACCTGGGTTAATGGCTATTGGAGAAGCAGCATGTGTTTCTGTCCATGGTGCAAATAGATTAGGTTCAAACTCATTAATAGATTTAGTAGTTTTTGGAAGAGCTGCAGCGAAAAGAGCTGCAGAGTTAGTAAAGCCTGGAATGAAGCATGATGAGATTGATAAAAATGAAACTGACAGATGTTTAGATAGATTTGACAAATTAAGAAACTCAGAGGGTTCAAATCCAACATCTGAACTGAGACTTTCAATGCAAAAAACAATGCAATCAAAGTGCGCTGTATTTAGAACTGAGAAAACATTAAAGGAAGGCGTTGATGAAATTAGAAAACCTTACGATGGAATGGACTCTCTTTCTGTAAAAGATAAGTCATTAATCTTTAATACAGATTTAGTTGAAACACTAGAATTTGACAACTTAATAAGACAAGCAATAACTACAATGGACTCTGCGTATCATAGAAAGGAAAGCAGAGGAGCTCACGCGAGAGAAGATTTTCCAAAGAGAGATGATGAGAACTATATGCAGCACACTCTGTCTTGGTGCAATGGTTCAAAAACTAAAATTAATTACAGACCTGTTCATAGATCAACTCTTACAAATGATGTACAATATTTTCCTCCACAGGAAAGAGTATATTAATGGTTCAATTAAATTTACCTGCAAACTCAAAGGTAGAAAAAGGTCAATACTATAAAGATAAAACTGGTTCAAAAAATATTAGAAAAATAAATATTTATAGATGGGATCCATCTAAAAATGAAAATCCAAGACTTGATACCTATGAAGTTGATATGGATAATTGTTCGTCTAAAGTCCTTGATGTTTTAAACAAAATAAAAAATGAAATAGATCCTTCTATAGCTTATAGAAGATCTTGTGCTCATGGAGTTTGTGGATCTTGTGCGATGAATATGAATGGAAAAAATGGTTTAGCATGCACTAAAGCCCATTCTGAACTGGATGGAGATATTGATATTTATCCCTTACCACATCTAAAAGTCTTAAAAGATTTAATCGGGGATTTAACTACATTGTATAAACAATATGAGTCTGTTGAACCTTGGTTAAAAACATCAAAGGTAAATGATAAAGAAAATATTCAATCTAAAGACGACAGAGCAAAATTAGATGGATTATATGAATGTATTATGTGTGCATGTTGTTCAACATCTTGCCCAAGTTATTGGTGGAACGGTGAAAAATATTTAGGTCCAGCTGTATTACTTCAGGCTTATAGGTGGATAATTGATAGTAGAGATGAAGATAGAAAAGAAAGACTTAAAAAAGTAGCTGACGAACTCAAGCTTTATAGATGCCATACTATCTTGAATTGTACAAATGCTTGCCCAAAGGGCTTGAATCCTGCAAAAGCTATTGCAGAGATAAAGAAAATGCTTGCAACGGCCTAATTACTTAATTAAATAATTTCACTCATGAATATAATCAAACATTTCGTTGGTGGAAAAGTAATAGATGGTACTTCACAAAGAAAAGGACAAGTTTTTAACCCTGCTACTGGAGAGCAAGAATCGGAAGTTATTTTAGCTAGTAAATCAGATTTAGATAAAACAGTTGAAATTGCTAAGAAAGCCTTTGAGACATGGTCACTTAAGCCTGCGCTTCAGAGAGCTAGGATTATGTTTAAGTTTAAAGAACTTATAGAAAAAAATTTTGATGAATTAACAAAGTTGATTGTCTCTGAACATGGAAAAGTTTATGAGGATGCAAAAGGATCATTAATAAGAGGATTAGAAGTTGTTGAGTTTGCATGTGGAATTCCTCATGTGCTTAAAGGTGAATTTTCTGAGAATGTTGGGACAAATGTTGATAGTTATTCCATGCGACAGCCTTTAGGTGTAGCTGCAGGAATAACACCTTTTAATTTTCCTGCAATGGTTCCAATGTGGATGTTTCCATTAGCTATTGCATGTGGAAATACTTTTATTCTGAAACCATCTGAAAAGGATCCGTCTTGCCCAATGAGATTAGCGGAATTACTTCACGAAGCTGGTCTTCCTGATGGAGTTTTTAACGTCGTTAATGGAGATAAAGAAGTTGTAGACGCTATACTTACAAACAATGATATTAAAGCTGTAAGTTTTGTTGGATCAACACCTATAGCTAAATATATATATGAGAATGCTGCTAAAAATGAAAAAAGAGTTCAAGCATTAGGGGGAGCTAAAAATCATTTAGTAGTGATGCCTGATTGCGATTTAGAAGGAGCTGTAAATGGTCTAATGGGTGCTGCATATGGTTCAGCAGGTGAAAGATGTATGGCTCAATCTGTTGCTGTAGCGGTTGGTGATATTGGTGATGAGTTAGTATCTAGGTTAGTAAAAAAAGCTGAAGCATTAAAAATTGGCCCTGGTATGGATAAATCCTCGGAGATGGGTCCTCTTGTTACAAAACAACATTTAGAAAAAGTAAAAGGATATGTTGATTTAGGAGTTGAGGAGGGAGCTAAGTTAGTCCTTGATGGCAGAGATTTAAAACTTCAAGGGTATGAAAATGGTTTTTATATAGGTGGGTGTTTGTTTGATCATGTAACTACTGATATGAGAATTTATAAAGAAGAGATTTTTGGTCCAGTTCTATCAGTGGTTAGAGTAAAAACTTTTGAAGAAGCAACCAAAATGATCAACGAGCATGAGTATGGAAACGGTGTAAGTATTTATACTAGAGATGGTGATGCAGGAAGAACTTTTGCAAGTAAAATCCAAGTTGGAATGGTTGGAATAAATGTACCAATACCAGTTCCTATGGCATTTCATAGTTTTGGTGGATGGAAAAGATCATTGTTTGGAGATAGTGGGATGCATGGCATGGAAGGAATTAAATTTTATACAAAATTGAAAACTATTACCTCTAGATGGCCTTCAGGCATAAGGTCAAATCCCGAATTTATTATGCCAACTATGGAATAAAGTATGTCAAAAATTTCTTTAATAGGTGCTGGTCAAATAGGTGGGACTTTAGCTCATTTAATTGGCTTAAAGGAGCTTGTAAATGAGGTTGTGCTGTTTGATGTTGCTAGTGGAATTGCCAAAGGAAAAGCCTTAGATATTGCACAATCTTCATCAGTTGATGGATTTAACGTAAAATTTTCAGGAACAGATAATTATGAAGATATTAAAGACTCTGATGTAATTATAATAACTGCAGGAGTACCAAGAAAGCCAGGTATGAGTAGAGATGATTTGCTTGGAATTAATTTAAAAATTATTAAGCAGGTTGCAGAAGGAATAAAAGTAAATGCACCTAACGCTTTCGTTATATGTATTACAAATCCATTGGATGTAATGGTAATGGCATTTCAAAAATATTCAGGACTTCCAGCAAATAAAGTAGTTGGGATGGCTGGTATTTTAGATAGTTCACGTTTTAAACTTTTTTTATCTGAAGAATTAAATGTACCTGTAAGAGAAATTGATGCAATGGTAATGGGTGGGCATGGAGATACAATGGTACCTCTTCCAAGATTTACTAAGATCTCTGGAAAACCTTTAATGGATTTATTAAAAGATGGAAAAATTTCTGAAGAAAAATTAGAGAGTATTAATCAACGAACAAGAGATGGTGGTGCTGAGATTGTTAAATATTTGGAAAAGGGATCTGCATTTTATGCACCAGCGGCTTCTGGAGTAGAGATGGCAGAAGCATTTTTAAAAGATCAAAAAAAACTTTTACCATGTGCAGTACATCTACATGGAGAATATGGGATTAATAATGTTTATGCTGGTGTTCCTGTTATCATCGGAAAAGAAGGTGTTGAAAGGATTGATGAAATTGATCTTAATGAGAATGAAAAAACTGAATTTAATAATTCTGTGGAAGCAGTCATCAAATTGTGGGATGCGGCATCAAAAATAGATCCTGATTTGAATAAGGACTAAATGAATATTCACGAGCACCAAGCAAAACAAATTCTAAAAAAGTATGGAGCGAATGTACCCAAGGGAGTATTTGCATTTAATGTATCCGATCTTTTGCAAAAAACTAAAGAATTGAAAACTGATAAGTATGTTCTTAAAGCTCAAATTCAT
>CACLSF010000019.1 GCA_902609535.1 uncultured Pelagibacteraceae bacterium | reverse complement strand
GGTTACAGAATGCTCAATGAGTGATAATGTTCAAATTGATAATCCTAATGTAGAATTTATTAGACCTTGTAACTTATGTCCTCACATGAAAAGAATTACACTGCCTAAAATACTTGATTGTTTAGAAAATGAAACAAACGAATTAATAATGGACCATGAAACAATTGAAAGAGCTAGAAAATCAGTGGAAAGAATGGCAGAAATAGGCAGATAAACTCTGTGTCAAAAATTCAATTAAGTAAAAATTTTATCCGATCAACCTGTAAGTTAGCTCTTAATGAGGATCTATATCCTTCAGGAGATATTACAACAAATCTATTAAATAACAATTCAATTTCAAAAGCTAACCTAATAAGTAATGAAAAAGGTATTATAGGTGGATTAGAATTTGCCAAACAAACATTTAAGTTATTAGACAGAAATATTAAATTTCATATAAAAAAAAAAGAAGGATCAAAAATTAGCAAAGGATCTGTAATTGCTGTAATTGAAGGTAAAATTAAAAATATATTAATTGGAGAAAGAGTTGCTCTAAATTTTCTCTCTCATATCTCTGGCATTGCAACTAAAACCAATAAATTTGTAAAAAAGGTAGACAAGAAAACAAAAATTTGCTGCACTAGAAAAACGATTCCTAATCTAAGAGTTATTCAAAAATATGCCGTAAAACTAGGAGGTGGGACTAATCACAGATTTAATTTAAGTGATGAATTTTTAATTAAAGACAATCATCTAGCTTCATCAAAGAAATTTCAAGAAATAGTAAAAAAAGCAATTAAAAATAAAAAGAAAAGAAAAATTACTGTTGAAATTGACACTTTGAAACAGTTTAAGAGAATTAATGGACTTAATTTTAATACAGTTCTATTTGATAATATGAGTCCAAAAAATCTTAAAGTTGCTATTAAATATGCAAAAGGGAAATATGAAACCGAAGCATCTGGAGGAATAACTTTAAAAAATGTAAAAAATCTTGCAGCAACAAACGTTGATAGAATATCAGTAGGTGAATTAACTCATAGTATTCAAGCTTTAGATTTAAAATTAGAGATTTAATTTTTTCTTATTTGAGCTTGTGCTGCCGCTAATCTTGCAACCGGAACTCTGTAAGGTGAACAAGACACATAATCTAATCCAGTTTTTGCACAAAATTCTATACTTTTAGGATCTCCACCATGCTCACCACAAATTCCAAGTTTAATTTTTTTGTTTTGTTTTTTTCCTTTATCAGTTGCAATTTTTATTAAGTCTCCAACCCCATCATCAATTGATACAAAAGGATCAATATCAAAAATTTTGTTCTCAATATAATCATTAAGGAATTTACCACTATCATCTCTGCTAATTCCAAATGTAGTTTGAGTTAAATCATTTGTTCCAAAACTAAAAAATTCAGCATGTTTAGCGATATCTTTTGCCTTTATTGCTGCTCTTGGCAATTCAATCATTGTTCCAACTAAAAAATCAATTTTAATTTTATTTTCATCTTGAACTTTTTTTGCAACCTTAATGACTAAATCTTTCATAATTTTTATTTCTGCTTCAGTTGAAACTAAAGGGATCATGATTTCAGGCATAGTTGATTGAATTTTTTGTTTTTTACATTCCACTAAAGCCTCAAAAATTGCAGTACACTGCATCTCATAAATTTCGGGGAATGAAATTGCCAATCTACAACCTCTGTGACCTAGCATTGGATTTTGTTCATGAAGTTCTGAAATTCTTACTTCAAGTTCTTTAGTGGGAATATTTAATGAAACTGCAACATCATTAATTTCATTATTACTTTTTGGCAAAAATTCATGTAGTGGTGGGTCAAGTAACCTTACTGTAACTGGTAAGCCTTTCATTATCTTGAATATTTCAATAAAATCTTTTTTTTGATGTGGTAATAGTTTTTTGAGTGCATTAGATCGATCTTCTGTTGTTTTTGATAATATCATTTCTCTTACTGATAAAATTCTTTCTTCTTCAAAAAACATATGTTCAGTTCTACACAAACCAATACCCTCTGCACCGAATTCTCTAGCAATTTTGCTATCCAATGGTGTTTCCGAATTAGTTCTAATTTTTAATTTTCTAAAATCATCAGACCAACTCATTATTTTTGAGAAATCACCTGATATTTCTGGTTTAACCGTTTTTACTTCGCCAATAATTATTCTGCCTGTTGAACCATCAATTGTAATTATTTCACTCTCTTTAATTACTTTGTCATTTATTTTGAATAATTTATTTTCATAATCAATTTCTATTTCACTAGATCCAGAAACACATGGTCTTCCCATCCCTCTAGCAACTACTGCAGCATGACTTGTCATGCCTCCTCTTGAGGTAAGTATTCCTTTTGCTGCGTGCATACCATGTATGTCTTCTGGTGAAGTTTCTACACGAACTAATATTGTACTTTGCATCATACTATTTAGTCTTTCAGCCTCTTCGGAAGTGAAAACAACTTTTCCACTTGCAGCCCCTGGTGATGCAGGTAGGCCTGACCCAATTACTTCTAAGTTTTCTTTCTCATCTAAAGTTGGATGAAGCAAAGTATCTAAAGAACTGGGTTCTATTCGCAATATTGCATCTTTTTTAGTAATCAATTTTTCTTTAACCATATCTACAGCTATTTTAACAGCAGACTTGGCTGTTCTTTTTCCAGAGCGTGTTTGAAGCATCCATAGTTTTTTTTTTTCAACGGTAAACTCAACATCCTGCATATCTTTGTAATGTTTTTCTAATTTAATTAATATATTTTTTAGTTGCTTGTATGTCTTTGGCATTGCCTCCTCCATTGACTTAAGAGTTTCTTTTGATTCAACTCTAGCTTTTTTTGTAATATGTTGTGGCGTTCTAGTTCCAGCAACAACATCTTCACCTTGTGCATTTATTAAATATTCACCATAAATATTTTTTGATCCATCAGATGGATTTCTAGTAAACACAACACCAGTTGCACAGTCATTTCCCATATTTCCAAAAACCATTACTTGTACATTAACTGCTGTACCCCAATTAGACGGTATTTGATTTAATTTTCTATAGACTTTTGCTCTGTGACTTTCCCAAGATAAAAAAACTGCACTTATAGCTCCTATCAGTTGTTCATTGACATTTTGAGGAAAATCTTTTTTTGTTTTTTCTTTTACAATGTTTTTGAAATCTTTTATTAAAGCTTCCCAGTCATACTCGTCTAATTCTGTGTCTAGCAATACTCCTTTTGTTAACTTATAGTTCTCAATTATATCCTCAAAGTGATAACCTTCGATTCCCAATACAACATTAGAATACATTTGAATAAAACGCCTATAACTATCATTTGCAAATCTTAAATTTGAAGTTTTTTTTGCAAGAGCTACTACAGTATTATCATTTAGGCCTAGATTTAAAATTGTATCCATCATACCTGGCATAGAAGCTCTAGCTCCTGATCTTACAGAAACTAGAAGAGGATTTTTTATATCTCCAAATTTTTTTCCTGAGTCTTTTTCAATAAATTTTAATTCTTTATTTATTTCATTGAGTATTTTTTTATTTAATTTTTTTTTATTCTTATAAAATAAATCACATACCTCTGTAGATATTGTGAAACCGGGTGGTACAGGTAGCCCCATTCTTCCCATCTCAGAAAGGTTTGCACCTTTACCTCCAAGAATGTTCTTTGGCAGTTTAATTTTTTTTATTTTATTTGATTTAAAATTAAATATAAATTTTTTCATACTAGGCTTCTATTTTTGAAAAATTAAAGTAGTTATCAAAAGTTTTACACAACATATTTAATAATTCTAATCTATTTTTTTTAATTATTATATCTTCATCATTAACAATAACATTATCGAAAAAATCGTTTACCTCGTTCTTGATGCTTGATAAGATTTTTAGACTTTCCTCGTAATTTTCGTCTTTTCCAATACTTAAAAAATATTTTCTTATATCATTTATTTTTTTATATAATTTTTTCTCATAATCATTTTTAAATAAACCTGGATCTGCAAAACCAAGGGATTCAATAGATATTTTTTTTTCAGCATTTAATATATTTGATGATCTTTTGTATGCTGCAATAGTTTCAAAGCCGGTTTCTTTTTTAATATTTTTGTTTAAACATAAAGATTTTTTATAAGCTTTTAATAAATTATCCAATCCCAGCACATATGTTGAGCTTTCAATTATATCTTGTCTTATATTTTTTTCTTTTAAATAATTTTTTAATCTTTCAATTATGAAGTCACTTAATTCGTTTTGTATCTTTTTTGTATCAAATTCATAGCCCTGATCTTTGTATACTGAACAAGTGTAAACAATTAGATCTTTTAGTTTGATTTTTATTTCATTTTCAACAATTAATCTAACAAGACTTATGGCCATTCTTCTTATGGCATATGGGTCTTTTGAACTAGTAGGTTTGAGATTAATTCCAAAAAAACCTACTAATGAATCTAGTTTATCACTTAAAGATAATGCAATACTGTACATTTTTTTTGGTAATTTGCTCTCCATCCCGTTAGGCAAATATTGTTCCGATACAGCAAGACAAACTTCTTTATCAAACCCTTGAAACTTTGCAAAATGTCCTCCAACAATACCTTGGAGTTCTGGAAACTCTCCAACAAGATCGGACATTAAATCAACTTTGCAAATTGATGAGGCTATTTCAATTTTATCTTTACTAATTAAAAAATCATCAGAAATTAATGATGATAACTTTCTCATACGTTGAATTTTATCAAAGTAGGATCCTAAACCTTTAAAATAATTTACATTTTTTAATTTATCTACTTGTTTAATTAAATTTTGGATTTTATTTTTTTCCCAAAAAAACTCAGCATCGCTTAATCTTGCTTCAATCACTCTCTCATTTCCTAATTTAACAAATCCTTTGGTGTCTTTTATGTCTGAAACTACAAAAAAATTATTTGTAAGATTATTTTTTTTATCAAAAGTTGGTAAATATTTTTGATGACTTTGCATTGTCGTAATCAATATTTCACTAGGTACATTCAAAAATTTTTTGTCAAAAGCACAAACAATTACTACTGGCTTTTCAACTATATTTACTATTTCATCTATAAGCCTACTATTCTGTTCGATTTTTAAATTTTTTTTATTAATTATTTCATTAATTTTATTCTGTATCGTTTTTTTTCTTAAATTTTGATCAATTAAAATACCTTTTTGTTTAAAAAATTTTAAATATGAATTAAAGTCGTTAAAAATTTTCATACCTTCTTCTAATGATTTATCTATAAAAGTTTTGTTAGAGCTATTAATATGATTAAAAATAAAATTTAGAGGTTTTTTGTTAAATATTGCTAAAATAGATTTAAGAGGTCTTCCCCAATAAAGTTCATAGTTTGCCCATTTCATTGATTTATTCCAAGCTATATTTGTTAATATTTCACTTAAATTTTTTTCTAGTAAATCTGAAACTTTTATTTTTCTAGACTCTTTTTTAAAAAAATAGAATTCACCTTTCTCCGTTTTTTTTTTAAAAATTTTTTCTAATATTATGTTGTTTGATCTAATAAATCCCTCTAATGCTATTTCAGGAGCATTTACATTTGGACCTTTAATTTCCTCTGAGTTTAATTTGATTTCATTAGGGATTTTATCAACATGTAGAACTAGTCTATTTGGTGTTGAATAAACATTGAAATTTTCATTGAATTTAATTTTATTATCAATAAAAAAATTTTTAATTTTTTTTTTTAATTCATTCCTTGCATTTATTTGAAGCCTTGCAGGAATTTCCTCACTAAATAGCTCTACAAATAATTCTGACATTAACTTTGGCTTTCAATCCAAACTTTCCCAATTGATTTAGTTAGTTCCCTTATTCTTGCAATATATTCAGCCCTTTGTGCTACACTAATCACCCCTCGTGCATCTAAAATATTGAATACATGACTACATTTTAAACATTGATCATAAGCAGGAAGAGAGATCTTTTTTTCAACTAATAATTTTGTTTCCTCTTCAAGCATTTCAAATATTTTAAATAGATTATCAGTATTGGCATATTCAAAATTATATGCTGAAAATTCTTTCTCTGACTGATGAAAAACATCTTTGTAAGTAATTCCTTCATCATTCCAAATCAGGTCAAAAACACTTTTTTTGTTTTGAATAAACATACACAATCTCTCCAATCCATATGTAATTTCAACAGATACTGGTTTACATTCAACTCCAGCCATTTGTTGGAAATATGTAAATTGTGTAACTTCCATACCATCACACCAAACTTCCCATCCAAGACCTGCCGCTCCTAATGTAGGACTTTCCCAATCATCTTCAACAAATCTTATATCGTGTTCCTCATGATTAATACCTATTGATGACAAACTATTTAAATACATCTTTTTTATTTCTTTTGGAGATGGTTTAATCAAAACTTGGAATTGATAGTAATGTTGCAATCTATTAGGGTTGTCACCATATCTTCCATCAGTTGGCCTACGTGATGGTTGAACATATGCAGTTTTCCATGGTTTTGGACCAAGCGACCTTAGAGTGGTTGCTGGATGAAATGTCCCAGCTCCAACCTCTAGGTCATAGGGTTGTAATATTATACAACCTTTTTTAGACCAGTACTTTTGTAAGTTAAAGATTGTATCTTGAAAAGATAAAGTTTTTTTTTTTATTTTAGAGACCATACCTTTGCCAGATTGATCTTTCTTCTAATAAACTGATTACTTTATCAGTATAATTTTCAGAAGATGATAGCTTTTTTGATAACCACCCTTTACTTTTTCCAAATTTCTTAATATCTATATCTTCACCATATTTCTCTCTTAATATTTGATCTGCATTTCCTAATCCATCTATTAGTCCTAATTCTTTAGCTTTTTTTCCTGCCCAAAATTCCCCAGAAAAAAGTTCAATACCTGAGTTTTTATTTAGTTTTTCTTTTCTACTCTCCTCAACAACATCTATAAAATCTTGATGTATTTCTAATTGAATATTTTTTAAACGATTAATATCTTCTTCTTTTTCATCCAAAAAAGGATCCAAGGTACTTTTATTTTTCCCAGCGGTGTAAACTCTTCTTTCAATCCCAATTTTTTCAATTAAATTTTTAAAACCAAATGATGCAGAAATAACTCCAATAGATCCTATGATTGAACTGGAGTTAGCATAAATTTCATCACCAGCACATGAAATAAGATATCCACCAGACGCCGCCACATCTTCAGCAAAAACAATTACTTTTTTGTTTGTTTTCTTAGATTGGTCTTTTATTAGTTTGTAAATCAAGTGTGACTGGACTGGGGATCCACCCGGTGAATTAATAGTAATTGCAACAGCTAGAGCTTTCTTTACTGAAAAAGCCTTTTTTATTATTTCTTCCTCACTTGAATATTCTATTCCTTGCCTGAACCTTCCAACATTTCCTATAACTCCTGATAATCTAAGGTGACTTATTATTTTTTTTTTTTTAAAAAATGAGAACATTAGAATTGTTATAAGTTTTTTTAATATATTATAAACCCTAGTTATAAATAAAGAATAAGGTGCGTCAATTGATAAGTATATTAATAAATTGGATATAATAGTTTTAAAACATGGGAACTGTAATACAGCTAAAAAATCAAATTAATAATTCTTATGATGATTTAAAAAATTCTGTTGATGATAAATTGATTCTAGTTGAGGAAAAAATTAATTCTAGACTAGTAAGTAAAGTTGACTTGGTTCAAAAGATGACCAAATATCATTTAAAAACTGGTGGAAAAAGACTAAGAGCACTCTTGACCTTGCAAAGTGCTAAAATTTGTGAATATCAAAAAGGATTAAGAGATGTAAATCTTGCCGCTTGTGTAGAGCTTATACATGCAGCAACTTTAATGCATGACGATGTAATAGACAGTGCTGACGTAAGACGTGGAAAAAAAACACTTAATACAATCTGGGGAAATCATTCCTCAATTTTGGTAGGTGATTATTTACTTAGTAAATGTTTTGAAATGATGGTAGAGGACGGGAATTTAGAACTATTAAAACTTTTAGCAACTACATCGTCTGAAATTGCGCAAGGTGAAGTTCTACAGTTACAACACAATAAAGAAATAGATATCTTAGAAGAAACATATCTAAATATTATTTCATCAAAAACTGCATCGTTGTTTGCAGCAGCAACTAAAGTTGGTGCAATTATTGCTGAAAAAGATTTAAAATATAAAAATGCATTAGAATTTTATGGAAAAAACTTAGGTCTTACATTTCAAATAGCAGATGACACATTAGACTACAATTCTGAATTAAAATTTTTTGGAAAAAAAATTGGCAATGACTTTTATGAGGGTAAAGTGACTTTGCCTATAATTTTACTTTATCAAAAAGTTAATAAGTTTGAAAAAGAAAAATTAAAATCTTTTTTTGAAAAAGATATTCGTGAAAAGCATAATTTAGAATATGTGCTAGATCTGATAAAAAAAAATAATATTATTAATGAGTGTTATAAAAAAGCAGAACATTACATTAATTTAGCTTCTAATTCTTTGAGCGTATTTGAAGAATCTAACGAGAAAAATATATTAAAAAACTTAACATCTTTTAGTATTGAAAGAAATTTTTAGGGACTTAACAATACTTTTTTCCATCTTTCAGTTTTGCTAATATATTTTAATCTTTCATGAATTCTATTCTGTCCATCTAACCAAAATTCAATTTCTTTAGGTTTGATTCTCCAACCAGACCAATATTCGGGCCGAGGTATCTTATTTTTGTTTGGAAATTTTTTCTTAAATTTCTCTATGGACTTATATAAGTCCTGTCTTTTTTTTAAAATAGAACTTTGCTTTGAGGCCCAAGCACCAATTCTGCTTCCATAGGCTCTTGAATTGTAATAAGCATCAGCTTCTTTTTTTGTTACCTTGTTAGCAACACCAATTATTCTAATTTGTCTTTGTAAACTTTTCCAGTGGAAGCACATAGAAATTTTTGAGGAGTTTTTGATAGCCTTGCTTTTATCACTATTAAGATTTGTATAGAAAACAAATCCATTTTTATCAAAATCTTTAAGAAGCACCATTCTAACTGTTGGAAAACCATTTTTATTTACTGTTCCAACCGCAAATGCGTTTGGATCATTAATTTCGGTTTTTTTTGCTTTATTGAACCATTCTTCAAAAAGCTTTATTGGGTTATTATGATTTTTAAAGCAAAGATTTAGTCCAAGTGAGTTTTTTTCGTTCATAATTTTAAAAAAATAATTTATACATTAAAATAATGTCATTTAATACTTTTGGAAAGTTATTTAGATTTACTACTTGGGGAGAGTCTCATGGTCCAGCTATTGGATGTGTTGTTGATGGCTGCCCTCCAAATATTCCAATAAAAGACAGCGATATACAAAAAGAACTTAATAAAAGAAAACCAGGACAATCTAAATTTACAACTCAAAGAAAAGAGGATGATAAAATTAATATTTTATCAGGTGTTTTTGAGGGTAGAACAACTGGCACTCCAATTTCTCTTATTATTTATAATAAAGATATGAGATCCAGAGATTACGAGACAATAAAGAATAAATTTAGGCCAGGACATGCAGATTATACTTATTTTAAAAAATATGGAATCCGGGATTACAGGGGTGGTGGAAGACAATCTGCTCGCGAAACAGCTGCTAGAGTTGCGGCAGGCGCTATTGCAAAAGTTGTTTTGAAAAATAAAATTGGTAAGAATTATCAAGCTGTTGGTGCTGTCACGCAATTAGGAATATTAGGGTGTGATTTAAAAAATTGGAAAGATAAAACAATTTCTAGTAATCCATTTTTTTGTCCTGATAAAACTGTGATTAGACTTTGGGAAAAATATTTACTTGGGATTAGAAAATCTGGATCATCTTGTGGGGCAATTATTGAGGTTCGAGCAAGAGGAGTTCCTTTGGGGCTTGGAGCGCCAATATATTCAAAATTAGATATGGATCTTGCAGCAGCAATGATGAGCATTAATGCTGTGAAGGGGGTAAATATTGGATCAGGAATGAACTCAGCAATGTTAACTGGTGAAGAAAACTCTGATGAAATTTTAAAGAGTAAAGGTAAAACTAGCTTCAAATCAAATAATGCTGGAGGAATTCTGGGAGGAATATCTACCGGACAAGAAATAAATGTTTCATTTGCCGTAAAACCAACATCTTCCATTTTAACATCGAGGAAAACAATCGACAGGTTTGGAAATAATACTACAATATCTGTAAAAGGAAGACATGACCCATGTGTTGGAATTAGAGCGGTTCCCATAGGAGAGGCTATGATGCATTGTGTAATTCTGGATCACTATTTAATGAATACAGCTCAGAATAAAATCTAATTAGATTTTTTAATTAAAATTTTTGAATTTAACGTATCTAAGATTTTATTTCCTATACCAATTGCGTCTAGATTAGCAAACTTATACATTAACTCTGGCTTATCATGATCAATAAATCTATCAGGCAATATCATTGATCTAAATTTTAGTTGGCTATCTAATAAATTTTTTTCACTTAAAAATTGACTTACATGAGATCCAAATCCCCCTATTGAACCTTCCTCTATTGAAATCAAAACCTCATGTTCTGTAGCAATTTGCCATATTAGATTTTCATCTAGAGGTTTTGCAAATCTTGCATCAATGATCGAAATATCAATTCCTTTTTTTGATAAATTTTCAGAGGCCAAAATACACTCCTGTAATCTTGCTCCAAAGTTTAAGATCGCAACTTTTTTTCCTTCTTTTATTATTTTCCCTTTACCCAATTCAATTTTTTCAGTTATCTCAGGTAATTGAACTCCCACACCATTGCCTCTTGGATATCTAAAAGCTGATGGTCTATCGTTTATATCTATTGATGTATTTATCATTCTTACAAGCTCCGCTTCATCACTTGCTGCCATTACTATAAAATTTGGTAATGTTGAAAGGTATGTTATGTCAAAAGATCCAGCATGAGTTGGGCCATCAGCACCAACTAACCCTGCTCTATCAATAGCAAATCTAACTGGCAAAGATTGTATTGCAACATCGTGAACAACCTGATCATAAGCTCTTTGAAGAAATGTTGAATATATTGCGGCATAAGGTTTATATCCTTCAGTAGCCATACCTGCAGCAAAAGTTACTGCGTGTTGCTCTGCTATCCCAACATCGAACATTCTATCTGGAAATTTTTTTCCAAATAAATCCATTCCTGTTCCTGATGGCATTGCTGCAGTTATACCAACCACCTTACTATCTTTTTCTGCATGTTTAATTAATGAATTAGCGAATACTTTTGTATATGAGGGAGTATTAGATTTAGATTTTACCTGTTCTCCTGTTTTTATATTAAATTTTGAAACTCCATGAAACTTATCCTCTGATTTTTCAGCAAACGAATAACCTTTTCCTTTTTTAGTTTTAACATGTATTAAAATTGGACCATCATAATTAATATCTTTTGCATTATTAAATACTGAAACCATTGAGTCAATATCGTGTCCATCTATTGGTCCAATATAGTAAAATCCCATAGAATTAAATAATGTTCCACCAGTAACTGCAGATCTTAAAAAGTCTTCTGCTTTACCTGCTTTATTTTTAAATCTTTTAGAAAAAGCAGATATAATTAATTTTAATGTCTCTCTAAAACTAAAGTAAATTTTACCAGATAAAATTTTTGCAAGATATTTTCTCATAGCACCAACAGGTTTAGCTATAGACATATCGTTGTCATTTAAAACTACAATCATCTTTGTTTTGCTTTCACCTGCATTATTCATCGCCTCATAAGCCATACCAGCACTTATAGCTCCATCACCTATGACAGCAATTACATTGCCTGATTTATTTGATAACTTATTAGCTACCGCTATTCCTAGTGCTGATGAAATAGAAGTTGAACTATGAGCTGCACCAAATGGATCATACTCGCTTTCTGATCTTTTTGTAAAACCCGATAATCCTTTACCTTTTCTTAGGGTTCTTATTTGATTCTTTCTGCCAGTTAATATTTTATGTGGATATGTTTGATGCCCCACATCCCAAATTAATTTATCGTGAGGAGTATTAAATATATAGTGTAAAACAACTGTCAATTCTACAACTCCTAGACCAGCTCCTAAATGCCCTCCTGTTTCGGAAACGACATCAATTAATTCTTGTCGAACCTCTTCTGCCAAAATTTTAATATCAGATTGAGATAGTTTTCTAACATCATCTGGGAAATTAATATTATTTAGAAATTTATAATCATTACTCATTTTGTTCTATTTAAAATAAAATTTATTGTTTCTCTAAAATCGTCACCTTTTTTTCCAAAAATTTTTAAACTTTTGAATATTTTTAATTTTAAGCTATTTGCATATTTAATAGTATTATTGGCACCTAGTAAACTTATTAAAGTGGCTTTTCCCATTTTTAAATCTTTTTTGGTTTTTTTTCCTACACTAGATGATTTACCCCTTAAGTCTAACAAGTCATCAGCAATTTGAAATAATAACCCAATTTCGTTACCTATTTTATTAAACTTACTAAGATATTTTGTTTTACCAGAAATAATAATAGGAGCTACACAACAAAAACTGAAAAGCTTTCCAGTCTTTTTAATTTGCATTTCAATAATTTGTTTTTTATTTTTTTTTATTTTTTCATAGCTTAAGTCTAAAAACTGGCCCCCAGCAATTCCTGTATGTCCTGAACTTTCAGAGAGCAAGTTTATTAATTTTATTTTTTTTTTCTCATTTAAATCTAATTCTTTCTCGCTAAGAATTTGAAAAGCGATAGTTAGAAGAGAATTTCCAGCAAGAATTGCTGTTGACTCACTAAATTTTTTATGTGTTGTTAATTTTCCTCTCCTCAAATTGTCATTGTCCATACATGGTAAATCATCATGAATAAGTGAGTAAGCATGTATACATTCAACTGCTGCAGCAACTTGCAAAATTTTTTTTTCATCTATTTTGAATATAGATCCAATATCAAAGAGTATTTTTGATCTTACTTTTTTTCCTCCAGGAAGAAGTCCATAAAGCATTGGTTTTATAAGCTCAGTTTTTTTTTGTTTAGAAAAATATTTATAAAGATAGTTGTTAGTTCTATTAACTATTTTATTTAACTTTTTTTGCATTTTTATTTAATTTAATATCTTTAATTTTAAAATTTGTTTTATCAGAAATTTTTTTAAAATTTTCTTGGAATTTTTTTTCTATTAATTTATTAATTTTTAATAAATTTGTGTAATCTTCAGATGTATTTTCCAAATTATTTGTATTTTCTAAATTTTTAATAATTTTATCTGCTAAATCAGTAAGCTCATTTAAAGATTTTGATGCAATATAATCTGGCATATATTTTTCATTCATATATTAGTTGGTAATATTATATGAAAAAGAATGATTCAAATATTAAAAAAGCGATAAAATATCTAAATAATAACCAATGTATAGCAATCCCTACAGAGACAGTCTATGGATTAGCTGCAAATGCATACTCAAAAAAAGCAGTCACTAGAATATTTAAGTTAAAAAGAAGACCTAGAAATAATCCTTTAATTGTTCATTATTATAATCTTAAAGACTTAAAAAAAGATTGTGAGATTAACAATACATTCAGTAAACTTTATAAAAATTTGTGTCCAGGACCAATATCATTCGTTTTAAAATTAAAAAAGATAAGTAGAATATCAAAAATAATCACAAACAATTCAAATTCGATTGCAGTGAGATTTCCTAGACATCGATTAACTAGAAAACTATTAAAAAAAATAAAGTTTCCTCTAGCAGCTCCAAGTGCCAATATTTCAAATAGTATTAGTCCAGTTTCAAAACAGGATGTGATTGATGAATTTGGTCATAAATTAAAGTTTATTTTAGATGGTGGGCCTTCAAAAGTAGGCTTGGAATCAACTATAATAAATCTTATTGGAAAGCCTCAAATTCTAAGATTAGGGGGAATAGAAAGTAAAAAAATCTATAAATTAATTAATTCGTTAAAAAATAACTTTAAAAAAAAAAATAAAGTAAAAGTTCCAGGAACTAGTAAACTACATTATTCACCAGGAATTCCTATGAGACTAAATGCCAAAAAAAACTTTTATAATGAAGCCTTTATTCTGATAAAAAAAAGAAAAAAATATAATAAAAATTATTTTTACTTAAGTAAGACAAATAATTTAAAGGAAGCAGCAAAAAATTTATACAGAACATTAAGAACAATAAAAAAAAATGGATATAAAAAGATTGCTATCGAGCCAATACCAAATTTTAGTATTGGTGAAGCAATTAATGACCGAATTATAAGAGCATCAAAAAAATGAAAAATTTAATTGAGGTTAAGGATATAAAGAAAAACTATGGAAAAAAAGAGGCTGTAAAAGGTATATCATTTAATGTTGAAGAAAATGAAATTTTAGGTTTGCTTGGTCCCAATGGATCAGGAAAAACAACAACTATTGGTATGTTACTTGGTTTATTAAAACCTACTAGTGGACTAATACTTATCAATAATCTTAGGCTTGAAGAAAATAGAATTGAAATTCTTGAAATGATTAATTTTATTTCACCTTATATAGAACTACCAAAAAAACTCACTGTAAGGCAAAATTTATATGTTTATTCTAAGCTTTACAAAGTCAAAAATATCAAAGAGAGAATTGAATATTTATCAGAAAAATTAAGAATAGGTGAATTATTAGACAGTATTACAGGAGAACTTTCGTCTGGCCAAAAAAATAGGGTGAGTTTAGCCAAAGCTTTGATTAATGAACCAAAGGTTCTTCTGCTAGATGAGCCAACTGCTTCTTTAGATCCAGAAGTTGGTGATTTTGTTAGAACATTTCTAGAAGATTATAAGAAAGAAAAAAAAATTTCGATACTTTTAGCTTCTCACAATATGAATGAAGTTACACGTTTGTGTAAATCTGTACTAATGATGAAAAATGGAGAAATAATTGACCAAGGTAGACCCGAAGATTTAATCGAAAAGCATGGAAGAACAAATTTAGAGGAAGTTTTTTTAAAATTATCAAGGAGTAAAAGTGAGTTTAACTAGAATTTATGGTTTATTTTTAAGGCATTTTTATCTTATTACTAGATCATTTCCTAGAATCTTGGATTTAGTTTATT
>CACLSF010000018.1 GCA_902609535.1 uncultured Pelagibacteraceae bacterium | reverse complement strand
CCGAAGCAAATGTGGAATATACTGTAATTGTTCTTCTGTCATAAATGTCTGATAGTTTACCAATAGGCCATTGGGAAATAGCGCCAGAAATAGCTATTAGAAAAGTTACAAAAGAGATTTCAAAAATACTAAAATTCATTGATGCCGCATAAACTGCAATCAAAGCAAACATTGCAGAGTGACAAATTCCACACAAAAGTGCACTTACCATTCCAAAAGGAGAGGCTTCATAAAGTTCTTTAATTTTCATTCCAATAATTTTTTTAAATTTTGGTGGTTTTTTCTTAGTTAATAATATTGGAACAAGTGAAAGGGACATGAATAAAGAAACAAGTATAAATGGCTGAAAATTTTCTGGTTTACTGAAGTTCAAAAAAAACATTCCAATCGCCATAGATCCATAAAGAACAATCATATAAATTGATAAAACACTTCCTCTATTTTTATTGCTTGCCCGGTCGTTTAACCAGCTTTCAGCAATTGTATATAAACACACCATTGAAAACCCTGAGGCGATCCTTAATATAAACCATGTAAATGGATTTACGATTATGGAGTGCACTAAAACAACTATAGATGCAATTGATGCGAAAGCAGCGAATACCCTTATATGACCAACTCTTGACACTAAAATTGGAACTGTTTTTGCTCCTATAAAATAGCCTACAAAATAACCTGACAGCATAAAGCCTGTTGCTGTTAAGCTGAAGCTTTCATGAACAGCTCTTACTCCAAGTAAAGAAACTTGAAAGCCATGAGCTATCATAATTAGACCCATGCCTGTGAATAATGCCCAGGAATTTTTAAGTATCTTTTCCATAATTTCGCTATCTATGGATGATTTGATAGTAAATCAAGAAATTAATTAATAATTTTTTCAGGCTCTCTTAGTTTAATAAATGAGTGGATACCCAAAGTGATTATGATCACGGCACCTCCAATAATAGTCTCTAAGGTCGGCTGCTCTTTAACAACTAACCAAACCCAAATTGGACCTATTATCGTTTCTAATAAGAAAAATAGATTTACTTCCTCTGCTGGTATAAATCTTGGTGCGATTGTTACCAAAACAAAAGGTAGGGCTACACAAACAATACACATTATGGGTATGTAAATTTGATCTGTTCCAATTAAATTAAACTTTTCAACAAAAAAGAAAGCAAATACTGCAACTCCTAATTTGCCCATTACAGCAGAAGGCAAAAGGTCTCTGTCTTTAGCATATCGAATAAGAACTGCATTTACAGCTAATCCAGCAGCTGTAATAAATCCCATTATATTCCCAAAAAGATTACCGACTTGCAGGGAGTCATAAAAAATAAATAAAGCCGCTAAAAATGTAATGAAAATGGCGATCCAGGTCCCTTTACTTGGCATTTCTTTTAGGAATATTGCCCCAAGTATTGCGGAAAGCATTGGGGCTAGAGCAATCATAATTAACGTATTGGCAACGTTAGTATTTTGAATAGATATAATGAAAGTGATATTGCAAATAGAAAAGCTAATTGCGTAAAATATACCAACTGTACCAACTTTTAAAAAGGCATTAATAAAATTTTGTCTATAAAATAACAGTAAACCAATTAAGACTATAAAGAAAGGTATGGCTCCTCTATAAAAAAGCATTCCCCATGTTTCTATGTCTGAAAGTCTGATTAGTAATGAATCAGGTGTAATGAACATCACAGCAACAAAGGCTAGTAGCGAACCTTTCTTTTGATCTGATAATTTATTCAAGCTCTTAAACCTTTCCAAAATATCTTAGCAAGATTGATTTTAGAAAGGTCATAGTATGTTTTTAATCCAGTAGGAGACGTAACATTAATATCCCCATTTAGTTTCTGATCTATGAAGTCAATTCCAGCAAAATAAATGTTATCATTCTTTAATTTTTTTCCAATTAGTTTTGAAATTTTTATTTCTTGTTTTGTAAGTTTTGTAAGTTTAGGTACAGCGCCCTTACTCATATTACTCAAATATGAACCTTTTTTAGGAACTCTTGAGATTGCACCACACACTTTACCATTAATAATAAAAACTCTTTTATCTCCTTTAGATATATTTTTTAAGAATTTTTGGAACATCGAATGACCATTTTTATTTAAAAAATTTGTTATAAGTTTTTTATTAAACTTATATTTAATTAGATGAATTTGATTACCTCCATATCCATTAATGGGCTTCATAATAATAATTTTATTTTGTCTATGAAACTTTTTAATTTCATCTATATCACTTGAAAACAAAGTATTAGGCATATATTTAATAAAATGCTTTGAGTACAATTTTTCTGACACATTTCTGATAGCAGTTGGATTATTTATTACTCTTACTTTTTTTAAGCTATCCAAAATAAGAGTAGTTGTTAAATATTCTGAATTAAATGGAGGGTCTTGTCTAATTAAAATAAATTTAAGATTTTCAACAGCAATTTTTTGTTTTTCATAAATTTTATAAAATTTTTTTTTCTCATAATTAAATTTTACAAATACACCATTTGCATATGTTTTATTTTTGATGATGGATAAGTTTGAAGGAGTATAATAAAATATTTTATATCCTAATTTCTGAGCTTCATGAGCTAAAAATATTGATGTGTCAGAAGATATGTTAATTTTATCTAATTTATCGCCTTGTATACCTATTATTTTATTTGTCATATAAATCTTCTAAATTTTGAAATTTAGAGAATTTGTTTATAACATGACTGGCGACTGTTTCTTTATTATTGATAATCTTACTTAGATGTTCCAAGTATTTAGTTTCATTTGTACCACTTTTTCCAATAAAATCTCTCTTTTCCAAGCCTTTTTCTGCAATTTTTAACAAGTTAGATATCCAATAGATCATATCTTTACCCATCAAATTTGTATCAAGTCCTTTCATAGGCGCATCTTTATACGCATTTAATAAATCTTTCTTTTTCCATTTTGAAATAAATTCTAATGCTTCGTCTAGATTACCATACAAAAGACCAGTAAAAAAAGCAGGACCAGCGCAGATACAGTTCCAACCACAAGTATCCATAGATCTTAATTCAATGTATTGTTTTAATCTATTCTCTGTAAATATAGTACTTAAATGCAATTCAAGATCGTCAATACTTGGTAAAGATTTATTTACTTCTTGAATATTACTATTCATATAATCAGAAAATTTATAATTTTTACCAGATAAATATTTATCATCTTTTTTTAAAAACAGTATTGGATAATCCATTACAAAATCAGCATATTTTTCAAAATCAACATTTTCTAAAAAAATTTCTGGAAGACCACCCCTTGATGTTTCTTGCCATACTTTTGATCGGTATGATAAATATTTACTATCTTTTTTTTCAACAATTGATGAGTTTGCAAAAAGTGCAATACTTAATGGAACTAAACTATTCGCTAATTTAAACTTTTTTATAAAATCATTTTCTGACGTGTAGTCTAGATTTAACTGTGTCCCAGAAGTTCTATACATCATATCTAAACTGAGCGACCCACCTTTAGGCATATCTTTAGTCATTACCTCATATCTTTTTTTAGGATTGTTTGGAATTTCAGACAACTTGGATATTGGGTCAAATCCAGCACTTACTATTTTTAGATCTAATTTTTCAACAACTTGTTTAAGTTCAAACAAATAATTATTAGCTTCAGCGCAAACTTCATGAATATTTGTTAATTGAGCACCTGCAAGCTCAATTTGATTACCTGGTTCTAAAGTTATACTCTTATTATCTTTGTTTAACGCTATTACATTTTCACCTTCATAAGATGGTTTCCAACCAAATTCATATAAAATTTTGAAAATCTCTTTAATTGTAGAATAATTAATTCTTTTATTATTTTTCTTGTAGAAAAGAAATTTTTCGTGCTCAACACCTATTTTGGAATTAATTGGTTCCTTAATTCCTGATTTAAAATGATCTATTATGTTATCTTTATTCATATCAATTATTTAATCACTCTTACTTAGATATTCAACAGCTTCGCTTATGTTAGTTAATTTGTTAGAACAAGTTTGGTTTTTACATATAATAACACTAGGTTTTGTATCATTATTTAATTGGTAAACAAATGTTGCAACTCCCAGATATTCTTTTTGTAAATAAAGCTGCATTTCCTCAATAGACTTTGATGTTCCATTGAATGTGAATGATAAGCTATTATCGCAAATATCAAGGGTTTTAATAAAGCTAAACATCTGTGAATAATAAGAGTTTATAACCTGATGAAATGATTTTTTAAGCACTTCATTTCTTTCAGACCATATTTTATCATTTGTAATTGAATATAATTTATTTGAAATTAATAGATAAACACTATTACCATTTGGAATATTGCTATCGTTTAAGTCTAGTGGACTTGCAAATAAATCATTATCTTTAATAATATTTTTCTGGAACAATTGAGTTTCTTTATTAAAGAATAATTCCCAAGTATCATTCATTATTTTTATCGATTTTTCTAAAGCTTTTTTATCAGCATTAACCTCATAAAGTGTTATCATTAGTAGAGCGTAATACACATAGTCCTCAAGAAAAGTTTCTATTTCTTTATTTTCATAACAATGAATAATTTTTTGATGTAATTTTTTATTTAGTGTTTCAATTGTTTCTATCGTCTTACTTTTTAAATCTTCGTCGTCTAAATTTACTGAAGTTTTGAGAAGAACTTGGAGCATATATGAATTTAAATCAGTTTGCGATTTATCATCAAAAAATGGTTTTATTCTTTTTCTTCTTACATCGAGTAGTTTATTTTTTATCCTATCCAGCTTATTTTTGTCTTCATCGGGTATTAAATTTTTTTCTACGAGGATGTTATTTCCCTCAAAATTACCACTCTCTGAAATTTCATATTTATTTTCTAAAGATTTAATATCATCCTTTAAAATATTTGTTAATTCTTCATATGACCAAACATAATATTTTCCCTCAACACCTTCACTATCAGCATCATATGCAGAACCATACAATTCTTCATTATTTCTAAATTCATTATTAATATATTGAATTGTTTGTAATAGTTTATCTTTAAAATAATCATTTTTGGTATTTTGATAAAATTTATTTAGGAGATCTATGAACTGAATGTTATCATAAAGCATTTTTTCAAAGTGTGGAATAATCCATTTCTCATCAACAGCATATCTCGAAATTCCTCCTTCAAGGTGATCATAAATACCTTTCGAACAAAGATTACTAAGTAAAATTTCAACAGGTTTAAAATAGTTTTTATTTTTGGTTTTCAAATAAAAGTAAAACATTGCATCAAACAAATAAAATTGGGGAAACTTTGGAGCTCCTTTGAAACTTCCGTTATTTTCATCTAAATAATTAATAATTTTTTCAACAAATGGCTCCAAGGGTTGATTTAAAACTGCAGATCTTTGATTAATTTTTGAGAATATTTCTTTAACTTGTGGCGCTTGAGCTAGTATTTTCTCTCTATTTTCATTGTACACGTTATGCACGTTATTTAAGACTTTTTTAAAGTCAGGCCTTCCTTGAATTTCTTTAGGTGGAAAGTAAGTACCACCAGTAAAAGGTACCCCATTCTCGTCTAAAAACATTGATAATGGCCACCCACCTTGTGCCCCAGTTAATATTGATAAGCTTTTTTGAAAAACATAATCCAGATCAGGTCTTTCCTCTCTATCAACTTTAATATTTATAAACTTTTCGTTCATTAGTTTAGCAGTTTCTTCATTTTCAAAACTCTCATGGGCCATAACATGACACCAATGACAGCTTGCATACCCTACACTTAAAAATATAGGTTTTTTTTCTTTTTTTGCTATTTCTAATGTTTCTTTATTCCAGGGAAACCAATCAACCGGATTATCTTTATGTTGTTGAAGATAAGGACTTTTTTCGTTTTTTAAAATATTAGACAATTTAATGATGATAGTAAGGTTTCCTTGAAAATATATTCCTAACCATTGGCTCAAAATCCTTTAAAGTCATTGATTTATAATTTGGATCAAATGAAGATTGATCATAATTTTCACAAAAATCTATTGTTGCTTGATAATGCTCTGCATCTTTATATTTTTCTCTTGCATTTTTGTCACCACCTAAATGTTCTGCAGAATAATAAGTTTGAAATAAACCATGATGCAAAATAACCCAATAAGTTTTTTCTGAAACATAAGGTTTAATTACTGATGCTGCATATTGAGAATGATTCATTGGAGCTAACTCATCTCCAAGGTCGTGTAATAATGTTGCAACAACCATTTCCTCATTTTCTCCATTTTTATGTGCTCTTGTTGCAGCTTGTAACGAGTGTTCTAATCTCGTTATCTGATAACCTTCAAGGGTAGTAGTTTGTGAAGCTAAATAATCTAAAATTCTGTCTGCAGTTTTTCTTTCATATTGACTTTCTAATTTTTCCAAAAGTTGATAGTCATCCTTAGTACCGTTCTTCATTTCTGTAAAACTTACTTTTTTCATTTTAATTATTTGATGCTGTACTAAGTAAAGAAAGTTGTGTTACTTTATCCTCACCAAGCTCGTCAATTATTTTTACAGGGTATTCCCCAGTAAAGTGATGATCTGTTAACTGCGGATAATTTTCATTTCTTTTTTCAAATCCCATCCCTAAATATAAACCATTCAAACTTAGGAATTTTAGCGACTTTGCTTTTATGAATTTACAAATTTCAGCTGTAGATTTGTTAGCAGCCAAAAGCTCTTTTTTAGTTGGTGTATCAACACCATAAAAGTCAGGAAACTTTATTTCTGGACTTGCTATTCTAACGTGTACTTCTTTTGCCCCAGAATCATATAACATTTTCACTATTTTTGAAGATGTAGTGCCTCTAACAAGAGAGTCATCAACGAGAATTATTCTTTTATCTTTGATTACTGAGATATTTGGATTTAATTTTAGCTTAACTCCTAAACTTCTTATTTGTTGAGATGGTTCAATAAAAGTCCTTCCAACATAATGGTTTCGAATTAAACCTAAGTCGAATTTTAAACCTTTTTCTTCAGCATATCCTAATGCCGCAGCGTTACCCGAGTCTGGAACAGGCACAACTAAGTCAGCTTCTATTTTATCTTCTTTTGCTAATTGTGAGCCAAAGTTCTTTCTGTATTCGTAAGCTGTTTTGCCAGATAGTATGCTATCTGGTCTTGAAAAGTAAATATATTCAAATACGCAAGGTCTGATTTTTTTTGGTGGAAATGGTTTAATACTTTTTAATTCATCATTTTCAATATAAACAATTTCTCCATTTTCAACTTCTCTAACAAATTTTGCTCCAATAATATCAAATGCACAAGTTTCAGAGGCAAATACATATGAGTTTTTTAATTTACCAATTACTAGAGGTCTAATTCCATATGGGTCTCTTACACCTATAAGAGTATTTTGCGTCATCATCACAAGTGCATAACCACCTTGAATTTGAAATATAGCATCTATGATTTTATCTATCGTTCTTCCTCTTTTTGATTTAGCAATTAATTGAACAATAGTTTCAGTATCCGATGTTGTATAAAATATAGCACCATCTTGAACAAGTTTATTTCTCAAAGTTATTGCGTTAGTAAGATTACCATTATGTGCAACACCAATACCACCTGCGTTTGTATCAGCAAAAAAAGGTTGTACATTCCTTAAAGCAGTTCCACCTGTCGTTGAGTAGCGATTATGACCGATTGCGTATTTTCCAGGAAGTTTTTTTAAAACTTTTTCATCGTTAAAGTTATCACCAACTAAACCAAATCTTTTTTCTGAATGATATTTTTCTCCATCGAATGAAACAATCCCACAGCCTTCTTGTCCTCTATGTTGAAGGGCATGCAGGCCTAAAGCTGTAAGGGTAGAAGCGTCACTAGAATTACTTATTCCAAAAACCGCACACTCTTCCTTAATTTTAGGATCATATATCTTGAACTTTTTCTTTAGTTTCTTCATATTCTTTTTTATTAGGAAATTCTTTTATAAGATAGTTACTACCTTTTTCAACCCATGCATATGTAAAAGCATCATCTAGATTAATTGGCCATTTTTTGTGGTTATAAATGATATTTATAGTTGTATAAATACATACAATTATAACATAAGCCCTAATAAATCCAAAAAAGAAACCAAAGATTCTATCTAGATTTCCTAATCCAGAGTAAGTGACTGCTCTATTAATTCCTTTATTTATTAATAAAATTAAAAAAATAATTATTATGAATAGTCCTATACCAACTGCTAAATCGAGGACATATTCACTATCAATTATATCCTCAAAATATGGCTTTACTTTTGGAAATAGAAATAGAGTAACAACATAAGCTAAAAGCCATTTAGAAGCTGACAAAATGCTTAATAAAAAACCTTTTTTTGTACATGTAATCAAGGATAGTGCTGTGAAAGCTAAATAAACAATATCAAAGGTATATAGTTCAGTAAAAATATTTTTTACAACTTCCATTAATTACTTAATCTCAAAAGGTTTGAGTACTAAAAGTAAAGATGGCAATAATGTTAAAACTGATATCATAGCCAATAGCATTGCTAACCCAGTGAAGACACCAAAATATATAGTTGGTATAAAATTAGACAAAACCAAAATAGAAAACCCAAATACAATTGTTATAGATGTATTTAATATCGCCACTCCCACTGTCGAGTGGCAATATTTTAGTGTTTTATTGTAATCTTTTATTTTATTCAATTCTTCCCTAAATCTATAAATATAATGAATGCTATTATCTACAGCAATACCAATCGTGATAGCAGCAATTGTAATTGTCATCATATCTAGAGGGATGCCAGCTAAACCAATTATTCCTAGAATAAAAAAAGCTGCAATAAAGTTTGGTATTACGCCAATTAGTGAAATTTTAATATTTCTAAAAAGAATTAAAAACATGATAAAAATACCAATCATCACAAAACCAAGAGTTAAGATTTGAGACTTAAATAAACTTTGAAGTAAATTGTTGAACAGTATAAGCACACCACCTAGTTTAAACTCATCTTTCTTGAAATTTAATTTATTCACTAAATCAAAATTAATCTGATTTATCAGATCATTCCTTCTTAATCCATCTAGAGAGTCTTTTATTCTTAAACTTATTCGTGCCTCAGAGTTTTTTATAGATATATATGGGTCTACTATCTCTTTTTTAATATTATCTGGAATTTTAGTATATAGTACACCCATTTCCAAAGTTCCAAGTGGTTTATTATTATTTAATTTTGTTGCAACCTCAATTATTGAGGAAAAAGATAAAACTTTACCTACAGCATCAATACCATTTAAATAATTATGAACTCTAGTTATTTTATTAATTTTATCTGTTGTAAACCAATATTTATCATCATTTTCGTCCTCATCACCCCAATCATTCTCACTGTCAGCTTCTCCATCTTCATCTTTTGGAAATTTTAAAATTACCTCTAGCGGTGTGGTTCCACCCAGCTTTTCATCTATTAATTTCATTCCTTTATAAATTTCTGTATCTTTATCAAAATAATTAATGAAGCTATTTTCAACTTCTAATTTAGAAATGCCAAATATGCTTAAAAATATAATTAATCCAGTTAAACCAAATATATAACTTTTGTTTCTAACTGCTTGTATTCCTAAATAGCTAGTTATTTTTGAGTCTTTTTCCTTAGTTAGAGCAACATTTGAATTTTGAACAAAATTTAGCAAAGTAGGAAGAAGTGTGAATGTAATTATTAGTGAGGTTATTAATCCAAATGTCATCATCCATCCAAAATCGATAATTGGTTTAATTTCGCTAAAAATTAACGACATAAAAGCACATATGGTTGTTAAGACAGTGTAAAAGATTGGCCAAATCATTTTTTTTGTAGTCAAAACTAAAATTTCAAATTTTTTCTTTTTTGGAAACTGTTTGTTTAATTGTAAAAATCTTGTACTCATGTGAATATTCATTGCCATAGTAAGAATTAACATCAAAGCGATAAAGTTTGATGAAATTACTGTGACTTTCCATCCAACTAAACCAAGAAATCCAACCATAAAAACCACAGAAAAAAAACAACTGCTTATCGGAATTATTATCCAAATAATTTTTCTAAATACATACCAAAGTGTTATGATGATGAAAATTAGTACGCCTATACCGAAAGTTACAATATCATTTTTTATAAAAGTCATCATATCATCCGCAATCATTGGAATACCTCCAAGATAAATTTGGTTATTTTGATTGTGATTTTTTATTATTTCTCTAATTTCTAAAATATTTTTATGTCTCTCTTTTTTAATTTTATCTTTAAAAAGCTCTAATTCCCTCTCTGTTTTAACTTCTTTATCTATTTTATTTGGTTTTATATATACGATGATGCCACTTGTTTTTCCGTCCTCACTAATAACAAAGTTTCTAAATACAGGACTATTTAAGATTTCATTAAATCCACGGTCTTTATCTATATTCTCACTTGTTAATGTTTTAAAATTTTGAATACGTTCAATTAAACTATCATCAGTTGCTTCCAATAAAGGAATATCTAAAAGTGTAACAACATTATGAACCCAGTTTAATGTTTTTAATTCATTCTTTAATGCAGAAAGACTTTTAATTGAATCCACCGAATTCATTTTGCTATTTGGGGAGTAGGTGAGTACTAGAAATTCCTTAGCACCGTATCTTTCATTTATTAAATTTAAATAATTTAGATCAGGATCATTTTCTAATAATAATGTTTCAGAACTGGCATCTAAGCGAAAGTTTTTTGAATAGAAAAAAGCAATAATTAATATTAGTAATAATATTGAGAAAACTAACTTAGGTTTTTCTATAATATTTTTTTGATAAAAATTAGCTAACATTTGATATTAGCTTTTATAATTTATATTAATTATTTTGAATATCTTTAAATTTTGTAAACATTTCCTCAAATTCAAGCATTATAGTCCCAGTTGGCCCATGCCTTTGCTTAAGTATGAGAAGTTCTGCTAAATGAGAAATTTCATTCATTTTTGCTTGCCATTCTGCATGCTCAACAGTAGCAGGTCTGGGCTCTTTATTTTTTAAATAATATGCCTCCCTGAAGACAAACATTACAACATCAGCATCTTGTTCAATTGATCCAGATTCTCGCAAGTCTGAAAGTAAAGGTTTTTTATCATCTCTTTGTTCAACAGCTCGAGATAATTGAGATAAAGCTAATACAGGTACCGATAATTCTTTAGCAAGAGCTTTAAGTCCCTGTGTTATTTCAGAAATCTCCTGAACTCTTCCATCTTTATAATTTGTACCTTTCATTAACTGAATATAATCGATAACTATCATATCGAGACCATGAATTCTTTTAATTCGTCTAGCTCTATTACTAAGTGCTGCAATAGATATTGCTGGAGTTTCGTCAATATACAAAGGTAGTTCAGAAATATTTTTTGAAGTTTCAATAAATTTATCAAACTGTTCCTCTGTTATTTTTCCCCGCCGAATATCATTAGATTTAATTCTTGATTGTTCTGCAAGAATTCTTGTGGAAAGTTGTTCTGATGACATTTCTAAAGAAAAAAATGCAATACAAGACTTTTCTCCATTTTCTTGAATATTTTTTGCAGCATGAAATGCTATATTTGTTGCTAGAGCAGTTTTTCCCATAGAAGGTCTGCCAGCAATAATTATTAAATCAGACTTATGCATACCACCCAATCTATCATCTAAATCTTTCAATCCCGAAGGAACCCCAACAATTCCCTCTTCATTTTTGTATGCGTTTGAGGCCATTTCTATTGTTTGCCTCATAGCTTCATCAAATCTTACTATAGAAGAGCTAAACGAACCTTTCTCAGCTAAATCAAATAAAGATTTTTCAAAATTTTCTATAATTTGTTGTCCATCATTATTTAGATCATTTAGTTTTGCTGTATCAATTATATTATCAGATATTTTAATGAGCTCTCTTTTAACAAATAAATCATAAATCAATTTTGAGTATTCAATACTCTGTCTTGAAGATGTAGAAAATTTTGTAATTTTAACTAGATATTCAGGAATATTTAGTTCATCTTTCTCATTTTCAAAATGGTTTTTAAGTGTGATCGGATTTGCTAACATACCTTTATAAATCAAGCTTTCGATAGCACTAAAAATTTTTTGATGCATCGGATCATAAAAATTTTTACTTGTTATTAATATATTGATCTCGTCAAATATTTCATTTGAAAGTAATATTGAGCCTATAACTGATTGTTCTGCCTCAATATTATTAGGAAGTTCGTCTATTTTATTTTTGACTATATTTAATGGTTGAGACACATTTCATATTTACAGAATAGAAAACGAAATACAAATATTTAATATTACTGGGGAAAATTATGTATAATTATTTAATATCCTCTTGAGGAACAGTTTTTACTACAATTTGGGTTTGAACTTCAGGATGTAAATTTATTAAGACATCAAAATCACCAATTGACTTTATTTCTTTAGAAGGTTGTATTAAGGATGGATTTATTTTTACTTTATCAATTTCTTCAATTGTTTTAGATATCTCGGTTGGTTTTACTGAGCCATATAATTCTTTATTTTCTGTACTTAATTTTTTGATCTCGTATCGTTTGTTCTTTATCTTCTCATTTATCTCTTTAGCTTCTTTTTTTTTATCTAAGTCTTTTCTACTTAAGTCTTGCTTGATTTTTTCTACTTCTTTTATATTTTTTTTGGACGCAAATAGAGCCTTCTTATGAGATATAAGATAATTTCTAGCAAAACCTCGTTTTACATCTATTATCTCTCCAATCGATCCTATTTTTCTTACATTTTCTAAAAGAATAATTTTCATATTATAACAATGCTAAATTTCTTGCTCTTTTTATTGATAAAGATAGTTCTCTTTGTTTTTTTTGACTAACAGAAGTTATTCTCGAAGGTAAAATTTTGCCATTCTCAGAAATATACCTCTTTAATAATTTAATATTTTTATAATCTACTACAGGCGCACCCTTTCCAGAGAGTGGACACTTTTTTTTAAATTTATATTTTTGGTTCTGAAAAATACTTAATTTAGCAAAGTTACTTTGTTTTCCTTTTTTTTTATTATTTCTTTTTTTCATAAAAGTTATCTATTTTGCAAAAGACTCTTTTTCATCACTTTTTTTAAAATAGTCTGTTTCGAGATCAAATTTTTTTACCTTAACTGTTAAATATCTTAATAAATTTTTATCTATTTTTTCAGTTTTTTCTAGTTCTGAAATTATTTTTCCATCAGCTTCTATTTTAAAATGAATATAATTTCCTTTTTTATTTTTTTTTATCAAATAAGACAAATTTAATAGTCCCCAGTTTTCTAGCTTAACAATATTACCTTCATGTTTTTGTACCATTTTAGAATATTTTTCCTCTATTTGTTTCAATTGCGCAGGACTTATGTCTTGCCTAGCTATAATTGTATGTTCATATAAGTTCATAATAATTCTTTTAAAAAACAGAGGATATACTATTATAATTTTTTAATTACAATATAAAAAATAGGGTAATTGCTTAAATTTTCTATGTTTTCTGTTTTATTTCCTGGTCAGGGATCACAATCAGTTGGAATGGTTAAAGATCTTTATGAAAATTTTGATTATATACAAGATATTTTTAATGAGGCAGATAACGCTCTAAATTTTCCATTAAAAAAAATAATTTTTGAAGGCCCAAAAGAATTATTGAATGAAACGGAGAATACCCAACCAGCAATCTTTTTGGCAAGCTACTCAATATTTTCTGTAATTAAAAAAGAAACCTCATTTGATATTACTAAAGCAAATTTCTTTGCAGGACATTCTTTAGGAGAATATTCTGCTTTGGCATGTTCTAATGTTATTAACTTTATCGATACTATTAAGCTTTTAAAAATACGAGGTAAAGCTATGCAAAATTCAGTACCCAAAAACGAAGGTGGTATGATTGCAGTTTTGGGAGAAGATATAAATAAAATTCATGATATTTTAGAAAATAACAAAAAAAAATTTAAATGTTTTTTAGCTAATGATAATTCAAACGGTCAAGTAGTAATAAGTGGAAGGATTAATGAACTTGAAAAATTGATAATTGAGCTAAAAAAAACAAATATTAAAAATATTAAATTGCCAGTTTCAGCGCCATTTCATTGTGAATTGATGAATCCAGCAACCATGATTATGATTGAGAAGCTCAATGATATAAAATTTTCTTCTCCAAATAATGCTATTGTATCTAATGTAACAGCGGAGCCAACTAATAATCCTAATGAGTTAAAAAAACTTTTAATAGAACAAATAGAAAAACCAGTCCGTTGGCGAGAAAGTATATTAAATATGATAAAAAAAGGTAATAAAAATTTTATTGAAATTGGACCTGGAAAAGTATTGTCTGGCCTTGTGAAAAGAATTGACAGAAATGTAAATTTAATTCAAGTAAACAATATTGATGATTTAAAAAATTTGGATGAAATATGATTGATTTAAGAGACCTAAATATAATATTAACTGGTGCAACCGGAATAATAGGAAACTCGATACTTGATAAGTTAGTATTAGGAGGATCTAAAGTTTTAGCTACAGGAACTAATGAGGAGAAATTAGATAAAATTAAAGAAAAATATAATAATGTAGATATATTAAAATTTGATATTTCTAATCATGAAAGAATCGAAGAGTTTGTTGAAAAATCTAGTTCTATTTTATCAAATAAAGTTGATATTTTAATTAATAATGCAGGGATTACTAAAGATAATTTATCAATAAGGATGAAAGAGGAGGAATGGAATAAAGTAATAGATATTAACCTCTCATCAACATTTTTTATAACAAAAAATGTTATAAAAAAAATGTTAAAATCAAAAAAAGGAAAAATTATTAATATTACTTCAGTGGTTGGTCATTCCGGAAATGTAGGGCAGGCAAATTATGCAGCATCAAAAGCTGGAATAATTGCAATGTCAAAAAGCCTAGCTCTAGAGTATGGAAAAAAAAATATAACAGTTAATTGTGTGTCTCCAGGTTTTATAGTATCAGAAATGACTGATAAAATTAGTGAAAACCACACTGAATTATTAAAATCAAGAATTTCACTCAACAAATTTGGAAATCCAGAAGATGTAGCAAATACAATTGCCTTTTTATGCTCTAATTTGTCAGACTATATCACAGGTGAAACTATCCATGTTAATGGTGGATTGTATTTTAGTTGACAAAATCTATAAAATATTTATTAACAAAATAACTATAAGGAACAAAATGTCAGATGAAATTTCAAGTAAGGTAAAAAAAATAGTCGCTGATCACTTGGGTATAGAAGAGACTAAAGTGAATGATGATTCAAGTTTTATTGATGATCTAGGAGCTGATAGTTTAGATACAGTTGAGTTAGTAATGGCTTTTGAGGAAGAATTTGGATCTGAAATATCAGACAGTGATGCTGAAAAAATATTAACTGTCGGTGATGCAGTAAAATTTATTGAGAATAAAGCAAACTAATTTTTTTTAACTTAATGGCCGATAATAAAGATGGGATAATATTAATATTATCTTCTCCTTCGGGCGCGGGAAAAACAACATTAGTAAAAAAAATTTCTCTAAAAAAAAAATATAAAATATCTATTTCCCATACAACAAGAAAACCAAGATTAAATGAAATAGATGGAAGAGATTATTTCTTTGTTAAAAATAAAGAGTTTAGAGAATTAATAAAAAAAAAAAAATTTTTAGAACACGCTAAGGTATTCAAAAATTATTATGGCTCATTGAGAGAAAATGTATTAAGTAAGTTAAATAAAGGCGAGAATGTTATCTTTGATATAGATTGGCAAGGAACCAAACAGATTAAAAATAAAAAATTAAAATATAAAATTATATCCATTTTTATATTACCACCATCAAAACAAGAATTATTTAAAAGACTTCTTAAACGAGATAAGAAAGATAAAAAAATTGCTAATGAAAGAATGAAGCAATTCAAGGACGATGTCTTGCATTGGAAAGATTATGATTTTACAGTAATAAATGACAATATACAAAAGTGTTATAAATCAATAATAAAATTTGTAAGTCTTCAAAAAATGCAAAAACATCCAATAAAGTATGACAGGAAATTCATAAAAAAACATATTGATTATTTACTTAACTAAAGACTCATAAAGTTTACAAATTTCATAATAAGTTACATTATCTAAATTTTGAGGCCTCAATTTTAAATCTAAGTTAAGTTTTTTTGAAACATCCTCATAATTTTTAAATAATAATTTCAAAGGTTTTTTAATCATTTTACGTCTTTGAGTGAAAAAAACATTAGTTATATGTTCTAAGTTTTTAGGATCATTAAATTCATAAAAATTTTTTTTTGGAACAAAAATTAATAATGTACTCTTTACTTTAGGTGATGGTTTAAAACTCTCAGGTTCAATATCTATTATTTTTTTTACTTCCATCTTCCAATTTGATAGAATAGTTAATCTTCCAAAATGTTTTGTATTGGTTTCTGCAATTATTCTATCTGCAACTTCTTTTTGAAACATCAATATTAATCTTTTACAAAATTTATCAATATTTTCAGTTTTTATCCATTTTGCTAATATTTGTGTTGATATATTGTATGGTAAATTTCCAAATATAATGAGTTTATTTGTTTGATAATCTTCATATGTAAAGTCCATCATGTCTTGATTCACTATTGATATATTATTTGAAAATTTTTTTTTTAAAACAACACTTAACCTGTTATCTTTTTCGATAACGATTAGTTTTTTTGGTTTTTTTTCAAATATTTTTTCTGTCAAAGCCCCATTTCCGGGACCAACTTCAATAACAAAATCTTGATGTTCAATTTCACCAATTTCAACAATTTTGCTTAATACCTTATTGTCTACTAGGAAATTTTGCCCTAAACTTTTTTTTGGATTAAATTTCATTTGATTTTATTCAAAAAATTTAAAGCATAAAAGATTGAAGATGGATCAGACTTATTCTTCCCAATCATATCCTGATTTGGACCATGATCAGGTGTAATTTTAATAAATGGTAAACCAATTGTAATATTTATTGCCTCAAATTTAAATAGAGTTTTGATTGGTGTCAGCACCTGATCATGATACATGCCCATAACAACATCAAATTTTTTTATATTTTTATTCAAAAAAAAAGTATCTGCTGGAAATGGACCAGACACTTTAATTTTGTTTCTATTTAAGTTTTGAATTGCAGGAATAATTTCTTTTTTTTCTTCACTTATTTTATCGGTGGACTCGCAATGAGGATTTAATCCTAGAATTGCAAATTTTGGCGTTTTTTTTAATTTTGATTTATAAAATGTATTAAGTTTAGTAATATTTTTTACGATTATATCTGTTTTTACATGTCTGGAAACATTTTTAATAGGGATATGTGTTGTTAAAGGTGTAACTGCTAATTTATGATTATATATTAACATTACTGGATTCTTTGAATTAGTTTTAGATGCCATATACTCAGTGATACCAGAAAACTTTTTTTTTAAAAAATGGGTTTTTGATACTGGACCATTAATTAATTTAGTTAATTTATTTTGTTTAATTAATTCTATAGCTTTTTTGAAGCTACTCTCTATATATTTATTTGAAGAACTGTTTATTGTGCTAAATGCGTTTTTAAATTTATAATTTACATTAACTAGATTTATTTTTTTATTTAAAGCTTCTTTAATACTTATTATTTCATTAATATGATAATTATATTTTAACAGCTTCATTTGTTCTATTAATAGTTTTTTACTACCAACTAGAACTATTTTATTTTTATTTTTTGAAAAATTTTTAGATTTAAAATACTTAAATAAAACCTCTGAAAAGATGCTATTTGGTTCCCCTAAAACTATTAAAATTACTTTAGAGCTCATTAATCTCTGTATTCATTCGTATTCTTTTAAAAAAAATTACGGAAAATGTATTTAATTGTCTATTTGTTTCCTTATTTACTAACTCTCTTAATTGACTATCAATGTTAATCTTTTGATTAAATTCTCTTTTGCTATTTAATTTTATTAGTAAATACCCTGCTCCAATTTTCATAGGGACACTGATTTCGTTTTTTTTTAAATTTTTTATATTCGTTTCAATTTTTTCAGAGATTTGTAGTTCATTTACCCAACCAATTAATCCCCCATTTTTTGATGTACTCGAAATACTAAATATATTTGCAGTATTTTCAAAACCAATTTCACTTATACTTTTATTAAGTTTATATAGTGTCT
>CACLSF010000017.1 GCA_902609535.1 uncultured Pelagibacteraceae bacterium | reverse complement strand
GCTTCAAATTTAGGCTTCTTCATTGGCATAAGATTTGGAAATATTTTTAGAACTAAAAAATCTATTATAACTAATTTAGAAAAATCAAAAATTTCAATTAAATATAATAAAATTAAATTTGCTCAGGATGTGCTTGGGAATTATGGAAGAATTCTAGCTGAATACCCTTTTTTAAAAGACTTCAGGAATAACAAATTAGAAAAGTATATTGAAATTGATGGAAAGGAAAATTTAAAAAAAATAAAAGATAACAAAAAACCAGTCGTATTTATTTCAGGTCATTTCAATAACTTTGAGTTGATGGCAATGCAAATTGAAAAATCAGGCATCAATTTAGCCACAATATATAGACCTTTGAATAATATTTTTTTGAATAAAAATATGGAACATATTAGAACAAATTATATTTGTAAAAATCAAATAAAAAAAGGAAGATCTGGAACTAGACAAATTTTGGAAAACCTTAAAAAAGGTAACTCAATTGCATTAATGATTGATCAAAGGGTCACTGAAGGGATTAAAATAAATTTCTTTGGAGATTTGGCATCTACTACAACTATACCTGCACAAATTATTAAGAAATATAAGTGTGATTTAGTACCAATTTATATTGAGAGAGTTAAGAAACATTATTTCAAAATGTACGTTTCCCAACCAATTGTAATAAATTCAGAAAAATCAAACCAAGAAATTACTATGCATTTAAATAAAATTTTAGAAAAAATGATCCTAAAAAACCCTGAGCAATGGATTTGGACACATAACAGGTGGAAAAAATAATTATAATTTGATTATTTTTCTTTTTTAAATGAAGCCTCAACATAAGAATAATAAGCTTCTTGCTCATCAACATTCCAATAGTTTAAATTTTCTAAGGGAATTTTCTTTCCTGAAATTGCACACATAACGTGATCACCCTGTTCAATTATTTCAAAATTGTTTGGGAGATATTTTAATTTTGCTAACTTGTTCATGATTTATAGGATATATATTTGAATATATGAAAATTGCAATTCTTGGAAATGGAGGAAGAGAGCATGCAATAGCAGATCAAATATCAAAATCTCCCAAACTTAGTAAATTATATTGCTTACCGGGTAATGCTGGAACTAAAACTGTCGCTGAAAATGTAAACCTTGATATTTATGATTTTGATAAATTAGGAAAATTTGTAAAGGAACATAAAATAGATTTAGTAATAGTAGGACCAGAAAAACCTTTAGTTGATGGAGTTGTAGATTTTCTTACAAATAAGGGAGTAAATGTATTTGGACCTAATAAAACATCTTCACAGCTGGAAGGCTCAAAAATATTTACAAAAAAAATATGTGATAAATATAATATACCTACTGCACAATTTGGTGTTTTTGACAACGTTAAAGATGCACACAAATATTTAGAAAAAGCAAATATACCTATTGTTGTAAAAGCAGATGGTTTAGCAGCAGGCAAAGGTGTTTATATTTGTGAAAATTCTGAAAACGCAAAAAATGCTGTCGATGAAATTTTTAATGGAAAATTTGGTATAGCCAATCAAGTTCTCATTGAGGAATTCTTATACGGTGAGGAGATGAGCTACTTTGTAATATCTGATGGAAAAACATTTAAAAAATTTAATACTGCTCAAGATCATAAAAGAGTTGGTGAAGGTGATATGGGTAAAAATACTGGTGGCATGGGAGCATATTCTCCTTCTGGACTTATAAATGAGGAGTTGGACTTAAAAATTATTGAGAAAGTTATAAATCCGACTTTTGAAGCTATTAAGGATATGGGGGAAACATACAAGGGATTTTTGTATGTTGGTCTCATGATAAGAGATAACAATCCATATCTAGTTGAATATAACGTAAGGATGGGAGATCCAGAATGTCAAACAATTTTACCTTTATTGGAGTCAGATCTTTTAGAATTAATGTTATCGTGCTGCGAAGAAAACTTAGGAAATCAAATAGTAGAGTGGAAAGATAAAAAAAGTATGTGCATCGTGCTATGTTCTAATGGATATCCAGATAAATATGAAAAAAATATAGAAATTCCTAACTTAGAAAAAATCACAAATAATAACACTTTAATTTATCATGCAGGCACTCAGTTAGTTGATAAAAAAGTTTATGCAACAGGAGGACGCGTGCTTAATTTTGTCAGTATTTCTAATGATTTGAAGAAATCAAGAGATTTGGTTATTCGTGAAATTGAAAATTTATGTTGGAAAAATGGTTTTTATAGAAAAGATATTGGTTTTAGAATTATAGATTAATGAGAATTATTTCAGGAGAGTTCAAAGGGAAAAAATTATTAGATCCAATAGACAAATCAACTAGACCATTAAAAGATATGGTGAGGGAATCGATATTTAATATTTTAGATCACTCAAACAAATTATCTATAAAAATATATGATGCCAAAGTTCTAGATTTATTTTCTGGTACTGGATCATTTGGAATTGAATGTTTATCCAGAGGTGCAGCAGAAGTAATTTTTTTTGAAAATTACCCAAATTCATTAAAAATCTTAAAACAGAATATATTTAATCTAAAATTAGAAAATAGAAGTACAGTATACAATAATAGCGCTTATAATTTGGAAGATTCAAGCCTAGAAAATAAGAAATTTGATATAGTATTTTTAGATCCTCCTTTTAACGATAGAGATATGAAAAATTTAATAGAGCAAATAAAGAAAGTGAAAGTTGTTAATGTGAATTCATTATTAATTATTCATAGAAATAAGAAATCAGATGATAAAATTTCAGAATTTCTTAATATTTTAGAGGAAAAAAATTATGGTTTATCAAAAATTTTTTTTTGTAAATTAATTTAATTAAGTATTTTTGATGTCTCTGTTTTTATTAATTCAACTGATGGTTGATCAAAGGGATTTATATTCATTAATCTTCCAAGCAAAATAGTCTCTAAAACAAAAAACGAAAAAAGTTCCCCAATTGTTTCTTCATTTCTTCTAGAAACTTCAAAACTTCTAAATGGTATTTTTTTTCTTCTAAAAACTGTTTGAGTTGCACGTCTTTGGGCTTTAATAATTTGACCTATATTTTTATTTTTTAAATTTGAAAATTTGCCAAATAAATTAGTGTTATACATTTTATTTGTTTTTTCATTTGTAAAACCAAAAAATGTGAAAAAGTTATTTTTTGGTCCATCTAAATATAACTGGAGCAAACTGTGATTATCTTTTGGCATAGATGATATGATAGGAAAAATTCCTTTATTTTGTTTGCCTAAACTTTCAGCTGTTAATTGTTGATACCATTTAAATAAGTTTTCTGAACTCTCATCATAATTTAAAATTACAGAATTATTTTTTCCTTCTGATGCATATTTATAAATAAAACTTACATTATCAATTAAGGAGTTTAAAAATGATTTATTTTTTATTAAAGTATTAAATCGCTTAAATTTTGCCTCATTTAGTCCAAATAACTGAGCAGGTAGCATTCCTACTTCAGACAATACAGAATACCTTCCCCCAATATAATTTTTATGCTCAATAATCTCAGCTTTAAGTTTTTTTGCCAATGATGTTAAAAAGCTATATTTATCTTCTGTAATTACTATATTTTTATTTTTTTTCTGAGAATTTAAGATTAAATTTAAATTTGATATTGTTTCAAGGGTATTACCTGATTTAGAAACTATTAAATTAATAGATTTTCTATTTGGTTGAAGTTTAATTTGATTGTTAAGATTATTAAAAAACTTTACTTTTCTTTTAATTTTAAATTTTAAATAATCATATATTGCCTCAGTACCCAATATTGATCCACCCATGCCAATTAAATTTATATTTTCATAATTTTTATATTTCTTAACAATTTTTTTTTTAAAACTATATTTATAATCAGTAGTGAAGGAATTAAGTAATGAAGAACTTACAATTAACTCTTGTTTTAAAATATTATTTATTTTTTTTATATTTTTAACATTTTTTTTTAGTTGGAAGTTTTTAAAAACTATATTTTTTGAAAACATTTTTTTACTTAATTTTTTTCAAAATAGAGCCTTCAATAGATGAAGACTCATCTTTATTAGAAACACTTACATCATCACTATTCTTGAGTAAATTTTTTATATTTGATTGGTCACTTTGAATATCCTCTGTAGATTTTACATTTGCTTCTCCTGGTTTTGGTAATTTATCAAAGTCAGGTGGCATCACTAATGGATTTTTTTTATCTATTAAAAATTCGTCACCCTGGTCTGATCTTTTTTTACCTTGTAAAGCTTCTCCAACTGAACCACATGAGTATATAAATAATAATAGGATTAATAACTTAGAAAATTTAAAGAATTTATTCATTTACTTTTTTATAACTTATCAATTCGGCCAGAATAAGTAAAATAATTCCAATTGTTATAAATATATCAGCCACATTGAAAATAAACCAATGATATTCATTATAATTTAAGTCAAAAAAGTCTGGAACAGCTCTATAATATATTCTATCAAATAAATTACCCAATGAGCCACCCAAAATAACAAGTAGAAAATAATACTTTAATCCTTTTTCCATAAATAATAGATAAATTATAATAAAATTAATTAGGACAATTAAAATTGTGACTAAATTATAAAAATAATCTTGATCCGAAGATAATAAACCAAAACCTATTCCTTTATTCCAAACTAGATAAAAATTTAAAAATGAGTTTATGTAGATATCTACTCGTCCAGTTTCCTCTAATATGTTTAGGATAAGTATTTTTGAAATTCTATCCAATATAAAGATAGATAATAAAATGAAAATGCTTATTACTATTTTTTTTATATTTTCACTTTTCATTGAACACTGAGATGTCCATGTTTCTCACATATTTCCTTACTAATTTTCCAACAAACAGGACACTTCTTACCAACAGCTTTTGAACTAGTGATCTCAATTTCTTTTTCTAAATTACTATCATTTGATACTGAGGCAGAGGATGTAATACAAATTTCAGAGAAATCATGCTTCTCAGCTAAACTATATATGTCTTTATCTTTGATTTTTATTTCAATATTTGCCTCTAAACTTGAACCAATAATTTTATCGGCCCTTTTACTTTCAATGCTTATATTTGCTTCATCTCTGATCAATTTAAGTTTATTCCATTTATTATTCAATTCTTCATTTTTCCATTCATTAGGAATTTTAACAAATTTTTGTAAATGGATACTTCCATTATTATCTTCCTTATGAATTAAATGATAAATTTCCTCAGTAGTAAATGATAATATCGGTGCAAACCATTTTAATAAACATTCTAAAATTACTTTAAGTATCAAAATACAATCAGAACGCTTCTTTGAGTCTTTTGGATCACAATAAAGAAGATCTTTTCTAATATCAAAATAAAATGCTGATAGTTCTACTGTACAAAAATTTAATAATTCTTTATATAAATTATGAAAATTATAGGACTTAAAATATTCATTAAAACTTTCATCGATCACAAATAATCTATGCAACATATACTTTTCTAATTCAGGAATATTATTTAAATCAACTTTATCAAAATCTACTTTTGAATATTCATCTTGTATATTTCCTAAAAGGTATCTGAATGTATTTCTTATTTTTCTATAAGACTCAGAATGCTGGTCTAAAATTGAATAATCTATTCTTAAGTCCTCAGCATAATTTGATGAGGCAACCCAAATTCTAAGTATATCAGCACCATATTTTTTTAAAATATCTTCTGGAGCTATCACATTTCCAGTTGATTTGGACATTTTTAGTCCTTTTCCATCAACTACAAACCCATGAGATAAAATACTTTCAAATGGTGCTCTACCTCTTGTTCCACAAGATTCTAACAATGAAGAGTGAAACCATCCTCTATGTTGATCCGAACCCTCTAGATACATTGATGCAGGCCATTTTAAATCTTCTCTCTTTTCTAAAACAAAAGAATGAGTTGATCCACTATCAAACCATACTTCTACAATATCACTAGTCTTATCAAAATCTTCTGCTTTATATTTATCTCCAAGCAGTCTCTGAAAATTATCTTCAAACCAGCAGTCTGAGCCTTCTTTTTCATAAATTTTTGCAATATTCTCAAAAACTTCTTCGTCGATAAGAATTTCTCCATTTTTTTTTGAAATAAATATTGGAAGTGGAACTCCCCATACCCTCTGTCTAGAGACGCACCAATCTGGTCTAGTCTCGATCATTGATTTGATTCTTTCTTTTCCTTTGCTAGGATAAAAAGTGGTGTCATTTATTGCTTTAAGTGCTTTGTCTCTTAGTTTGTGACTTTCCATTGAAATAAACCATTGGGGTGTTGCTCTATGAACTAAAGGAGCCTTTGATCTCCAAGAATGTGGGTAAGAATGTGTTAGTTTGCCATTGTTTAAAAGACCTTTTAGTTCTTTAAGCTTTTCAATAACAATATTGTTTGCCTTGAAAATGTGAATTCCTTCAAATATGGGTATGTGTTTCGTATACCTTCCATCATCATCAACTGTTTCAATTGCTTTTATTCCATTATTGATACACAAATTAAAATCATCAGGTCCGTGGCTTGGTGCACAATGAACAATTCCTGTTCCTTGTTCAGTTGTTACAAATCTTGCCTCTAACATTGGAACATCGTAGTCATAGCCAATTTTATGAAATGGATGGCTACAAATAGTTCCGTCAAATTCTTTTCCCTTAAATTCTTTTAATATCTCAATTTTGTAATCAGTATCTTTTACAACAGAACTCAAAAGTTCTTTTGCGATAACTATTTTTTCATTTTCTAAAATATCGCTGTTATCTATTTCGCATAAAACATAATCCAAACTTTGATTATAGGCTAATGCTTTGTTAGCTGGTATCGTCCATGGAGTTGTTGTCCAAATAACTACGTTCGAACCAATTATTTCATTAATATTTGATTTTTTAACTGGGAAGGCTGCATAGATTGTATCAGACACATAATCTTGATATTCAACTTCTGCATCTGCTAAAGCAGTTTTTTCAACTGTTGACCATAAAACAGGTTTGTAACCCTTGTACAAACTACCCTCTTTTAAAAATTTTCCAAGTTCTCTTACAATTTGGGCTTCTGCATCAAAACTCATAGTTGAGTAATAGTTTTCCCAATCTCCAATTACTCCTAATCTTTTAAATTGATCTTTATGAATATTAATCCATTTACTTGCAAAATCTCTACATTCTTTTCTAAACTCAATGATAGGTACATCATTTTTATTTTTTTTATTTTTTTTGTATTGTTCCTCAATTTTCCATTCAATTGGTAATCCATGACAATCCCATCCAGGCACATAAACTGAGTCTTTACCATCCATTTGATGAAATTTAATTATTATATCTTTTAGAATTTTATTTAATGCAGTACCCATATGAATATTTCCATTTGCATATGGAGGTCCATCATGTAAGACAAATTTTTCTTTGCCTTTACTGTGAGATCTTAGTTTTTCATAAAGATTAATCTTATCCCAAAACTTCAAATATTCTGGTTCTTTATTTGGTAGATTTGCTTTCATAGAAAAAGCAGTTTTAGGTAAGTTTAAATGTTCCTTGCTCATTATGTTTTTTTAGCTTTTAAAATATCTTTTTTTATTTGATTTTTTAACTCACTGATACCTTTGAATTTTTTTTCTCCTCTTATTAATTTTAGAAATTGTACAGATAATTTTTTATTATAAAGATTTCCTGAAAAATTAAAAATATTTACCTCTAAAAGTATTTTTTTTTGATTAAATGTGGGTCTATAACCTAAATTAGCAATTCCTTTATAGAATTTTCTTCCATCATTAATTCTTATTTTTACTGCATAAACGCCAGGTTTTGCTATAACATAATCATCAATATCTATATTGCAGGTAGGAAATCCAATTTTTTGTCCCATCATTCTACCTCTTTGAACTTTTCCCTCAATTTCCCAGTTTCTTTTTAAATAAGTATTTGCTTTTAATAGCTTTCCCTCTTCAAGTAACTTTCTAATCACAGTTGATGAAATTATTTTTTTATTTTTCATCAAAGGCACTGGGTTAATTAAATTATAACCAAAATCACTCTCATATTTTTTAAGCTTTGATACATCACCTTCTCTTTTATGACCAAACCTAAAGTTATTACTAACAAAGATAAATTTTGATCTTAGTTTTCTTGATAAAATATCTTTTATGAATTTATGGTAATTAATTTTTGAAAATTTTTTGTCAAATTTTTTATTAATTATAAAATCAACTCCAAATTTTTTTAAATAAATTACCTTTTGGTTAAAATTTGATATTCTGTAGTTTTTAATTTTTGTGTTAAAAAACATTTTAGGTATAGGATCAAAGGTAACTACACCTACTTTAGATTCATATTTTGATTTATATTTTTTTGCTAATTCAAATAATTTTTGATGTCCTGAATGTAACCCATCAAAATTACCAATCAAGATAATTGATTTTTTATATTTTTTTGGAATATTAAAATTATTGAAAATCCTTAATCTTTTCACCATTTTAATTCTTCCTGAAAATAATTAATTTTTGCATCATAATTATTAAGAACATTATCAATTGATAATTTTGAAATTTCTTGTCTATGTATACCACCTGTAATCAGTAATGAGTCAAAATTTTGAATATTGGCACCTTTTATATCTGTATTAAGATTATCACCAATACATAATATTCTTTTGTTATTTAAATCTGCTGCGATTTCATAAACAGGAGGATAAGGCTTACCAAAGTAAATAACCTCACCATTAATTTCCTCAAATGATTTTGCAATAGAGCCTGCGCAGTATTCTCTTTTGTTCCCTCGATCAACTATTAAATCTGGGTTAGTACATATCATTTTTTTAGTTATATGTTTTGATAAAAGATTTTTGTAATACCCTAAGTCATCTTCATGTTCTTCAAAAAGACCTGAACATAATAAATAATCTGAGTCATCTATATTAAGCACTTTATTATTCTCAAAAGTTTTAAATAAATCAAAATCTCTTGGTGGTCCTAGGTGAAAAAATTTTTTATTGATGAAATTTTCTAAAAGATACCTTTTTGAGGCTTCTCCAGATGTAAAAACTGTCTTTGAAAAATTATTTAAACCCATTTTTTTTAAAGTATTAATTACAGTTAGATTGGGTCTTGGAGCATTTGTAAGTAATATGAATTTTTTTTCATTGATAGATAATTCTTCTAAAACATTAACGGCATTTTTATAAAGTTTTATTCCATTATGAACCACCCCCCAAATATCAATAAAAAATAGATCATATTTATTAAAAATTGATTTTAAGCCTAATTCCTCTAAATTTTTACTCATATTTCAGATATAGCTTAAAAATCCCATAAATTCTTGGATTTTCTCATTTATATATTTTAGACCTGATCTTGAAATAATAGTCACATGCATCTATATGATCTCTAATTTAAAGGAGTAAATATGAAGTTTAAACCGTTACACGATAGAGTATTAATTGAAGTTTTAGATAGCAGTGAAAAAACTGCTGGTGGAATTATCATCCCTGATTCTGCACAAGAAAAACCCCAAGAAGGAAAAGTTGTTGCTATTGGTGGTGGATCAAAAACTGAGGATGGCAAAATTATACCAATGGATGTTAAAGTTGGTGACAAAGTTCTTTTTGGAAAATGGTCAGGAACAGAAGTTAAAATTGATGGTAAAGAATATAGCATAATGAAAGAGTCAGACATTATGGGTATCTCTACTTCTAAATAAAATTAAAAAAAGGAGAGTTTAATAATGGCAAAAATAGTAAAATTCGATTCAGATGCTAGATCAGCAATGCTGAAGGGAGTAGATATACTTGCAAACACAGTTAAGGTTACACTTGGCCCCAAAGGTAGAAACGTTGTTATAGACAAAGCATATGGTGCACCAAGGACAACTAAAGATGGAGTATCAGTTGCTAAAGAAATCGACCTAGATGATAAATTTGAAAATATGGGTGCGCAAATGGTTAAAGAAGTTGCAAGCAAAACAAACGATGAAGCAGGTGACGGCACAACAACTGCAACTATTTTAGCTCAGGCTATTGTAAAAGAAGGTTGTAAGTATGTTACAGCTGGTATGAATCCAATGGATGTTAAAAGAGGAATTGATGCTGCTGTAGAACAAGTTAGACATACTCTTATATCTTCAGCTAAAAAAGTTAAAGATAGTGACGAGATTGCTCAAGTAGGAACTATTTCTTCTAATGGAGATAAAGAAATAGGAAACATGATTGCAAAAGCTATGCAAAAAGTTGGTAATGAAGGTGTTATCACTGTTGAAGAAGCAAAAAGTATCGAAACAGAACTTGATGTTGTTGAAGGTATGCAATTTGATAGAGGATATTTATCACCATATTTCGTTACTAATGCTGAAAAAATGACAACAGAATTAGAAAATCCATTAATTCTTTTACATGAAAAGAAATTAACCAATCTTCAGCCTATGGTTCCGCTACTTGAAGCAGTTGTTCAAGCAGGCAGACCTTTGATGATTATATCTGAGGATGTTGAAGGTGAAGCATTGGCAACTCTCGTTGTAAACAAACTAAGAGGTGGACTAAAGGTTGTTGCAGTTAAAGCTCCAGGTTTTGGAGATAGAAGAAAAGCTATGCTTGAAGACATAGCAATTTTAACTGGAGGACAAGTTATATCTGAAGACCTTGGAATAAAATTGGAAAACGTTAAGATCACTGATCTTGGATCTGCTAAAAGAGTTAAAGTTGATAAAGAAAATAGTACTATAGTAAGTGGTACTGGAAAAAAATCAGACATTGAAGCAAGATGTGACCAAATTAAACAACAAGTTGAGGAAACTTCATCAGATTATGATAGAGAAAAACTGCAAGAAAGACTTGCAAAATTAGCTGGAGGTGTTGCGGTTATCAAAGTTGGTGGTGCAACAGAAGTAGAAGTTAAAGAGAAAAAAGACAGAGTTGAAGATGCTTTAAACGCCACAAGAGCGGCAGTTGAAGAAGGAATAGTTGTTGGTGGTGGATGTGCACTTCTTTACGCTTCTCAAGATCTAGATAAAGTAAAAGTAAAAGGTTCAGATCAAAAAGCTGGTGTTGCAATTGTTAAAAGTGCATTGGAAGCACCAATAAGACAAATAACAACAAATGCCGGTGTAGACGGTTCAGTTATAGTTGGAAAACTTTTAGAAGCTAATAAATCTTCTCAAGGATATGACGCTCAAACAGAACAATACGTTGATATGTTTAAAGAAGGAATTATTGACCCTGTTAAAGTTGTAAGAACAGCTTTACAAGATGCAGCTTCAATTTCTGGATTATTAGTAACGACTGAGGCTATGGTTGCTGATAAGCCTGAAGAGAAGGATGCTGCTGCTGGAGGTATGCCTCCAGGAGGAATGGGCGGCATGGGCGGCATGGGCGGCATGGGAATGTAACCCAAGAGACTAACTAAAAAATTTAAAAGGGCAGATTCTTCTGCCCTTTTTTTTTGTTTTCAATTAAATCTTTAGATGTATAAGAAAGTCAATTATGAGTAACAATATTCGAAATATCACTATAATTGCTCACGTTGATCATGGAAAAACAACCCTCATTGATAATTTGATGAAACAAAGTGGTTCTTTTAGAGAAAATGAAGTAGTTGATGAAAGATTAATGGACTCTGGAGAACTAGAAAAAGAGAGAGGAATAACAATTCTTGCTAAGCCTACTTCAATTAATTGGAAAGATACTAGAATAAATATTATTGATACTCCTGGTCATAGAGATTTTGCAGCAGAAGTTGAAAGAGTTTTAAGTTTAGCAGATGGTGCATTATTGTTAGTAGACTCTGCAGAAGGTGTCATGCCTCAAACAAAATTTGTATTAAGCAAGGCATTAAAACAAGGATTGAAACCAATTGTTGTTATAAATAAATTGGATAAAAGCGATCAGAGAGCAGATGAAGTTTTAAATGAGACTTTTGATTTATTTGTTAGCTTAGACGCGAATGAGGAACAATTAGATTTTCCTGTGTTATACGCAAGTGGAAGATCCGGTTGGGCTTCTAAAGATATTGACGGACCAAGAGAAAATCTTAATCCGCTATTAGATTTAGTTTTAGATCATGTAAAACCCTCTCAATTTGATAGATCAAAACCATTTGCGATGCTATCGACGCTACTCTATGCTGATAATTTTTTGGGTAGAAGCTTAGTAGGAAGAATTTCTCAAGGGACGGCAAAAGCAAATCAACAAATTAAAGCAATCAATTTAAAAGGTGAAAAAGTTGATGAAGGTAGACTTACTAAAATTTTTAGATATGAGGGAACAAAGAAAGTTCCAATTGAAGTTGGAGAAGCTGGAGATATCGTAGTTATAGCAGGATTAGAGAAAGCAAATGTAGCAGATACTATTTGTGATTTAGATGTAAATGAACCTATTGAGGCAACACCGATAGATCCACCAACAATGTCGATAAAAATAACAGTAAATAGCTCACCATTAGCAGGGACAGAGGGTAAGAAATTAACAAGTACTCAAATTAGGGACCGTTTAATTTTAGAAGCGCAAAACAATGTTGGAATTTCTTTCTCAGAAAACTCAAATAAAGATGCATTTGAGATAAGTGGACGAGGAGAATTAATGCTTGAAATATTATTAACGCAAATGAGACGTGAGGGCTTTGAAATGACTGTAAGTCCTCCTAAAGTTTTATTTAAAACTGATGAAAATTCAAAAAAATTAGAACCAATTGAAGAAATTACTATGGATTTAGATGAAGAATATTCATCAAGGATTATTGATTCAATGAATAGAAGAAAAGGTAAATTAATTGAATTAAAAGATACTGGAAAGAATAAAAAAAGACTTATTTTTCAAGCCCCAACAAGAGGTTTAATGGGATACACAAGCAGATTTTTAACATTAACTAAAGGAACAGGTGTTATTAATAGAATTTTTCACTCTTATGGAGATTTCGAGGGAGACATGGAAGGAAGAAGAAATGGTGCTTTAATCTCTATGGACCAAGGCAAGGCTGTTGCATTTTCAATTTTTAATTTGCAAGCTAGAGGAGAAATGTTTGTTACACACAATGATCCAGTTTATACAGGAATGATTGTGGGCTTGGCTCCAAAACCTGGTGATATGATAATTAATGTTATGAAAGGAAAAAAACTCACGAATATGAGAACGCAAGGAACAGATGAAAACATAGTTCTCACCCCGGTAAGACAAATGTCGATTGCAGAACAATTAAGTATGCTTAACACAGATGAAGCTTTAGAAATCACACCTAAATCTTGCAGACTTAGAAAAGCAATTCTAGACCCTCACGAAAGAAAAAGAAGCGAAAAACAAAATACTGCTACTTAGTTCATTATTCTATCAATAATATATAAACTTAAAGCAATGCAGGGACCAATTCCAAAAGCAAACATTAAAGTTCCAATTCCGATTGTTCCACCTAAATACCAACCAACTGAAGCTACTGAGATTTCTATAAAAGATCTGACAGCAGCAATTGGTAGATTAGTTTTTTTTTGTAAACCAGTCATTAAACCATCCCTAGGTCCTGGACCTAGATTAGCAATCAAATAGATACCACTCCCCACTCCGACTATCATTACACCGACTGCAGCCATTAATAATTTCATAATATAAGTTTCAGGGGTTGGTATTAATGCAATTGTTATATCTAACATTGCTGCAATAATTACGATATTGAATATAGTACCAAGACCAGGTTTTTGTTTTAAGAAAAACCATGAACATAAAACGACAACACTTACTATAAAAGTGACAATTCCAATGGATAATCCTGAATTAATTGAAATTCCTTGTGCCATTACAGTCCATGGAGAATTGCCAATAAATGAAATAACGACTAATGCTTCACCAAAACCAAATAATATAAGGCCAAAACATAGAAAAAATAATGTTGATAATTTTGGCTTTAAATTAAAAGTCTCTTGAGAACTCCATGAGACTTTAGGAATATTTTTGATAGTAAGGAACATATATTAAGCTATTATTTATACTTTCTTTAACTAAAATCTATGAAAATGAAACATTTTATAATCGTATTAATAATTATTATGTTTGCTTCTAAAGTGATGGCACATAGCAGTCATTATAAAGGTCTTAAAAAAATTGAGATGGATGTTCTAAGAAATAATGAAATTATTGGAAGCACCAGCTACTTCTTTGAATTTGACGAGGATTTGTTTGTCGTAAAAAATTATACTAATTTTAAAGTAGAGTTATTTGGCATAACAGTTTTTTCAATATTAAGTGAAACAATAGAAAAATATAAAGATGAAAAATTAGTTTTTTTTAAATCAAATACTTTTCAAAATGATAAGGAAAAATATGTGAATTTAAATTATGATAAGGATACAAATAAATTTATTATAGATGGATCGTCTTATAAAGGTGAAGCTAGTTTAGATTGTACAATTGGAAATTGGTGGAACCACAAAATTTTCAATTCGGATAAACAAATCAGTCCATTATCTGGTAGTATTAAAAAACAGACTGTAAGTTTAATTGGAACTAAAAATATTACTATTAATGGCAAAGAATATTTAACTGAACACTTTAATATTAAGTCAAATGATGAAGATCTTTCTGATGAAAAAAAATTTGAATTTGATGTTTGGTATAATCCTGAAAATAATTTAATATTAAAAGTGACTTATAATAAAATAGGAAACTGGGAATATAGATTAAGGAGTTTTGAGTAATGGCAATATGGGGAAGCATAATTGGTGGAATGCTGGGTTTCTCAATTGGCGGACCTTTTGGTATGCTTTTGGGATCCTTAATTGGTGGAAAAATGACAAGAGCCAGATCAAGTGGTGGATTTAGATCTTTTGCACAGCCTCAACAAATTTTTGCACTCTCACTAATTGTTTTATCAGCAAAGCTAAGTAAAGCAGATGGACAAGTTAGTCGTGAAGAATTAATTGCAGTTAAAGATAAATTAAAAATACCTGAAAGCGAATTAGATCAGGTCGGTAAAATTTTCAATAAAGCTAAAGAGGAAAGTACTGGATATGAACCATATGCAAAACAAATTGCAGAAGTTTACAGAGGTAATTTAAATATTTTAGAAGAAGTAATTAATACTTTATTTTATATTGCAGAAGCGGACGGAGACGTAAGTGATAATGAATTAATGATGATAGAAGATATAGCAAGAATTTTTGGATTAAGTCAGACTCAAATTAATGGAATTAAAGAAAGCAGAAAGTCATCTGACAAACTTAATCCTTATATTGTTTTAGAGAGTAAGCCCGATGACTCACTCGAAGAAATAAGAAAACGTTATATTAAACTTAGCAAAGAGCATCATCCTGATCTTTTATTAAGTAAAGGTGTTCCTCAAGAAGTAATAGATGAGAGCAAAGCTAAAATGAGGGCTGTCAATTCAGCATGGGACCAGATTCAAAAATTAAAGAATTAATCCTAATAAACTCGCCATAAAATACATAGAAAATATAAAAGCAAGAACCACAATAAAATACATTATTGTAACAATTTTATCTCTTTTCCTTCTTTGTCTTACAAATGGCTTATCATCCAAGTCACAGATATCTCTTATGCCAACAACTTTATAATCACAGGTGTATCGCCATATTGAGTCAGGCATCCTAGGATCGGTTCGATTATAATATTGAATCCATTGAACTGTATATTTAAATAAAAGATAGCTTACTATTAAAAGAAGACCGCTAGCAAACATTAATCTATCATCTAAAACTGTTCTGACTCAGTTGAGCCTTCCATTGCTGTAGTTGAGCTTTTACCTGAACTTATTGTATTTGAAACTGCATCAAAATAAGATGTACCTACTTCTCTTTGATGTTTCACACTTGTATATCCATCTTTTTCTCTAGCAAATTCATGCTGTTGAATTTTTGAGTAAGCAGTCATACCTTCTGATTTATATTTTTCTGCTAATTCAAATATTGCGATGTTTTGGGTGTGGAAACCTGCTAATGTAATGAATTGAAATTTATATCCCATTTCCCCAATCTTTCTTTGAAATGAACCAATTTCTTCATCAGATAAATGCTTCTTCCAATTAAATGATGGTGAACAATTATAAGCTAACATTTTACCAGGAAATTTTTCATGTATAGCATCAGCAAATTTCTTTGCCTCTTCTAAATTTGGAGTAGCAGTTTCACACCAAATTAAATCTGCGTATGGTGCATAAGCAAGACCTCTAGAAATTGCCTGCTCTATTCCATCTCTAACATAAAAGAAACCCTCGGGAGATCTTTCACCTGTTAAAAATGGTTTATCATTATCATCAAAATCATTTGTGATTAATTTTGCAGCATTTGCATCTGTTCTTGCTAAAATTATTAATGGTACATCTGCAATATCAGCAGCAAGTCTAGCAGCCTTTAAATTTCTAACCATTGTTCCAGTTGGCACAAGAACTTTTCCACCCATGTGACCACATTTTTTCTCACTAGCTAATTGGTCTTCAAAGTGAACCCCAGCAGCACCTGCTCTAATAAATTTTTTAGTTAATTCAAATACATTTAGTGGTCCACCAAATCCTGCTTCACCATCAGCTATGATTGGCAACATGTAATCAGTTCTCTTACTTTTATCCATATCACCATCTATCATTTCCATATGTTGAATTTGATCAGCTCTAACTAGAGAATTATTCATTGTCTCAACTAATTTTGGTGCACTATCATATGGATATAAGGATTGGTCAGGATACATTTCTCCAGCACTGTTAGCATCAGCTGCAACTTGCCAACCACTTAAATAAATTGCTTTTAAACCTGCTTTTGCATGTTGTACTGCGTGATTTCCTGAAAGTGACCCAAGGGTGTTAACATAAGCTTCTGTATTAAGCAGTTTCCAAAGCTTTTGGGACTGCATTTTACACATAGAATACTCAATTTTGATTGATCCTCTTAATCTTTCAACTTCTTCAGGAGTATAATCTCTTTTAATACCTGCAAATCTTTGTAAATCGTATGAAATATTTTCAGCTGACACTTAAACCCCTCTCTTTTGATTAAATGACTAGAAACGACTAATGACTATTTTGAGCTGTATTCTTCAGTAAATTCGTTCATTCCACTAGATCCCCAATCGCAATGATCGTCTCTAATGTATATACCTTTTGACTTGTGCTCAGAATGCTCTTCTTTATTAGTAATTTGGTAGTTATTTTCGATGTTGTTAATTTTGTTTTTTTCCATGTAAACCTTATAATTTACAATATTTACAAAATCTACAATTAAATTGATTTTGCTTGTAAAATCAAATAATTTTGTGTAAATTTAAATTTACAAAATTTACAAATAGTAAAATGAGTCAAATTGATACAAAAATTGGTCCAAAAATCAAGGCATTTAGAAGGCAACTAGGAATTCAAGCTAACAAACTAGCTGAGGAAATGTCTATTTCACCAAGCTATTTAAATCTAATAGAGAGTGGAAAAAGAAAAATTGATGGAGACTTACTTTTAAGGGTTTGTGATAAACTAAAAATAGAGCTTTCAGACCTTACAAGTAAAACTGACATAAATCTTGAGAATAATATTTCTGAATTATTGGGTGATGAACTTTTTGAGGATCTTGATATTCTTGGACCAGAAGTAAAAGATTTAGTTAATACAAATCCCAAAATTGCTAAAGCTTTAATTAAACTAGGTGATAACTTTAAACAAAAAGATCATGAAATTTTTAATAAATTAGAAAATATTTCAGGCAAAATTATTGATGGGAGAAAAAACGCATTTCCTGGAGAAGTAATTTCAGATTTTTTACAAGAAAATAAAAATTTTTTTCCAAAATTAGAAGAATTTGCAAATCAGATATTTGATAAAGTAAAACAAAATAATAGAACAAGATATATTGCCTTATGTCAGTTTTTAAAAGATGAATATGGTATAACAGTAAAGGATGTAATACCTAAAGAAGGAAAACCTTTTTCAAAAATATATAAAGTAAAAGATAAAGAATTATTATTATCAGACTATCTTTCTCTTGAAACTAAAAAACTTTTTGCTGCAGCACAAATTTCACAAGAAGGTGCCTCAAAAGAAATTGCTGAATACCTTGCTACATTTAATTTTCCAACTGAAGAGTCTAAAAAATTAACGAGGGTTGCGCTTTTAAATTATTGTGGTGCTGCAATATTAATGCCTTACTCTCTTTTTCATAAAGAATGCAAAGAATTAAAATATGATTTGGAACTTTTACAAAATACATTTGCTACTTCTTTCGAACAAGTAGCTCATAGAGTAACATGTTTACAAGATCCTAAACTTCCTGGAATACCTTTTCATTTTTTAAGAGTAGATGTTGCTGGAAATATTTCAAAAAGATTTTCATTATCAGGTATAGAGATACCAAGATATGGGGGAGCTTGTCCAAGATGGAATGTCTACTCAGCTTTTTCAAGACCAGGTGTTATTCAAGCAGCAGTTAGCAAAATGACTAATGGAGAGAAATATGTTTGCATAGCTAAAACAGTAGAAAAAGGTGTTGGAAGATATGGACAAAAAAAAAGCATGTTGTCTATAGGTCTTGGTTGTGAAGCAAAATATGCAAAAGAATTTGTATACACTGAAAATTTAGATCTTAGTGACAAAAAGTCAGAATTACCTATTGGAGTATCATGCAGAACATGTGATAGACTTGATTGTTCACAAAGAGCTTTCCCACCTCTTCATAAAAAATTTGATGTAGACATTAATTCTAGAGGAGTTTCAGTTTACGTAAATGAATAAAAAATAGCTTACTGCTGTTTTTGCCTTTTCTTTGAAATAAGCTGAGTAAGAGAGTCTACCATCAAGTCTGAAGCTTTAAATATTTCATTGGCTTTAAATTCATGAAACATATTTTTTTCCTCATTTGTCTTATCTTCTATTATTATTCCTTTATCAGGTGAATTATCCTTTATATATATTAAAATTAACCACTCATCATCTGAAGACTCGTCCCATTTAATAAATATTTCTCCTGTCTCAAACCTTTTGTCTATACATCTAAAAATTGACATGTGTCTAGTGATATATCTTTTATTTAATTGAAAAACTAAACTGTTGGCACTTCTATAAAAACTTTCTAAAGCAAACTCAATTTTCTGTCTTGCTAAATTATATTCCCTCTCTTTTTGAAGGAGAGCCGATCTATCATCAGCCTCATCTGTCTTTACACCAAGAGCCTCAACTCTTTCTCTAATTTTTTGGTCTCTTATAAGTCTGT
>CACLSF010000016.1 GCA_902609535.1 uncultured Pelagibacteraceae bacterium | reverse complement strand
AGATATTAAACCAAAATTAGTTGCCGAGGATATTGTAGAAGAAAAGCCACCTCAAAAAGGGTGTAGTTTTCAAGGGAGATGTTCAAGAATATTAGGTGATATTTGTAAAAGTGAGGTGCCACCTTGGCAAATAACTAACAGTGGAAATTCTATCAGATGCCACATACCATTAAAAGAATTACAAAAAGACCAAATTAATTAAAATTTTATATTTATTATTTTAAATTTGCATTCAAGTATGTTTAAATACTTATTAGGATGAAAAATAATTCTACTTTGATTAAAAATTTATTATCTGATTTTAGAATAAATATTTATTTTCAGAATATTTCTTTGATGTTAATAGGTACACTTGTACTAGCTTTTTCATCAAAAGTTCAAGTTCCATTTTGGCCAGTTCCAATGACGATGCAAACTTTTGCAGTTTTCATAATTGGAATGACATTTGGTTCAAAGTTAGCGTTTTTTACACTCTTATTATATCTCTTCGAAGGAGCTATTGGACTTCCAGTTTTTGCAAAAGGTGGTGGATTACTCTATTTAACAGGTCCAACAGCTGGCTATCTTTATGGAATGACTATTGCAGCTGGTGTTGTTGGTTATTTAGCAGAAAGAAAATTTAACGACTCTTATATCAAAAGCTTATTTTCTCTTTTGCTAGCAACTTCCATAATTTTTGTTGTTGGGGTGGGTTATTTGGGCTCAGTTATCGGTTATGAAAAGGCTTTGGCTGGTGGTCTATATCCTTTTTTACTAAGTGAATTATTCAAAATTGCTCTAGCAGTGGCAATAATTCCATCGATTACAAAAACAATTAAATAATAATATTAAAATATTTAGTGGCTTTAAGTTGCTCTTGAATAAGATATTCATTATAAACTTTTATTCTCATTATGAAAATTAATAAAGTAGTAGTCATAGGATCAGGTACAATGGGTAGTGGAATAGCTGCTCAATTATGTAATGCAAATGTTCCGGTAACATTGTTAGACTTAACCACTGAAATTTCTGAAAAAGCTAGAGAAAGAATTTTAAAGTCTAGACCTCCTTTACTAATAGATAAGTCAAAAATAAATAATATTAATGTTGGAAATATAAATGAAAATTTTAATGAAGTCGGTGAAGCAGACTGGATAGTCGAAGCTGTTGTTGAGAGAATTGATATTAAACACAATATTTATGAAAAAATTTTTAAAGAAAGAAAAAAAGGATCAATAGTATCTTCAAATACATCTTCTATTCCAATTAAAGTTCTTTCAGAAAAACTTTCTGATGAAGAAAAAAAAGACTTTTGTATAACTCACTTCTTTAATCCTGTTAGATATATGGATTTGTTAGAAATTGTAAAAAATGAAAATAATGATTTAGATCAAATAAACTCACTTAAAAGTTTTTGTGAAAAAGATTTAGGAAAAGGTGCATTAATTTGTAATGATACTCCAGGTTTTTTAGGAAATAGAATTGGTGTCTACGCTATGCAAGTGGCTATGACCGAAGCTTTTAAAATGAAATTAACAATTGAAGAAGCTGACGCTGTTTTTGGAAGACCAATGGGAATACCAAAAACCGGTGTTTTTGGACTCTATGATTTAATTGGAATTGACTTGATGGCTGATGTTTTGAAAAGTTTTATAAAAGAACTTCCAGAAACTGATGACTTTCAAATTGTAGCTAAAGAAATACCATTAGTTAAAAAACTTATAGAAACTGGGTACACGGGAAGAAAAGGAAAAGGTGGTTTCTATAGAATGAATAAGTCTGATAATAAAAAAATTCTAGAGGGTATTAGCTTAGAAACAGGTGAATATTCGCTATCAAAAAAGTTCAATTTAGGATCAGAAAAAATGGATATTGTTGGTCTTATAAACAGAAAAGATAAATATGGTGAATATGCTTGGTCTGTAATTTCAAAAATCATTAAATATGCATCGTCTTTAGTTCCAGGTATTACAGATAAATTTAATGATATCGATGAAGCAATGAGATTAGGGTTTAACTGGTCTAAGGGACCTTTTGAAATGTTAAAAGAAATTGGTGTTAATGATTTTTTTGAAAGAATAGATACATTTGAAAACAATAAGTTTCTTGAAAATTTATCTCAAAGTAAAGACGAAAACTTTTACGGTGAAAGACAACAATATACTGATTTAGAAACTTTAGGTAAAATAAAACCAAAGGCCATTAAATTAGATAAAAATAATTCTGCTGAAACTTATAGATTTGATGATTTTAATATTGTTGAATTCACAACCAAGGCTAATGCTTTAGATTACGACTCGATGGATAGCTTAAAAAATGCAACTGACAAACCTTTAATAATAATAAATGAGGCAATGCAATTTTCAGCAGGTGTAAACTTGTCTTACACAATGAATTTTGCGGACAAAGGAGATTTTAAATCTATTGAAAAGTTTGTTAAATATTTTCAAGAGACCTGCAAACATTTAAAATATTCAAAATATCCAGTTGTATCAGCGCCATCAGGATTAGCATTGGGTGGTGGTTTTGAGGTTTTATGTCAAAGTAACTTTGTTGCATCCCATACCAATATTGTAGTTGGTTTAGTTGAGACTATGGTTGGATTAATTCCAGCAGGTGGAGGATGTAAAGAAATGCTTTGGAGATGGTCTCAAACCGAAGAAGCTAAAAATGATCCTGATTATGCTTCTTTAAAAGTATTTGATATTATTGGATATGCTAAAACTGCGACATCACCAATTGAAGCTGAGCCTTTAAAATATTTAAGACCAGATGATAAAAAAATAATGAGTAGAAATAGTTTATTACAGGTTTCTAAAGAGATAATTCAAAATAATAAAGATTTTTCTCCGCCAGAGGAATGTAAATTTAAATTGTCAGGAAAAAGTGTTTATGACAAAATGGTAAAAATGTTAGAAAAATTATATAATGAAAAAATTATTCTTGATCATGGTATGGAAGTTGGAAAAGAGCTAGCAAAAGTTTTAAGTGGTGGAGATACTACTTTAGAAAAAACTTTATCAGAGGATGATTTATATAAATTAGAGTTAGATGCATTTATGAAGCTAATTGAGACAGAAAAAACTCAAGAAAGAATTAAACATACATTGAAAACTGGTAAACCTCTGGTAAACTAATATTATGGCAAATAGACCAACAAAAAAACAAGTAGACAACGCAACAAAAATTCTAATATCTTGGAAGAAAAAAATGCCATTTTATTATGCCGCAGCTATTATAATTGCTTTAATAATAATTCTAGTTTCTTCAAATTCAAATAAAGAGCTTTCCATGTATCAAAAAAATATCAATGATTTTAAAAAAGCAGCTGAATTCATTCATAAAAATAGCTCTAAAAATTGAAAGATAAAAATAAAAAACCAATCCAACCAGTAAGTGGAACAAAAGTACCAAGATATGCGGGACCATCAACTTTTGCTAGATTGCCAGAATTAAGAGATGTTGAAAGTTGTGATGTAGCAATTGTAGGAGTTCCTTTTGACTCAGGAACTAGTTACAGACCTGGAGCACGATTTGGACCTCAAAGTATAAGACAAGCGTCAAGACATTTGAGAACAAATTATCATCCAAGTTACGACGTTGAACCGTTTAAAGTACAACAAGTTGCTGATGCAGGAGATATTGCCTGTAATCCATTTAATATTGATGAAGCTATAAAACAAATAGAAGTTGGTGCTACAGATCTTTTAAATAAAGTAGGAGGAATTATTAGCCTTGGTGGTGATCATACAATAGCTGTTCCATTGCTTAGAGCAATTAATAAAAAAAATAAAGGTCCAGTTTCATTAGTCCATTTTGATGCTCACCTAGATACTTGGGATACTTATTTTGGAGCACCTTACACACACGGTACACCATTTAGGAGAGCCAGAGAGGAAAATTTATTTTTAGATGATGCATCAATGCATGTTGGAATTAGAGGTCCACTTTATAGTAGGGAAGATATTAAGAATGATGAAAGTTTTGGTTTTAAAATAATACATTGTGATGAATTTCAAACAGAAGGTATAGATAAAATAGTTGAGAGAATAAGAAACAGAGTAGGAGACAATGCTTTATATCTATCGATAGACATTGATGTCTTAGATCCAGCTTTTGCTCCTGGAACAGGCACACCTGAGATAGCAGGCATGACTACAAGAGAAATTGTAAATGTTATAAGAGGATTGTCAGGCTTAAATTTAGTTTCAGCAGATGTAGTTGAGGTAGCACCAGCATATGATCATGCAGAAGTAACTTCTTTAGCAGCTGCAACAATTGTTTATGAATTGACAAATTTGTTTGCAAAAGTCTAAAGAACAGATAGCTTAATATATGTTAGAAAAAAGGAAATTTTATATAAATGGTGAATGGGTAGAGCCAAAAAATTCTAAAGATATTCAAGTAATAAATCCTGCTACAGAAAAAAGTTGTGCAGTTATTTCACTGGGTGGAAAAGAAGATGTTGATGATGCAGTGTCAGCTGCAAAAACTGCTTTTCAAACTTGGGGTTTCACAAAAAAAGAGGAGAGGATTAAACTATTAGAAAAGTTTTATGAGCTATATAAAAAAAGATGGAACGATACTACGGAGGCAATAATGATGGAAATGGGTGCTCCAAAAGATTTTGCATCGAAACTGCAAACTGGTACAGGAGCCAGTCACACGAAATCATTTATAAAGTATCTTAAAGCTTTTGATTTTGAAAAACCTTTAGGAGATCATGCACAAGATCAGAGAATTATTTATGAACCCAAAGGAGTTTGCGTATTAATAACGCCTTGGAATTGGCCAATGAATCAAGTTTGTTTAAAAGTAATCCCAGCTTTAGCAGCAGGATGTACCATGATCTTAAAACCTTCTGAGCTAGCACCTTTATCATCTATGATACTTGCGGAACTTATTGATGAAGCAGGTTTTCCAAAAGGTGTATTTAATTTAATTAATGGAGATGGAGAAACTACAGGTAATGCACTGACCAGTCACAAAGATGTAAATATGATATCTTTTACAGGCTCAACAAGAGCAGGAGCTCTAATTTCCCAAAATGCAGCAAAAGACTTTAAGAGGGTAAGTCTTGAATTAGGTGGAAAGGGAGCAAATATTATTTTTAAAGATGCAGATTCTGAAGCAATTGAAAGAGGAGCTGCAAGATGTTTTAGAAATTCAGGTCAATCATGTAATGCACCTACAAGAATGCTGGTAGAAAAATCAATTTATGACGATGCAGTTAATAGATTAAAAAAATTTGCTAATGAATATAAAGTTGATATTCCCCAAAAAGAAGGAGATCACATTGGTCCAGTAATATCAGAAACACAATATAATAAAATTCAAGGTTTAATTAAAAAGGGTATAGATGAAGGCGCTAATTTAATAGCAGGTGGACCTGGAAAACCTGATGGTTTTAAAGATGGTTATTATGTAAAGCCAACTGTTTTTGCTGATGTAAATAATAATATGGAAATTGCCAGAACTGAGATTTTTGGTCCAGTATTATCGGTAATTCCATTTGAAACAGAAGAAGAGGCAATAGAAATCGCAAATGATACTCCTTATGGTTTGACAAACTATATTCAAACTGAAGATCAAGAAAAAGTAAAAAGAGTTGCAAGAAAACTTAGATCAGGAATGATAGTTGCAAATACTGCTTCACTTGCTGTAGACGCTCCATTTGGAGGATTTAAACACTCTGGAATAGGAAGAGAAGGTGGAAAAGAAGGCTTATTAGAATTTTTAGAAGTAAAATCTATTGGTGGTTGGAATTAATTCAAAGATTTATTTTTTACACCATCTAAAAAACTAATACATTTTTTAATTTCAGATAGTTTTATAAACTCATCAATTTTATGTGCTTGCTTTATAGATCCTGGTCCACATACAACTGTACTTATCCCAATCTCTTGAAATAGTCCTGCTTCGGTTCCAAATGAAACCACTTCTCTAGAATTATCTCCAGTTATACTTGAAACAAATTCACACGCCTCTGAGTTAGAAATTCTATCGAAACCAGTTATTTCACCAATAACATGTTTTTTAATTGAAGACTCTGGATAAATTTTTTTCATTTCGGGTAAAAGAATTTCTTTTGTAAATTTATCTATTTTGTCATTTAAAAAAATTCCATCTTCTTTAACAACTGGTCTTGTTTCCCAGTTCACATGACATTTATCAGCGATTACATTATGTGCTATGCCACCAAAAATTCCACCAACTTGTAAAGTTGAGTATGGAGGATCAAAGATAGAATCTTTAAGCTGTCTTTCTTTAAGTTTTTCTTTTAATTCTAAGAGTTTATTTACATATCTTGCTGCAAATTCAACCGCACTTACACCTTTATCTGGTTGAGAACTATGACCCGCAAGACCTTCAAAGTAAGTAGTATATTCATAGCATCCTTTGTGTGCATCTATTATTTTCATATTAGTTGGTTCACCTACAATACAAATGCAGTCATGTATTTCCCTTTTTTTTAATTCTTTAATTAAAATAGGCGCACCTTTACATGCAGTTTCCTCATCGAAAGTAAATGAGAAGTGAATATCTCTATCCAAATTTGATGAAGAGAAAATAGGAGCATATGCCAATGCGCATGCTATAAATCCTTTCATATCACACGAGCCTCTACCAAATAATTTATCTTCCTTAATTGTTGCATCAAATGGATCTGTTGCCCATCCTTTAGAAACTGGCACTACATCAGTATGACCAGATAAAATTATTGGTTTTTTGTCACTCGCTTTTTTAGCTTTAATAGTTGAAAATAGATTTACTCTTTTTTCTTCTTCGTCATATGTTCTAAAAGATACCGCACCCAATGAATTTAAAATATTATCACAATAGTCAATTAGTTGAGTATTGTTTTCACCAGATACAGTTTTAAATGCAATTAAATCTTTTAGTATTTTAATTGAATTACTATATATTTCTTCTAAATTATTTCCTGTACTCATTTGTTTTTAATTATATATTAAATCTATGAAAGAACAAATAACCTACGACATTTATGACAAAGTAGATATCAGAGTAGGAACAGTAATATCGGTAAAAAAAAACGAAAAAGCAAGGAAACCATCTCTTGTTGTTGAGGTTGACTTTGGAAAAGATATAGGAATTAAGCAATCATCAGCGCAGATAACTCATTATTATAATGAGGAAAATTTAGTTGGAAAACAAGTTGTTGGTATATGTAACTTTCCTGAAAAAAATATAGCAGGTATTGTCTCTCAGGTTTTAATACTTGGTTCTATAGATGAGGAAGGCAAAGTTGTTCTTGTTCACCCGTCCCAAAAAGTAGAAAATGGTTTGACTGTAGCATAAACATGCACCCCGAATTACTGTCTCTATGTTTGTTTATGTTTGTTACAAGCTGTTCTCCAGGACCAAATAATATTGTTGCCTCTCACTCTGGATTTAATCACGGTTTTAAAAAAACTATCCCTTTAATGTTGGGGGTAATTTTTGGATTTACATTTATGCTAGCAGTAATTAACTTTGGTTTAATAAATATATTTAAGCTTTATCCAATACTCCAAAAAGGTTTAATTATAACGGGTACAATCTTTTTAATATATTTGTCTTATAAAATATCATTTTCAAAATCATCAAGTGAAAGTGATAATTTAAAACCTGTAAATTTTGTTGAAACATTTTTATACCAATTTCTAAACCCTAAAGGAGTAATTGTTGCAATAATTGCAGTTTCTACTTATGTAGAATCTGGCAGTAATTTTATTTCATATTCGATTTGGTTATTAAGCATTGCCTTTTTGTTCGCAGTTATTAGTATTATTTTTTGGACTATAATTGGAAAATTTATGAGGAAATTCGCGACAAATGAGAAATTTATTAAATGGTTTAATTATGTTATGTCGGCACTCTTATTAAGCTGTATAGCAACTTTTTATTACTAAAAATATGAAACCAGGGAACCAAAATTCATTTAATTGTCTAAAAGAAATGTCAGTAAATGGAAAAAATTATACTTATTTTTCACTAAAAGAAGCGGAGAAAAATGGCTTAGAGGGAACAAATAAATTACCAAAATCAATAAAAGTCCTACTTGAAAATCTTCTTAGATATGAAGACAATGTGACAGTTAATAAAGAACAAATTTTGGCAATTAAAGAATGGTTAAATTCAAAAAAATCCAAAACAGAAATTGCATATAGACCTGCAAGAGTACTTCTGCAAGATTATACTGGTATACCAGCTGTTGCTGATCTTGCTGCAATGAGGGATACTGTTAAGGAAAAGAATAAAGATCCAGATACCATAAATCCTCTTTCTTCTGTTGATCTTGTGATCGACCATTCTGTTCAAGTGGATAAGTTTGCAACAAAGAATTCATTAAAAGAGAATGTTGATATTGAGTTTGATAGAAACTTTGAAAGATATTCTTTTTTAAAATGGGGACAGCAAGCCTTTAATAATTTTAGAATTGTTCCCCCAGGTACAGGAATTTGTCACCAAGTAAATTTAGAATATTTATCAAAAGTAGTCTGGAACGAAAAATTTGAAGATAAAGAGTATTTATTTCCAGATACGCTAGTTGGCACTGATAGTCATACTACAATGGTTAATGGTTTATCAGTATTAGGTTGGGGTGTTGGAGGAATTGAAGCAGAAGCAGGTATGCTGGGACAACCTATATCAATGTTGATACCGGAGGTGGTTGGTTTTGAAATGAAAAATAAGCTTCCTGAAGGCACAACTGCTACAGACTTAGTTTTAACAGTAGTCAAAATGTTAAGAGACAAAGGTGTTGTTGGTAAATTTGTAGAATTTTACGGAGAAGGTCTAAAAAATCTAACACTTGCTGATAGAGCAACTATTGCAAATATGGCACCAGAGTACGGTGCAACCTGCGGTTTTTTTCCAATTGATGATGAAACTTTAAAATATTTAGAATTTTCAGGAAGATCAAAAGAAAATATTCAAATTGTAGAAAAATACGCAAAAGAACAAAACCTGTGGGCAAGTGAAGACATTATTTTCACTGATACTTTATCTCTAGATATGTCTACAGTGGTTCCAACAATTTCTGGACCAAAAAGACCACAAGACAAAGTTCTTTTAACAGAGGCATCAAAAAATTTTATTAAAGTTTTTGAAAATGTTTGTAAAAAAACTGATCCAACAGTAGTAAAAGTTAAAGACACAGATTTTGAAATAAAAGATGGAGATATATTAATAGCAGCAATTACATCATGTACGAATACCTCCAATCCAAATGTATTAATTGGTGCAGGACTGTTAGCCAAAAATGCAATTGAAAAAGGCTTAACAGTTAAGCCTTGGGTTAAAACATCATTAGCACCTGGATCACAAGTTGTTACTGACTACTTAGATAAAGCAGGTTTAAGCAAATATTTAGATGAATTAGGTTTTAATTTAGTTGGTTATGGCTGTACTACTTGTATTGGTAACTCTGGACCTTTGCCAGATAATATTACTCAAGCTGTTAAAGAAAATAATTTATACGCAGTTTCAGTTTTGTCTGGAAATAGAAACTTTGAAGGAAGGATTTCTCCTTTAGTAAAAGCAAATTATTTAGCTTCACCGCCTCTTGTAGTAGCCTATGCAATTGCAGGATCTATGAGAATGGATTTGTATGAAGATCCATTAGGAAAAGATAACAAAGGACAATATGTTTACTTAAAAGATATCTGGCCTTCTAATAAAGAGATTGAGGACACTCTTAAACAATCTTTAAACCCAGAAATGTTTATTAATAGATATTCAAACGTCTTAGAAGGGCCAGAACAATGGCAAAAAATTAAAGTGGACAAGGGAAGTATTTATAATTGGGAAGAAAATTCCACCTATGTAAAAAAACCTCCATTCTTTGAAAATTTACCTGATGAACCAGAGGGATTTAAGGAAATAAAAGATGCAAGACCATTATTAATATTAGGAGATATGGTAACAACAGACCATATATCTCCAGCTGGAAGCATCCAAAAAGAAAGCCCAACAGGAAATTATTTTATGAAGCATCAAATTTTGCCCAAGGACTATAATTCTTATGGTGCAAGAAGAGGAAATCATGAGGTAATGATGAGAGGAACATTTGCCAATATTAGAATTAAAAATGAAATGGCTCCAGGAACAGAGGGAGGTTTCACTAAATTATATCCTGAAGAAAAGGTAATGCCTATTTATGATGCAGTTGTTGAATACAAAAAAAGAGGAGTTGATTTAGTTGTATTTGGAGGTAAAGAATATGGCACTGGTTCCTCAAGAGACTGGGCAGCAAAAGGAACAAAATTACTAGGTGTTAAAGCTGTAATTGCAGAAAGCTTTGAAAGAATACATAGATCTAATCTTATAGGTATGGGAGTTTTACCTTTGCAGTTTGTTGAGAACATGAATAGGCAGAATTTAAACTTAAAAGGATCAGAATTAATTTCAGTATTAGGTCTTGTGAAAGGAATTAATCCAGGTGATCATTTAACGGTTGAGATCAAATATGCAACAGGTGACATTAAAAAAACTAAAATGTTGTGCAGAATAGACACTAAAAATGAATTAGAATACTATAAGAACGGTGGTATTCTACAGTATGTTTTAAGGAATATGATAAATGGATGAAGAAATAGAAATCATTAATACAAATACAAGAATTGAAAAATTCAAAAATTTTTTAATAGCTAAAAGAAAACAATTAATAACTTTGCTGCTAATAATTGTTTTATTATTGATCAGCTTTTTTGGATATCAGGATTATGATTCTAGAAGTAAAGAAAAATTAGCAAATAAATTTAATCAAATTGTTATAAATTTTGATGCAGGTAAAAAAGAAAATATAAATTATAAATTATTAGAAATAATAAATACTAAAGACATAACCTATTCTCCATTAGCTTTCTTTTTCTTATTAGACAATGATTTAATAGCCTCTAGTGATGAAATTAACTCATATTTTGATCTTCTAATAAATGAAATATCTCTTCAAAAAGAGATTAAAAATTTAACTATTTATAAAAAAGGTCTATATAATTCTGATTTTGTAAATGAAAATGAATTATTAAATATTCTTAACCCTGTTATTAAGTCAGAAAGTATTTGGAAACCTCAAGCAATGTATTTGATGGCTGAGTTTTACCTAGCCAAAAGTCAAAAACAAAAATCGAAAGATTTTTTTAATCAAATATTAAATATAGAAACTATAAGTCCAAAAATTAAACTAGAGGTTAAAAGAAGATTACGTTCAGAATTCAGTGATTAAAAAATTTCTATATATTATTGCATTAATATTCCTAACCAACTGTAACTTTGTTAAAAAAGACAAAGATATAATTAATGGATCAATAGATATTTTTAAGAAAATAGAGCCAATAGAAAAAGAACTTAACACTGATTTAAAAATAAAATCTCTAAAAAAATTTAATTCAGAGCCTTTTTTAAATAATAAAATTAACAGCAATGGCAATATTAACTATGAGACAAACTTTATAAAAATTTCAAATTATAAGTTTAGTAAAATTAAAAAATTTGAATTTTATCAACCTGAATTATTTTTTACTAATAGTGGTAAAATAATTTTCTTTGATGGTAAGGGCACAATATTTAAATTAAATCAAAATTTTAAAGAAATATGGAAAATTAATAATTATAATAAAAAAGAAAAAAAACTTAATCCAATATTATATTTTGCTCAAATAGATAATAAGTTGATAGTAAATGACAATTTGTCAAAAATGTACTCTGTTGACTTAAATACTGGAAAAATTTTATGGTCAAAATATAATGATGCATCATTTAATTCAGATATTAAAATATTCAAAGATAAATTTTATACAATAGATTTTGATAATGTTATAAGGGCAATTTCCTCAAATAATGGAAATGAATTATGGAATTTTCAGACAGAAAAATCATTCATAAAATCAGAAAAAAAATTATCAATAGTTTTAAAGGATGAAATTGTTTTTTTTGTAAATAATTTAGGTGATGTAACTGCACTTGATGTGAACAATGGAAGTTTAATATGGCAAACTCCTACTCAGTCAAATATGATTTATCAAAATTCTTTTATTTTAGAAATTTCAGACTTAGTATTTGAAAATAATACTATTTACTTTTCTAACAATAAAAATGAGTTTTTCTCTATAGATGCGAGAACAGGTATTATTAAATGGGCTCAATCAATAAATTCAAGCTTAAGGCCAACAATAATAGAGAATTTGATTTTTACATTATCAAATGAAGGATATTTTTTTATTATAGACGATAAAACTGGCAATATAATCAGAATTAACGATGTATTAAAAAGCTTTAAAGATAGGAAGAATATCAAACCAATAGGTTTTATACATGGTAAGAATAAAATTTATATATCACTAAGTAATGGGAGATTGGTAACCATAAATTCTTTAACAGGCACTCAAGAGAAAATTACAAAAATTCATACTTCAAAGATATCTAGACCATACATACTTAATAATAGTATGTACTTAATTAAAGACAACGCATTAGTTAAAATAGATTAATGCTCTTAAAAGTTCTTGAAAAATTAGGTAGAAAAAAAGTAGTTTTAGATAGAGGTCCGTCACATCCAGAGTTTGATAAAGCAAAACCTTGGATGAATAGGTATTATATTCTTTTTAGACATAGGCCAAAGTGGTTTCCATTTAATATTTTAATACATGAAATGTTAGATGATGATCATGGCGAAGGTGTCCACAACCATCTGTTTCCTTATATTACAATTATATTAAGAGGAGGATATTGGGAAACATTAAAAACAGGAAGAGTTTGGCGAGCACCAGGATATATAGGATTTAGGTCAGCTAACAATTTCCATAGAGTTGACTTAAAGCCAGGAACTAAACCAATGACTATTTTTTTAGCAGGACCATATGGATTGAGAAAAGGACCAAGATCGGAATACGGGATAGATTTTAAAACAAAAAAATGAATTTAAAAAAATCTTATCTAAAACTCTGCAAAGATAAAGACCTAGAAATAAACAAAAATCAAATAAATATAGTCCAGAAATTAACTGAATACTACAATCATCACTTTAATCAGTCTTTTATTAAAAAAATATTCAAAGACAAAAAAAATAAATTAGGCTTTTATCTAGTTGGTGATGTAGGTGTGGGCAAAACTATGATTTTAAATTTTTTTTTTGAATGTTTAAAAGAAAAAAAATCAAGATTACACTTCAATGAATTTATGATTAAATTTCACGACTTTATATTTGAAAATAAAAAAAAAGGAAATGAGAATGGGTTAGAAAAATTTGTTAAAAATTTAAGTTACAAAACAAAAATATTATATTTTGATGAATTTCAAGTAACAAATATTGTGGATGCTATGATCTTAGGTAAATTATTTGAAAGAATATTTGATGAAAATATTAAAGTTATATTTTCTTCAAATATAAATATTAAAGATTTATACAAAAATGGATTACAAAGAGATCAATTTATCCCTTTCTTAAAAATTCTAGAAAAAAATTGCACTGAATTAGAACTCAACATTGAAGAAGATTACAGAGCTAAAAAAAATATAAATTTGAAGCGATTTTTGTCACCAATAGATAACTCATCAAATTTTAAGTTTAATAAATTTTTTAGAAAAACTACAAAAAATAAAAAACAAAGTACCAAATCATTGGAAGTTAAGGGACGCAAATTAGTATTTGAAAACTTCTACGAAGGGGTTCTGAAGATATCTTTTGATGAAATATGCAATAGAAATCTTGGATCTGAGGATTATATTGAAATTGCAAGCAAAAGTGATTTTATTTTTATTGATAATCTACCTAACTTTAATGAGAGTAATTCTAATCAGCAACAAAGATTTATTACTTTTATCGATATTATTTATGAAAAAAAAATACCATTGATGATCAAATCAGAAGTTGAATTAAATTTGCTCCAGACCTCCGATAGCATGAAAGAACCCTTCAAAAGAACAGTAAGTCGTTTATATGAATTAACATCACAAAATTTTAATTAATTTATGAAACAAGAGTTTTATAATCTAAAAATTAATACAAGCGGTCAAAAACTTTATGAGTTTACTGATGAAACAATAAAGTGGATTAATAATAAAAACTTTAAAAATGGAATTATTAATCTCAGCATTCAACACACTAGTGCATCACTGATTGTCCAAGAAAATGCTGACCCAGATGTACAAAAAGATTTAATTAATTATTTTGATAAATTGGTACCCATGGATAACAAGTTGTATGTCCATACAACTGAGGGAAAAGATGATATGCCAGCCCATATCAAATCTGCATTAACCAATAATCAAATCTCCCTAAGCATAAAGGATAAAGAATTACTACTAGGAACCTGGCAAGGTATTTATTTATTCGAGCATAGATTAGAGGCAACAACAAGAACTGTGGTTCATCATTTTATTGGGGATTAATTTCTTTTCTTAATTGATTGAAAAGCCCTTAAAGCATCAGTTCTTGCTTTTTCATGAATAACAATTGGCTTTGGATAATCTTTTCCAATAATTGTTTTAATTCCCTCTTGGTATTTTAACTCAAGTTCCCAAGGTTTATGAATAAATTTTGGTGGTACATTTTTTAATTCGGGAACCCATTTTTTTACATACTCACCCTGCTTATCAAATTTTTCACCCTGAAGAATAGGATTAAAAATTCTAAAATATGGTGCTGCATCTGCTCCACATCCGGCCACCCATTGCCATTGAGCAACATTATTTGCTTCATTAAAATCTAGAAGGCAGTTTCTGAAATATTTTTCCCCCTCTTTCCAATTAATTCTTAAATGTTTTACTAAAAAAGACCCAACAACCATTCTAATTCTATTATGCATCCAGCCTGTTTCGTACAACTCTCTCATACCAGCATCAACAATTGGATAACCTGTCATTCCTTTTTTCCATGCATTTAAAAATTTTGAATTGTTCACCCATGGAAATTTATCAAATTCTTTTCTTAAGTTTCCTTTAAGCATTTGTGGAAAGTAATTTATAAGACTGTGTGAAAACTCTCTCCAACCAATTTCATTGGTATATTTTTTTACACTTACATTATTTGATTTTAGTTTTTTACACTTTTCCCAAATGTCTCCAACATTAATTTGCCCATTTCTAATATATGGAGAAAGTAATGACGTTCCTTTAATTGATGGAAAGTCACGATCAACACCATAATTAAGTATGCTTTTGTTAACAAAATTATCTAAATTTTCATGGGCTTTTTGCTCCGAAGGTACCCAATACCTTTCAAATTTTTTATACCAATCAGATCTAGGTAAAATATCCTCAGATTTTATTTGGTTTTTAAACAATTTATTTATCTTTTTACACTTTCTAACTTTGCTTATTTTGTCAGGCAGTCTTTCTAAATAAAATTGCTCTGCATTCCTCCAAAAAGGACTGTAGACTTTAAAAGGTGTTCCATCATTTTTTGTAATTTTATTATATTCATTAAGAACGTTCCCTTTAAAAAACTTAAAATCAATATTTTTTTTTGAAAAATCAGTCCCAATTTTTTTATCTTTTTCTAATTCAGTTGGTTCATAAACTTTATTCCAATAAACAGATATTTTATTATTAGATTTTATTTTAGAAAAAAAATTTATTTCATCATCCTTGATTATTTCCAATCCAATATTTAATTCTTTTAAATCTGATTTAAAGTTTTCTAAGGATTTACTTATCCACCACTTTTGAGCTTCTCTTTTATGATCAAAAATATTAGTATTAAAAATAAATACTGCCGTAACCATATCATGCTTGTTTGAAGCATAAGCCAGCGCATCATTATTTTTTATTCGAAAATCATCTCTTATCCAAACGAGTGCTGTATTAGCCATTTGACAACTGTTCTGATCCTTTAGAAAGAAGTTCGCTATAAAGTTTTATGTCTGTATCACCTTCGCATCCAATTAATAAAACATTCGAATTCATATCTAATTCAAGATCCTTTTTAATTTGTTCGTTATTACAACTAACATTTATACTAATCAGAGCAGGCGCCGAACATTCTCCTGCAACAATGTTATCCTCACCAAAGTATCCCTTAGCTAACATAGCAACTGATAAGGGTATGTCATCATCTGGAATACTTAGACAATTATTTACTGAGTTTTTCAAAATTTGCCATGGGACTAATGATACATCTCCACATGACATTCCTCCCATAATACTCTCTTTTTCTATTTCAACTCTAGTAAGTGTACCTGCATCAATACTTTCCATGACGCAGTTTGCATTTTTTGGTTCAACAACAATAATTTTTGGAATTCTTTTAAAATATCTGGCAACTCCTGCAATTACACCAGAAGCCATACCTCCAACACCTGCTTGTAGAAAAATATGTGTAATATAATGATCGGTTTGTTTGGAGATTTCTTCTATCATCACCGAATATCCAGCCATGGTTAGCTTTGGAACCATTTGATAATCTTCCCAAGCAACATCTTGTACAATTTCCCATCCATTTTCCTTAGATTGCTTTATGCATTCATTTAAAGAATTTTCGTAATTTCCTTTTACTTTAGTTACTTCTGCTCCAAGTTTTCGCATCTCATCGGCTCTTGTTTCACTAACAAATTCACTTATGAAAATTTTACATGCAATACCTAGTCTTTTTGCTCCCCAGGCAACTGATTTTCCATGATTTCCTGCTGTTGCTGTAGCAACAACCACATCCTTTCTTCCAGCTGTAACTTCCGCTACTGCATAAGCACCTCCAAGTGCTTTAAAAGATTTTAGTCCAAACCTTTTTGACTCATCTTTGTAAAAGATATTTTTAAGATTAAGGTCTTTTGAAAGTTTATTTAATTTGAGTAAGGGAGTGGGTTCATAATTTTCCCAACTTGAAACAGTATTAAACGCCTTATCAATAGTTTCTTTATTTAATACACTTAAAATTTCTTCTCTACTGAATGAATAATTTTTATTTTTAATGAACGATGAAAATTTATTAATATGACTATAATTTATAGACATATTTTAACAATCCAAAGTATTAGATCTTTCCCACTTTGTAATAGGTTTCAATTTATCAAATTTTTCTTTTGACTTGAAACTTTCAATTTCAGATTTTTTTAATTTAATATAACTATTTAAAACATTTTTTCCAAAAGCATTTTTCATGACTGTATTAAAATTTAAAATTTCTAAGGAATCTTCTAATGTATTTGGTAATTTTGGTAGGTTAGGATATTTTTCGTGATCGGTATACATATTACAAAATAATGGTTTTCCAGGATTAACTCTTTTTTTAATCCCATTTATACCCGCTGCTAAAACTCCTGCTTGTAGTAAATATGGATTTGCTGATCCATCCATTAATCTTAGTTCGAACCTTCCTGGATCTGGAACTCTAATCATATGTGTTCGATTATTTCCTGTGTAAGAAATACTACTTGGAGACCATGTTGCACCAGATTTTGTCGGTGGTGCATTAATTCTTCTATAACTATTTAAAGTTGGATTAAAGAATGCGGATAATGAACCTGCATTTTTAATTACACCACCTAAAAAATTGTATGCTAATTTACTAAGCCCAAGTTTGTCATTTTTATCTAAAAATTTGTTCTTTTTCTTATCCCATAGGGAAATATGTGCATGACATCCGTTTCCCGTCAGTTGTTCAAATGGTTTTGGCATAAATGTTGCTCTTAAGCCATGCTTTTCTGCTATTGACTTAACCATAAATTTAAAAAAAGTATGTCTATCTGCTGTAGTTAGGCAGTCAGTGTAGTCCCAATTCATTTCAAACTGGCCATTAGCATCTTCATGATCATTTTGATATGGGTTCCATCCCATTGTAATCATACAATCACATATCTCTTTTATTAAATCATATTGCCTCATCAAAGCTGATTGATCATAACAAGGTTTAGATTGAGTATCTCTAGTGTCTGCAATAGAACTACCATCAGGTGATATAAGAAAATATTCACACTCAACACCAGATTTCATGCTGTAACCTTCATTTGATAGAAATTTTATTTGCTTTTTTAACATTACTCTTGGTGATGCCTCAACAGGCTTACCATTCATCCATAGGTCTGAAGCAAGCCAACCTACTTCTTTATTCCAAGGTAATTGAATTAAACTATTTGGATCTGGTACTGCGAACATATCCGAGTCTGCTGGTGACATATCAAGCCAAGCTGCAAATCCAGCAAATCCTGCACCATTTTTTTGCATTTCCTTTATTGCTTGTGCGGGTACTAATTTAGATCTTAATACACCAAACAAATCAACGAAACTTATTAAAAAATATTTAATTTTTTTTGATTTAGCAATATTAGATAAATTTTTGGGCATTAATAATTATACTACGAATTATTTATTAACTATCAATAATTATTTCTTTTTTATACCCGGCACCCAGCTAGTTCCTGCCAAGGGAACCCTGGCCATTGCTGCAGCTTCAACAGTTAATGCACATAAATCCTCTGGTTCTAAATTATGAAGACTATTTTTTCCACACGCTCTTGCAATAGTTTGCGCTTCTAAAGACATGACCTTTAAATAATTTGATAATTTTCTACCTGCTTTTTTTGGATCTAATCTTTTCATTAGTTCTGGTTTCTGAGTTGATATTCCTGCGGGATCATTTCCTTCATGCCAGTCGTCGTACGCTCCAACTTTACTTCCAAGTTTTTCATATTCTTTTTCCCATTTCGGGTCATTATCACCAATTGCAATCATGGCTGCACTACCAATTGATACTGCATCAGCTCCTAACGCGAGAGCTTTAGCTACATCTGCACCATTTCTAATTCCACCTGAAATTACAAGCTGAACTTCTCTATGAGAATTTAAATCTTGCAAAGCATCTACAGCAGGTCTTATGCAAGCCAAAGTCGGTTGACCTACATTTTCAATGAATACTTCTTGTGTTGCTGCTGTACCACCTTGCATACCATCCAAGACAACAACATCTGCTCCAGCTTTTACAGCTAATGCTGTATCATAATATGGTCTTGCTCCAGCAATTTTAATAAAAATAGGAACCTTCCATTTAGTAATTTCTCTTAATTCTAAAATTTTTATTTTTAAATCATCAGGACCGGTCCAATCAGGGTGACGACACGCAGATCTTTGATCAATACCTTTTGGTAAAGTTCTCATTTCTGCAACACGATCATCTATTTTTTGTCCAAGTAACATTCCTCCACCACCAGGTTTTGCGCCTTGTCCAATCACTACTTCAATTGCATCTGCTTTCCTTAAATCATTTGGGTTCATCCCATATCTTGAGGGCAAAAGTTGATAAACTAAATTTTTCGATTGACCTCTTTCTTCTGGTGTCATTCCTCCATCACCTGTTGTGGTAGATGTTCCAGCTGCACTTGCTCCTCTTCCTAATGCCTCTTTCGCTGGACCGGACAATGCTCCAAAACTCATACCTGCAATCGTAATTGGGATATCAAGCTCTAATGGTTTTTTTGCATATTTTGTGCCTAAAGTTACATTTGTAGTACATTTTTCTCTATATCCTTCCAAAGGATATCTAGACATTGAAGCACCTAAAAATAGTAAATCATCAAAATGCGGAAGCTTTCTTTTAGAACCACCACCCCTAATATCATAAATTCCAGTCTCAGCAGCTCTTCTTATTTCAGAGTTAGTGTATTCATCAAAGGTCCAGGATTGACGAGGTATAGTTTTATTTTTCATAATTAATAGTTAGATACATTA
>CACLSF010000015.1 GCA_902609535.1 uncultured Pelagibacteraceae bacterium | reverse complement strand
CTTAGCTTCAAGAAGCCAGGGTTAAACCAATTTTTAAATATATCGATTAGATCATAATCTAAACTTTTTAACTCTGGCTTATCCTTCATTAATTTTACTAAATCTTCTCTTAATGAAACAATCTCAGATGTGCCATTGGGAGCCATATTTAATCTAACAAATAGTTCTTTTCTAATGCCAGAGGTAACTTTTGATAAATTTAGAATTGTGTAATCATCTTGAGCATCGCTGTATTTCTTAATAGCCTCATCAATTTTTAATGGATCTGGTTTATACTTTTTATTAACGTCAACTAAAAATTTATTTTTTTCTTCAGTAGATAAATTTTGATATCTAAATAATATATCTCTTGCGAGTGTAATTCCAAAAGCTGCACCTTTAGTAGACAACAGGTCATCACAAAGATCTAATAGATCTCTTTTTTTTGCAATACTTTTAAAGGATTTTTTTTCTAAAATCTTTTGTCCAGCATCAGCTATGGTCTCAAAAATTCTTTTTATATTCAGCATAATGTTTTTTATATATTAAAAACCTAAACTTTTGCCCATTATTTTATCAGGAAGCCAAGTAACAATTTCAGGAAAAATACATAAAATTAATATAGCTAAAGCCATAATTATCATAAAAGGTATAGATCCTTTTAATATTTCAGATAAACTAACGTCTGGTGTAATGCCCTTGATAATATAAAGGTTTAGTCCAACGGGTGGAGTAATAAGACCAATTTCCATATTTATCGTAAATACAATTGCAAACCAATACGGATCAAATCCTAAAGTAGTTATAACTGGTAACAATATTGCAGAGGTCATTACTATAACGGCAACTGGTGGCAAGAAGAAACCAGCTATAAGTAGAAAAATATTAATTAAAATAAATACGACCCATTTGTTGGAGCTTAACTCGACCATGCTCTGGGCTAAAGATTGAGTTACGTAAAGTTGTGATAGGGTAAATGCAAAAAGGTAAGATGCAGCGATAATAAACATTATCATCACACTTTCTTTCATTGAGACTTTAACAATATTCCATATTTTTTTTGGTTGGTAAATTTTGTAAACAACAGCGATCAATACAAAAACTAAAAATGCTCCAACACCTGAAGCTTCTGAAGGTGTCGCAACTCCACCATATAAAACGTATAGGACACCAGCTATGATAGCTAAGAAAGGAAGAATTCTTGGCAACACCTCAATTTTTTCTTTTAATGTTGGGGGTGTTCTATTCTTTAAAGCTCTCGCTGAGTCTTTATCAATAAAATAACTATGTATAAGAGCCCATATTGCAAACATACCTGCCAACATAAACCCTGGTATCAAACCACATAAAAACAATCTTCCTATTGATGTTCCGGTTGCAATTCCATAAACAATTAAAACAATACTTGGAGGGATTAAAACTCCTAAAGTTCCACCGGCCGCTATTGTTCCTGTTGCTATTTGATCTGAGTACCCTCTTTTTCTCATTTCAGGTATACCCATGGTTCCAATTGCTGCACAAGTTGCAGGACTTGATCCACTTAGGGCAGCGAAAACTGAACAAGCGCCAATATTAGAAATTACAAGTCCACCTGGAACCCTCCAAAGCCATCTATCTAACCCTGTATATAAATCTTTTCCCGCTGGAGAGTTAGCAACAGCCATTCCCATTAAAATAAACATTGGTATTGAAAGTAAAACAAAAGAATTTAATCCAGCATAAAATGTTTCTGCAAAAACATCTAACATTTGAAAGCCTTCAAAGGTAACTAAAAGTGCTATTGAGACAAAGCTCAAACCAAATGCAATTGGTATTCCAGAAAATAAAACTATCAACGTGAAAACTGCAACTATTAATGCTATTAATAAAGGATCCATTAATTACTATCCTCCTCGTCAACAAGCTTAATAATTTCTGCTATGTATTGAAGTATCATTAATACAGCTCCAATCATCATTGATGAATAAGGTATCCATAAAGGCGGGTCCCAAACTGTTCCTGTGGAATAATTTTTAGTAAAAGCTTCTTCAACCATTAAATAACCAAAATAGAATAAAATTATAAAAAATAATAAGCTAATTAATGAGGTAAATATTTTAAGTCTTAGAATATTTTTTTTTGATAAAAAATCATAAATCCACTCCATGCTAACATGCGCTTTCTCACTTAAGACATAAGCACTACCAATAAATGTTGAAGCAACCAAAAGCATTGTGACTAGCTCTGTTTGCCATGTGATTGCTCTTTGAAAAAAGTATCTTTCAAATACTAATTCAACGATTACTAAAATTGATAATATTAAGGCTAGAACTGCAAAAGCACCACATGCCTTTGAGGAAAAACTACAAAATTTTAAATATTGTTCTTTCATAAAAAAACCCCCACTTAATATTTTAAGTAGGGGTTCTTTATATATTGTTTTACTTAACTGCTAAAGCCATTTCCATAAGTTTGTCTCCACCTGGTACTTTTTTGGCGAACTCTTTATGCGAAGTTTGTTTTGCAATTTCAATCCATGCAGCATGGTCTTCTGCCGTCATGTAAGCTAATTTAACACCTGCAGCTTTGTAAGCATCTTCAAATTTTTTATCTAGATTTGCTACTTGTGCTGTCATGTATTTCTCTGCAACTTTTCCTGCTTTCATTAAAGCATCTTGTTGCTTTGCGTTAAGTTTATCAAAACTCATTTTTGACATTAAAATTGGCTCATACATAAACCATAGACCATATTCTCCTGGGGGAGTTGCACAAGTAACTTGTTCGTAAATTTTGTAACTTACAAAGCTTCCAGAACTTGTGTTTGCACCAGTTAATACACCAGTTTGTAGACCAGTATAAATCTCAGAAGATGGCATACTTTGTATTCCAGCACCTGCACCAGCTAACATTTGGTTAAATGCTTTACCAGCAGCTCTCATAACTTGTCCTTTAACATCAGATGGATTTGTTATGCAATTAGTTTTAGAGGCAAAACCCCCACCTAACCAGGCGTCAGATAAAACAACTACACCAGCGTTATTAATTATTTTTTTAATTTCCACCATCATAGGTGATTTATTAAAACGTAATGCATGCTCATGATTTTTTACAGTGCCAGGCATAAGAGTTGCATCAAATTCTGGATGGAATTTTGCAGCATATCCTAATGGAAAAGCAGATATATCCAATTGACCTGTAGTCATTGGTTTCCACTGTTCTTTTGGTTTATAAAGTGATTTTGCAGGATAAATTCTGATATCTATATCTACACCTGCTTTTTTAACTTCATCAGCAATTATTTGAACCATCTCGTGTCTTGGATCATATGAGCCATCCGCTCTAGGCGTTCCTGGCCATTGGTGACTTGCTTTTAGTGTCACAGCATAAGCTGATCCGATTAATGAGAAAGCTAAAAATAATGTTGTGAAATAAAAACTAATTTTTTTAAACATATTATTTCCCCTCTTTAGATTAATTTAATTAATTATATTAAATTGAACTTAAGTCTAAGAGTCAATATAAGTATTTGTCATATAAGAAGTTATGGATGGACCATTAAAAAATTTATTAGTTGTTGATTTAACAAGGGTTTTAGTTGGGCCTTATTGTACAATGATACTCTCAGATTTAGGTGCGAGAGTTATTAAAATTGAAGCTCCAGAAACAGGTGACGACTCTAGAAAATTTGGTCCTTTTGTTGAAGATTACTCTGCATACTTTATGTCTCTAAATAGAGGAAAAGAAAGTATTGCTTTAAATTTAAAGAATGAAGATGACAAAAAATTATTTGAAAAAATATTATCTAAGGCTGATATCTTAGTAGAAAATTTTAAGCCTGGTACATTGGATAAATGGGGTTTTGGTTGGAAAGATGTAAGTAAAAAGTATCCTAAATTAATTTATGCATCTGCATCAGGTTTTGGACAAACTGGACCTTTAAAAGAATTACCTGCATACGATATGGTAGTTCAAGGAATGGGTGGTTTAATGAGTGTAACAGGCCATCCAAATTCCGAACCTACAAGAGTTGGAACGTCAATTGGCGACATAACCGCTGGATTGTTTACTGCAATAGGAATAAATGCAGCTTTGTATGATAGACAGAAAACTGGTAAAGGTGCTTTTATTGATGTCTCTATGTTAGATTGTCAGATTGCAATTTTAGAAAATGCAATTGCAAGATATCTTTCTAAAAAGGAGATTCCTGGTCCGATGGGTTCAAGACATCCCTCTATCGCTCCTTTTGAAGCATTCAAAACAAAAGATAGTTACATAATCATTGCAGCTGGGAATGATAAACTTTTTTCAAAACTTTGCGACGTATTAAAAATTTCTGAAATAACGAACGATGAAAGATTTAACACTAATTCGTTAAGATGTGAAAATATGGATCAGTTAAAAGAAATTTTTGAAAAAAAATTAAGTTTAAAAACTACAGATGAATGGGTCAAGGAAATGGAGGAATTAAAAATTCCTTGTGGGCCAATTTTCAACATTAAACAGGCCGTTGAAAATCCTCAAATCAAAGAGAGGAATATGATTATAAAATCTTATCATAAAGTAATTGGGGAATTTAAATCAGCAGGAAATCCTATAAAAATGTCTACTTACAAAGACGAAGAAACTAGAGGGGATATACCTGATTTAGATGAACACAGAGAAAAGATAATAAAAGAATTTGGTTAGCTATTCTTGATTCTCTGCTTCTGAAGCCTCAGATACAGTTTCCTCTTGATCTTTCATTTCATCTAACGAGACATCAACTTCTTCTTGTTGTGCTTCTTCAACAGGATTAGAATTAGTTTGTTCAGTAGTATTTTGCAATTCCGCTAAATCATCTTTTGATACTTGAATTTTTTCTGGAATTTTTCTTGCTCTTTTAGATGGGAGTATTGGAACACCACTCTTTGAAATTTCACCTTTGTAAAGATTTTCAAAATCATCGCCTATATCTTCATCATCCTCTGAAGTATCATCAACTTGCTCAACATGTTTTCTTAATTTATATACTGCTGCGTCAGTTAAATCTGGAACTTTAATTGTTTCTTCGGCTATTTCTCTTAATGCTATAACAGTGTTTTTATCGTTATCTCTATCTAGTGTTGGCTCTAATCCTGAATTGAGCTGTGTTGCTCTTTCTTTTGCAACCAATACTAATTCATAAGGACTATCGACTTTATCAATACAATCTTCAACTGTAACTCTTGCCATGGTCGGTTAGATACACCCCGAATATAAAAAAATCAAGCAGTATTAAAGATAAACTGGATTTAGTTTTTTTCTAACAGTGAAAAGTAAGACTATAGAGCATGAAATCGATATTGCAGATATAATTGCTATTTTTTCAATAGAATAGCCAGCATCAATCAAAATTCCAAATAAAGCAGTACCAAACGCAGTAGCAAAAACCATTAAAGCAGTTGTTAAAGCTTTAATTGAGCCAATATATTTTACTCCATATATTTCAGCCCAAGTTGAAGATCCCAATAAATTAGCTAAACCGTTGGATATTCCAATTAAACCTAAAAATAAGAAAGCTGATTGCGAGGCATCAAAATACATAATAACAAATGTTGCAAGCAATAAAGGAATGTTCATGTATATAAGTAATTTTCTACTTGTTAATTTATCAATCAAATATCCAGAGACTAATAAAGTGATAACAGAACAAATCGAATAGGACATAAAGGATTGTGCTATTGTGTACTCACCCCACCCTTTAGAATTTACGATAAATGATTGGTAAACAAAGACACCCGTGGCAATCCATGGCATTGCTAACATATTAAGTGATATAATATAGAACCTATAATCTCCCAAGACTTCTATTCTTTTCCACTGTTTAATTTTTTCTTCTTTAAACTTTGCATCCTGATCTGTTTCTCTGGTATCTAGTTTTACATCTTTAACTAAAAAATAAGATGCTAAGGGTAAAATTATTAAAACTGAAATTGAAATTATTATCCAAATATTTTGCCAAGCCATCAATGTTAAAGAATAAACTATGAGAACTGGTAGAATAAATTCTGCTGAAGATAAACCAAACCAAATCATACTTAACGCTCGTCCCCTAGACTTTGTAAAATATCTTGAAATTGTAGTTGACGCTGTATGAGACATCATTCCTTGACCAGAAAATCTCATTAGAAATATCGCTACAAATAAAAAAACTACTGATGAGATTTTTGAAAAGAAAAAACTTGAAAATGATAGGAGTATCGTTACGAAAATAGCAAACTTTAGGACATTTACATCATCAATCTTTTTTCCAATCCAAATAACAAGTAAGCTGCTACAAAGAGTTGCAGATGCATAAATCGTTCCAAATTGGCCATGACTAATAGAAAGAGTTTCTCTAATACTAGAATTGAACAAGCCGATAAAAAAACTCTGTCCAAAACTTGAAAAAAATGTAAATATAAAACCAAATATAATTACTTTTAAACTTAAACTTTTAAACATATAAAAAATTTATGACTTGTAATGTTGCTTTCATAGGTCTCGGGGTAATGGGCTATCCGATGGCTGGTTATATATCAAAAGCTGGCCACAATGTAACTGTTTTTAACAGAACTTCAGCTAAAGCTGAAAAATGGATTTCTGAATATAAAGGAAAGATGGCTTCCACTCCTAAAGAAGCAGCAGAGGGTGCCGATTTTATTTTCACATGCGTTGGTAATGATAATGATCTAAAAGAAGTATCGTTAGGTGAACATGGATTATTTCATAGCGCTAAAGAAGGTGCCATTTACATAGACAACTCAACCGTTTCAGCAGAAATATCAAGAGAACTCTATAAAAATGCAAAAGACAAAGGGTTTGCATTTTTAGACGCTCCTATATCTGGAGGACAATCAGGTGCTGAAGGTGGGATATTGACTGTTATGGTAGGTGGTGATGATGAGGCATTTAAAAAAGCAGAACCTGTAATTGATTGCTACAGCAAAAAAGTAAAATTAATTGGTCCATCAGGAAGCGGTCAACTAACCAAAATGATGAACCAAATGTGTATTGCAGGAGTTGTTCAAGGTTTATCAGAAGCTATTAACTTTGGCATAAATGCTGGACTGGATATTGATAAGGTTATGGAAACAATATCAAAGGGAGCAGCACAATCTTGGCAAATGGAAAATAGATATAAAACAATGGTTGAGGATAAATTTGATTATGGTTTTGCAGTTGACTGGATGAGAAAAGATTTAAAAATTGTAATTGAAGAAGCAAAAAGAAATGGTTCACCTGTTCCTGTTACTGAAATTGTTGATGAATATTATGCTGATGTTCAAAAAATGGGTGGGAACCGTTGGGATAGCTCTAGTCTGATTGCTAGACTTAAAAAAAAGAAATAATCCTATGTCAAATACTGTCCCATACTATGAGGACTTTTCTGAAATAAAGAAAAAAATTTGGTTAATGCTTGATGATGCAGTGACTAATAGATCGTCACCATTTAGAATTCCAGTTTTTGTTTGCGGAGATCAATCAGACTTTGATGGAAGGATTGTAGTTCTTAGAAAATCAGATCAATCAAATAATCTAATTCAATTTCATAGTGATATTAGATCTGATAAAATTCCAAAGTTAAAAAAAAACAGCAGTGCAGCACTTATATTTTATGATAAAGAGGAAAAGATTCAGCTTAGGGTTAAAGTTAAATGTGCTATCAATCATAATAATGAAATAACTGAGCAATCATGGTCAAAAACTGCTCACGTGAGTCGAAAATGTTATTTAGTAAATAATGGACCAGGAACAGAAGCGGATGAACCAAGCTCAGGTTTAAGTGAAGATATTGAAAAGTCTGGCTTTACAATGGAACAAAGTGAAGAAGGTTATAAAAACTTTACAGTAATACAATGTAAAATTGAAAGTATTGAATGGCTTTATCTCGCAGCAAAAGGTCATAGAAGAGCAAGATTTGATATTACAAATGATAATCAAAACTGGCTAATTCCGTAAAAAATGTTAACTGGATTTATTATTGCTGTAGCACTTGTATTAGGTGGTTTAGCTGTAATGAGATTTGGTATTTTCCAAATCAGAAAATTTAAAAAGGGTGAAACTAGAGTTACTAAGAAAGTTAGTGAACAAATAGCTTTTTTAATATTTTTTGTAATTATTTTAGGATTAATTATTTACTCGATTAATGATTTTCTTTTCTAAAAGTTATTGAAATCTTTGTATCTATTATAAGTGCACCAAGTTCTTTTCTTTTTAATTTTTTTTAGTTTTTTATGAGAATATCTATCCCTCCATTCATAATTAATATCAGGAGAAATACCTCTACCAACCTCGGCAGCCATTGCGCATTTCAAATATACAGGATTAAATGGTGTACTAGAAGTTGGGTCTAGAAAGACTGAGTCTTTAAAATCAGGACAAGTAGGATCTTTATGATTATATAATGAGCCTAACTTATATTTATCACCTCCATCTGGACCGCCGATTATAGTTCCAGTTTTATGTCCATTTTTATTTCCTTTTGTACACGCCCATGCAAATCCATTTACATGCATTAATTCATGTAAAGTAATTAGAATTCTTTTATTTTTACTTGGGTTATATTTACTTTTTAAAAAAATATATCCATGATGCACGCTCCCTTGTCCACCATCTCTATGCCCTACATCTACCCATGCAAAATACAATTTATTTGGACTATTAAATCCTAATTTTGTTAAATAAGCGTCAGGATAGTTCATTCCATAATTTCCTTTATATTGTTTATCAAACCTAACAAAAGAAATATCCATTTTTCCATCTTCCCTCATGTCATATCTAAATTTTTGATTACCTTTTGTCATTTCAAGCATTTTTTCATTCGCCTCTAATAACTCTTTCTCCATTTTTCCACTAATGTCCCATTCATTATCCTCACTATCTTTATTTAGTAGGTATATAAAATGTACTTGTGGTTCATCTGAAACATCAGGTTGATCTTTAAAATATCTTCCAGGTTTTTCGTCTGAGGCAAAAGAGAGGGATGAAAATAAAAATGTTATAAAAAATATAATTATTTTTTTCATTTCTTTAAAATACAGATTTAGAGTATTTTTTCCAGTTTTCTTGATATCTAATAGCATTTTGCTTTACCGCCTCAATTTCGTCTTCTGTTAATTGACGAATTATTTTTCCTGGCGAACCCATCACCAAAGAATTGTCTGGAATTTCTTTATTTTCTGTAATTAATGATTTAGCTCCAATGATACAATTTTTTCCAATTTTAGCTTTATTGAGAACTACAGCTCCAATGCCAATTAAAGAATTGTCATCAATTGTGCAGCCATGAAGCATTACTAAATGACCTATGGTTACATTCTTTCCAATAATTAATGGATAACCTGGATCAGTATGCAAAACACTTCCATCTTGAACGTTTGAACCCTCTCCAATGTATATATTTTCAATATCGCCTCTTAGGGTTGCATTAAACCAGACACTAGAGTTTTTTTCTAATGTTACATCTCCAATTATAACAGCGTTAGGTGCTACCCAATTTTCGCCAAGGTTTTTTGGTTTTTTGTCTTTTAAATCGTAAAACATAAATTATATAGTCTTTTAACATGGCATTAACTAAAACACCAATTTGTGACTTCGGTAAAAAAGCTGATAACTTTGAACTTAAATCTATTGATAATAAAATAATTTCATTGAATGATGTAAAAGGTGAAAACGGAACATTAATCATGTTTATCTGTAATCACTGTCCATATGTATTAGCTGTCATAAATAATGTTGTCGAAGATAGTAAAGAATTAGAAAATGATGGAATTAAATCTATAGCAATAATGTCAAATGACCCAAAAAGATATGAAGAAGACTCATTTGATAATATGATTAAATTTTCAAAAAATCATAATTTTAATTTTCCATATGTAATAGATGAAACTCAAGAAGTAGCAAAAACTTATGGTGCAGTCTGTACTCCAGATTTTTTTGGATACAATAAAGATCTTGAACTTCAATATAGAGGAAGAATAAGAGAGTTAAAAAATTTGAAACCAATAGAAAGTGGAGATAGCGAACTTAAAAAAGCTATGAAAATGATAGCAAAATCCAACAAAGGCCCAGATCAACAACTTCCAAGTATGGGTTGTAGTATTAAATGGTTTTAATAAAAAATGTATTTATTAATTACTAGAACTTTTCCTCCTGAATTAGGAGGTATGCAAAATCTTATGTGGGGATTGGCAAGATCTCTAGCAAAAATAAATCTAATAAAAGTTTTTGCAGATTACCATGAAAATCACGAAGAATTTGATAAATCTGTTTCATTTTCAATTGAAAGAGTTAGTGGAATGAAACTAATAAGAAAATATCGAAAATCTTATTTGATAAATGATTATCTTGAAAATAATAAAAATGTAGAATGTTTGATTGCTGATCATTGGAAAAGTTTGGAGCTTATAAAAACAAATAAAAAAAAAGTCTGCTTAATTCATTCAAAAGAGATTAATCACCCAAAAGGTTCAAGTTTAAATAAAAAAGTATTATCAGTTCTAAATAATGTTGATCATATTGTAGCAAATTCCAAGTATACAAAAAATTTAGCTATTAATTTGGGCGTACAAGAGGAAAAAATAGTTATTATAAATCCTGGAATTGATCCAGTAGTTGAAGTTCCAAAAAAATATTTGGATGAAGCTGAAGAAATATTAAAAGGAAAGAAAAATAGAATAATTACAGTATCAAGATTTGATAAAAGAAAAAATCATGAAAAAGTAATCATGGCAGTTAGAAACTTAAAAGAAATCTACCCTGATATTACTTACACCTGTATTGGGTATGGCGATGAAGAAGATAAATTAAAAAAACTAGTAATTGAATTGAAATTAGAAGATCAAGTCACTTTTTTAAAAGATGTGCCTTCAGACTTAAAAAATGCTCTTGTTTCAAAGTCAGATATTTTTGTAATGCCTTCAATAATTTATAAAAAATCAGTTGAAGGTTTTGGCATTGCTTATGTGGAAGCTGCTCAATATGGTGTTCCATCAATTGGTGGAAAAGATGGAGGTGCTTCAGATGCAATTATACATGAAAAAACTGGTTTAATATGTGATGGTAATAAACTTGAGGATATTTATTCAAGTATAGACAACCTTTTTAGAGATAATAAATATATAGAATACGGAAAAGAAGCAAAAAATTTTTCTGAAAACTTTCTTTGGGATAAGGCAATTGAAAAATATAAGAGAATCTTATAAAGTAATCATATGATCGCTAAATTTAATAACATTTTCTACTTAATTGTATTTCTTGCACATTTTATAGCGATAGCCGGATATTGTTTTCAAACAATTGTTGGAACCAAAAAATTTATGGATAAGTTTGGTATAGATCATAGTGCAGCTGTAATGGTTAGATTTGTTGGAGCGCTAATGCTTGGTTGGGTAATAATGGCTATTTATATAATGTTTGTTAGACCAAATGGAATTGAAGGTACTTGGGCATTTTTTAATTTAATATTTATTATACATGCATGCGTTTTAGTAACAAATTTCTACTCGCTTAAGATTGATAAAACTGGTCTAAATGAAAAAGTTACAAATGAAGGGATTATAGCGCCTACAGTGTTTCTAATAATGATGGCTATACTTTGTTACGGTTTATCTGATAAAATTTATATCACTTAAGTTTTGGTCTTTTTAAACATAGTTTTATAAACATGCCAAATTACAATTAAAATTGTAGTTAGTAATATACATGCGGTTAAAGCTCTGTCCCATAAAAATTCCCAAGAACCATTGCTTAATAATAAAGATCTTCTCAAATTTTCTTCCATCAAACCTCCTAGAACAAAGGCAAGTATCAAAGGTGGCATAGGAAAATCATATAATCTTAGAAATGTAGCAACAACTGCAATTCCTATCATTAAATAAATATCAAAATTGTTAAATGACATTACATAAATTCCAGTAATAGAAAAAAATAGGATTAATGGGATTAAATAATTTTTTGGAACTGCAAGAATTCTAGCTATATAAGGAATAAGAGGTAAATTTAAAATTAATAATATTACCATTCCTATATACATAGACATAATGATAGACCAAAATATTTCTGGATTAGTCATATATAATCTTGGGCCAGGCTGGACACCAAATCCTAATAGTGCACCTAACATTACAGCAGTTGTTCCACTACCAGGTATTCCTAATGTAAGCATAGGCACAAATGACCCTGAACAAGCTGCATTATTTGCTGTTTCTGGAGCTGATAGACCATTAACACTTCCTTTACCAAATTTTTCTTTTTCTTCATCGTTAACAATATTTCTTTCCATTCCGTAAGCTAAAAAAGAAGCAATAGTAGCCCCTGCTCCTGGTAAAACACCAATTAAAAAACCTATTACTGATGACCTAGGTATTGTCTTGTACATTTTGGTTCTTTCTTCTTGATTAATTTTAATTGAACCAAGTTCTGTTAATGAAACTTGCTTAGCGGCACTTGTGGGATCATTTCTTTTTAAAATGATTGTTAGAGCTTCGCTCATCGCAAAAGTTGCCATAACAACAAGAACAAAGCTAATTCCATCTGTTAAATTCATATTGTTAAATGTAAATCTTGTAATATCAGATAAGCTATCTTGACCAACAGATGCTAACATTAAACCAAGCACTACCATCATCATAGCTTTTAAAAACTGACCCTTAGAAGAAAATGCTGCAATAGCAGTCAGACCTAAAATCATTAAGGCAAAATAATCAGGAGATCTAAAAGATAAGCTTACTTTCGATAAACTTGGAGCCATAAATAATAAATATATTGCTGACAAAGTACCACCAGCGAATGAACTCCAGGCAGCTATGGCTAGTGCTTTTCCTGCTTTACCTTGTTGGGCCATTGGATAGCCATCAAATGAAGTTGCGACCGTACCTGGAACACCAGGTGCATTTAATAATATTGATGATGTAGAACCTCCAAATACCGCTCCATAATAAACTCCTGCCATTAAAATTAAACCAGTTGCTGGATCAAAACCATAAGTAATTGGTATCATTAAAGCTATCGCTGTCATTGGTCCAAGTCCTGGCAACATTCCAATAATTGTTCCAAAAAAACAGCCAAGCATTACCATTAAAATATTTTGAAGAGTAAGGGCTGTTGTTAAACCAATTAAAATCCCCTCAATCATCCCATAATTCCAATTGATTGTAAGAATGGATCTCTTAAATAAATATCAAGAACCCCATGAAGCAAATACATAAAAGATGCTACAAAAGGAAAAGACAATAAGAACATTAAGACCCATCTTCTCTCTCCTAAAAAATAATATGAAGAGAACAAAAATAGTGAAGTAGTTAAAAAATAACCAACTTTTAAAATTGTAGCACCATAAATAATCGCAATAATAATAAGTATTACTGTTTTTTTATATTCTAAAGTTTTATGTTGAACTTTTATTGTATTAGGATCTGGTAAAATTAGTTTTAATCCTGAAAAAAAAAGGCCTGCATAACCTAGATAAATTGGGAATGTTCTTGCATTAAAAGGTGCATTTTCATCGAATGCAAAAACTTGAATTTGATAAGCTGTATATAAATAAAATGCTGAAAATATAAAAAAGAGCAGTGATATAACTTTTGTAGTATTTATATTCACTGCTCTAATATTTAATAATCGTTAAGATTATATAACTCCTAATTTTTTCATAAGAGCTGTCATTTCTTCAGTTTGTTTTTCTAAGAAGGATACAAACTTTCCTTCTGGATTGTAAATATTAACCCATGCATTTCTTGCTCTTACAGTTTCCCATTCAGAAGTCTTTTGTACATCGCCTAACATTTTAGCAATTTTTGATTTATCTGCACTACTCATTCCTGGAGGTCCAAAGAAACCTCTCCAGTTAACAAATTGCACATCATAACCTTGTTCTTTAAGGGTTGGTGCATCTGGAGCATCAGAAACTCTTGAAGGAGCTGTAATACCAATAATTCTTACTTGGTCTCTAGCGCCCATAAGTTCACCTAAACCTGTAGAGATAATTTGTGTCTCTCCAGATAAAAGTCCAGCTAAAGCTTTTCCACCTGCATCATAAGGAATGTATGCTACATCATTTGGATTAGCACCAGCAGCTTGGAAAGCTAAGGCGCCAATTAAATGGTCCATACTTCCTCTTACTGATCCACCAGCCATTTTAATTGAGCTTGCATCTTTTTTATATGCATTAACTACATCTTCAAAATTTTTATATGGTGAATTTTTTGCTACAGCTATAGCACCATAATCCCCAATGACGCCGGCTATTGGCACAACATCTTTATAAGATAAAGTTCCACTTCCACTTACATAACCTTTGTGTCTTGTAATTGATCTTAAAACTAATGGTGTTGATTGAACTAAGACTGTATTAGCAGGCTTATTATTAATCATATAAGCTAATGCTTTTCCACCACCACCACCTGACATATTTTCAAATGATGCACTTTTTAACATACCAGCTTTTGTTAAAGCTTCTCCTGTACCTCTAGCAGTTCCATCCCAACCACCACCAGCACCACCACCAATTACAAAATGCAATTTATCAATTGCTATTGAACTAGTTGTTGTTGCTGAAAGAATAAGAATTGCCGAGAATAAAACCGAAATTATTGATTTAATTAGTTTCATTATTTTTTCTCCTATTATAATTATAATGAGTTATTAAACATAAATAAAAATTCAGTGTCAATAAGGATTAATTAATTACATGTTAAAGGTGATTAAACTTAAATGGTTATTAAACGAGCTCAAGATTAGTTATAAAGCTTTAATCATAGGAGTAATTGGAGGTTATATTGGAACTTTAATTGGTCTTCCTTTACCTTGGTTACTAGGTGCTTTAGGCTTAAATCTGTGTATTGCTTTTACTAATTTTAAAATTGAATTCTCAACAAAATTACTAAATCCAGTTTTTCTGATGGTTGGTATTATTTTAGGTGGGACATTGAATGTATCTTTATTATATAAAATTCATTTATGGATATTCTCATCTATGGCAATGATTGTTTGTACTATGGTAAGTACTATTTTAGCAGGATATTATTTTGTTAAAGTTTGTAAATTTGATAAGTTTATTGCAACACTCGCTGCTCTACCTGGAGCATTTGTTCCAATAGCTGCGGCACTTTTAGAGTATGGGAAAAAAGAAAATCATAAACAAGTTTTAATTCCTCAGGCTACAAGAGTTATATTTATTGTAAGTTTTGTACCTATATTATTTATTAGCAAATTAGGTTTTTCTGAAATCGCAGGGTATAATTATGAAAATATTTATGATTTAAAATATTTTTTTGAAATATTTTTTCTAATTATTATTTGTTATTTATTTTCTTTATTGCTTAAAAAATTAAGTATACCTTCTCCTATACTTGTTGGTGCTATGGCCTTATCTGGCTTATTTTATACTTTTGAGATTGTTGATTCTAGATTTCCAGACACAATAATAAATATAGCATTTATTTTTTTAGGTACAGCTCTTGGAAGTAGATTAAATGGATTAAAGCTTAAAGAATTATTTTTTTATATTTTTCATGGAATAATTGTATGCTCAATATTAGTTGTTGTTGCTATGGTTACGGCATACTTTCTTCAGTACTTAGGATTTGATTTTATTCCAACTTTTTTAAGTTTTGCTCCAGGAGGAATTCATGAAATGGTTGTTATTAGTGTTGCTTATAATATTGACCCAATTTTTGTAAGTTATCATCATTTTTTAAGGATATTAATAATTGTAGCTTTTTTACCATTTCTGTTAAAAAAATTTGGTAACAGTTCAATTAAAAAGACAAAGTTTAAATAAAATCAAATATTAACTTGATGCTACTGAAAAGAATTAAACTATAGATAATATTATAAAACAAATTTTCCTCTATAATTTTAAGTATTTGATATCCAATAAATATTCCAATTAAAGCTAATGGAAAAAGAGATACTGATTGAAACAATGTATCAAAATTCATCATTGATAGATAAATATACAAAGGTAGCTTTATTAAGTTAACACAACAAAAAAAGATAATTCTAGTTCCTACATAAATTTCCTTTTTCAATCTTAATGGAAGTAAATAAAGACTTGTAGGTGTTCCACCAGCATGAACACAAAAACTTGAAAACCCAGCAATAGATGAGCAAATTGCTCCTTTTAAAAAATTTTGCTTAGCTGGAAGTGTCTTTTCTTTTTTAAACAAGAAATAATGACCAGCAAATAAAAATCCCATTATTCCAACTATTAATTTAAGTAAATCCTCTGAAAAATGATTGAATGTAAAGGAACCAATTATAATTCCTATTGCTGCAAAAGGAACAATTACCTTGAGTATTCTAAAATTAAACTCTCTTCTAAACCTGTAAACTGCAATCATGTCTGAAAGAATTAAAATAGGTAAAATAATTGCTAATGCTTGCTGTAATGGCATTACAACTGTCATCAATGGAACTGATATTAATGATATTGAACCTCCTAAACCAGACTTTGCAATACCATACAAAATTATTGCAGGAACAACACTTATAAAAAAAAGGAAATTTATTTCCATTAATTTAATGATTTTGTTAAATATTCAAAAACTTTTTCGGGAGATAATTTATTTAAATCTGTTACTTGAATCGCTTTAAAATTTTCTCTCTCTATACTCACTTTATATGCAGTAGTGTGAGAACCAAATAATGCTACTCCTTTTGCACCCAAATGTGCAGCCATATGCGCAGGTCCAGTGTCATTTGCTACAACGAAAGAACTGTCTTTTATTAAAGTAGCAAGTTCAGAGATATCTAAAGATATATTTTCTTTTAAAATTGAAATAGCATTTGTTTCTTTTGTCTTATTAATTTCATTAGGACCAGGAGCCACTATAATTTTGTATTCATCTTGAAATTTATCCTTAATCAAATCTATAAGTTTATTGTAACTAGGCCATTTTTTAATCTGTAAATGTGGAGAGCAAAAAGGGAATAAGATTATGTATTTATTTAAATCAAATTTTTTTTTTATATTTTCAATATTGGAACAAGCCCACTTAAAATCAGGATACATAGTGTATTTAGTATTAACTCCAGATGTTTCTAATTGATGTTTAAATCTATCTAAAACAGGATTTTTATCAAATTCATGCTTATATTTATCTTTTGGCAACGTGGTTTCAGAAGACGACCAAATAAGATTACTAGCATTTGGAAACAATATTTTTTTATAGAAACTTGAACGCGAAGAATTTTGTAAATCAAAAACTTTTATAAATTTGTATTTTTTTAATTTGCGCATGAGATTCAATAAATAAATCAGATTAAATCTTGATAATCTCTTATCCAAAATTATGTCCTCTAAATAAGGATTTTTTTTGAAAAGATCAATGTAAGGCTTTGATGTTAATAAATAGACTTTATCATCTTTGTGAAAATTAGAAATATCTTGAATTGCACCACATGCCTGAGTTATATCACCTAAAGATCCATGTTTAATTATAAGAATATTAGACATATTTTAAACAACTTAACACACTATATTTATATATGAATAAAATTTTAGTTGAAGTATCTGTAGGCGAACTTTTAGATAAAATTTCAATTTTAGAAATCAAAAAAGAAAAAATTAAAGATACAGATAAATTAATATTTATTAATGATGAATATCTAGTTTTAACAAAACAATTAGATAAAAACATAGCTTTAAAAGATGAATTAAAAAAACTTTATGAAGAATTAAAAGCAATAAATGCAAAACTTTGGGATATTGAAGATAATAAAAGAATGTGTGAAAAAAATAGTGATTTTGGTGAAAATTTTATAAAACTATCAAGAGATGTTCATTTCCTTAATGATGATAGAGCAAAAATTAAATTAGCAATAAACAATAAAACTGGTTCAAAAATAAAAGAGATTAAACAATACACAAACTATTAAAGCATACTTGGAATAACTTTTCTTAAATCCATAGATGTTTTTGATTTTATATTAGAATAAATAATTCCTTTTCCTAATCTCTTAAGAGCTATTATTTTACCATCAGGCGAAATAATAGCTGAATGTCCAAAAGTTTCTCTTTTAATCGTATTTTTTCCTGTTTGATTAGGCGCAAAAATATAGCAAAAGTTTTCAATTGCTCTTGCTTTTAATAACGTTAACCAATGTCTTTGACCAGTTGTTTTAGTAAATGCAGATGGAACAGTTATAAAACTTAGATTTCTTTTTGATAAGTTTCTATAAAGTTCTGGAAATCTTAAATCATAACAAATTGAAAGACCTATTTTTCCCCAGGGTAATTTAGCTGACACTAATTTTGTACCTGCCTTAAATACTTTACTTTCTTTATGTTGTTCTTTTTTTGAAACTTTAACATCAAACATATTTATTTTATCGTAATAGGTATTTATTTTACCCTTAGGTCCAATTAGAATAGATCTATTTCTTAATTTGTTTTTTACTTTAATGCACATTGAGCCAAGAAGTATCCATTTCTTCTTTGTTTTGGCTATAATTTTTACTTTTTTTATTATTGGGTCATGTTTCATTTCATATGAATACTTAAATAAATTTTTTTTGTCAGCAGACATCAATGAAGAAGTTTCTGGCGTAATTATTAAATCTGCCTTATTTGTAATTGCTTGATTAATATATTTTACAATATCTTTAAAATTTTTATTATAATCTTCCCCACTAGATAACTGAATGCAAGCTACTTTCATGTTTGAAATCCGTATTTTTTTTCCAAATACTTTATAATATTGTGAATTATAAATGTAATAAATAAATAAATTATTCCTGCAGTTATAAATGCTTCAAAAGGTTTAAAAGTTAAAACATTTACTTTTCTAGCTTCACCCATTAAATCCATAATTGTTATAACGCTTGCAAGTGAAGTACCTTTAAGCATTAATATTATTTCATTCCCATATGCTGGAAGTGATTGTTTTATAGCTATTGGTAATTGAATTCTGTAAAATGTAATTTTTTTTGTAACTCCTAGACTTTGTGCAGCCTCTATGTAACCTTTTTTAATTGTCTGAAAAGCTGATCTTAATATTTCAGATGTATAAGCTCCAGTATTTAAGGAAAATGCAATAATTGCGCACCAATATGGTTCTTTAATTATTAACCAAAAAAAAGAATTTCTTAAAAACTCTATATTAGCCAATCCATAATATATTAAATATAATTGAACTAGTAGAGGTGTGCCTCTAAAAAAATAAGAATAACCATAGGCAAACTTATTAATTATTGGATTTTTATTAATTCTTAAAATTGCAAAAATTAAACCTATTATTAATCCAAAAAACATTGATGATACTAAAAGTTGAAGAGTGATAACTGCACCACTTAACAAGTTTGGAAAAATACTAATCATTAAATTTATATCCATCAGTATCCTTTGCTATATTTTAATTCTAATTTATTAATTAATTTCATGCTTAAGAAGGTAAGTATTAAATACAAGACTGCTGCTACTGAATAAAAAAATAAAGGATCTCTAGTTGAACCAGCAGCAATATAAGATTGCCTCATTATTTCTACTAATCCTGTTACAGAAATTAAAGAAGTATCTTTTAAAGTTATTTGCCAAACATTGCTAAGGTTAGGAATTGATAATCTCAACATTTGTGGTAAAATAATTTTATAAAATTGAATACTTTTATTTATCCCTAAAACTTTTGAAGCTTCAAATTGGCCTTTATCAATAGATAATATGGCGCCTCTAAAAACTTCTGTAGAATAGGCTCCAGAAATAATCCCAATTGCAAGAGCACCAGTTATAAATGCATTAATTTCAATATATCCATCATATCCAAAAATTGAAGCTACATACATTGCAGCCCCTGTACCACCAAAAAATAATAAGTAAATTACTAATAGTTCTGGAACACCTCTAATTATAGTAGTGTAACAATTTCCGAGTATATTAAGTGATTTATTTTTTGATAATTTTAAAGGTGTAAATATTAATGCAAACAAAAACCCTATTAGCATAGCTGCAATAGAAACAGCAATTGTCATTAAGGTTGCAAAAAAGAGTTCGTCTCCCCAACCAGTATCTCCAAATGAAAGAAGTTCCATAAAGACTGGCGACTATATATTATAGTCGCCACATCTAAAATTAATTACATAGAAGCGTCAAAACCGAACCATTTAATAGCAATTCGGCTTATATGTCCGTCTTTTCTAGCTTTATCAATTGCTTTGTTGAATGCTTTTAAAAGTTTAGTGTCACCTTGTCTAATACCAACACCAACTCCATTGCCAAAAGCACCACCTGAAAAAGTTGGTCCTACTAAAACAACTTCTTTGCCTGATTTTTCAGCATAGTCCGTAAATGCAACTGCCGCTGCTAAAGCAACATCACATCTACCATTAGTCAAATCAAGATTAACTTCATCTTGTGTTTTATAAGTTTTCAAATTTATTTTTCCAACATCACCTGACTCTAAGAAGTTTTGATGAATTGTTCCAATTTGAGTACAGACTGTTTTACCTGATAAAACTGATGTCAAAGTTTTCATAGCCTTATTTACAGATGAACCACCTAAATTTAAATTTACAGCTTCTGGGGTGTCTATTCCTTCTAGGTCAGAACCTTTCATAACAGCCAAAGATGCTACTTCATCAGCATATCCTTGTGAAAAACTAATTGTTTTCATTCTTTCTTCGGTGATTGACATTCCAGCCATTATAGCATCAAATTTTTTTGATGTTAAAGCTGGTATCATACCATCCCAGTCTTGTTCAACGATTTCACATTGCTGGCCTATGTATCTACAAAGTGTCCAAGCAAGTTCTACTTCAAACCCAATAAGTTTACCTGAAGCATCTTTTGAATTCCAAGGTGGGTAAGCTCCCTCAGTTCCAATCTTAATTTTATCAGCATTAGAATTGCTAATTAAAAATAAAGATAACAGAACAGTTAAAAATATATTTTTTATTACATTCATTATTTCCTCCGTTAAAAGAATAATTATTTCATAATTTTTGGGAATTAAAAAGAAGTTTCTAATGATTTATCGATGAAGAGAAGTTCCAGGAACAATCAAAACTTGGTATATAAACTCTAGATAATTTAGCATTGCCAAAATTTTCATTAAATATGTTTAACCAATTCTCTACTTGTTTTGGTTTTTTATCTTGGCTGCCAACCTGAGCTGTGATAACTCCTTTTGGCTTTAAAATTCTTAAAAGTGAATTCATATTTTTTGCAGCTAAATCAAT
>CACLSF010000014.1 GCA_902609535.1 uncultured Pelagibacteraceae bacterium | reverse complement strand
TTTTATGCACAATTCATATTTTTTTTCAAAATTATAAGGTTTTTGAAAAATATTAATTTTCCTAAAATCTCCAGATTCAATATCTTTTAAATTTTCAAAATCATTCTCTTTACCATTTGAATGACTGCTAGTAAGTAGGTATTTAAAATCTGACTTAAATAAATTTTTTAAAAATTTTTTTCCATCTTTAAAGCTTAAATGAAATAAGAAATCTCGACATATGATTAAGTCTGTTTTAGGTAGTTTTTTACTTGTTATGTCTAAAACTTGAAAGTTGATATTTGTAAGATTTATAAATTTATTTTGATTTTTTTCAATTAAATCAGGAACTATGTCTATTCCCAAATATTTTATATTTTTGTTACTAAATATTTTCTTAATCCAATTGCAATCCCCACATGGAGCATCAACTATATTTTCAATCTTGTATTTCTTAATTATATTTCTTAATGAGGTGGTAATTTTATTTGAGTTTTTAAAAGAAGAGCCAGGTCCAGATACACTTTCCAAATCACCCCAATAATTCTTTTTGTAAATATAATTGAATCTATCAGACAACTTTTTTTTTTTTAGAATTTCTAATTTTGTATACAGTTTTAACGGGTAATTAATCATCTTTTGTAATTTGTTCATTTGTAAATATTATAAGTTTATTTTTTCATAAATATTGTATTTAAAAGTATACAACACTTTAATGTAAAATTTTAAAACATATTAATATATAAATTTTTGATAAGAACAAATAACATAAAATATTAATTTTAAATGGTTGAATACTTAATATTATTAGTTTTTCTATTTATGTCTTTCTTAGGACATGGGTCCTTCATAAGTAATTTAATTATAATAAATAATAAAAATCTATCTTTAACTGATATTATTTTAGTTGGATTTTTTTCACTGTCATTTCTTGTTACTTTTATTCACTTTTTTTTACCTATTAGTTATCAACTTAATATAATTATACACACAATCGGAATCTTACTTTTTATTTTAAATATTAAAAATCTAAAAAAATATCTTAATAAATTCAGTATTTTTATTTTTATTACTTTTTCATTATTATCTATTCTTTTTTTTTACGAACATAAACCAAATGAGGACTTTGGATTCTACCATCTTCCGTACATTGTTAATTTTACTTCTGAAAAGGTGATATTTGGTCTGAACTCTTTGCAAATTAGCCAGGGATATAATTCTATGTGGTTAAATTTGCATTCTTCTTTTTATCTTTTTAAAAATGAATTTAAGCATTTATATATCCTGAATTCTATTTTTTTTATATCAGTAATTTTTATATTTATTACAGAAATAGTTAATAATTTTAATAAAAAAAATTCAGAAAATAAATTATTATTTTTATTTTCATTTATATTTTTGCTTTTTTTTATAATTAAATTTTCAAGAATTAACTCATATGGTATTGATGTTCCAGGAAACTTTTTTGTAATAATTTCAATTTTATATTTTTTAAAATTGATAAATTCAAATGAGAAACGTTTATTATTTTTCCAATTATTTATAATGAGTATAACCTTAGCTATTACGATAAGAATAATGAATTTACCATTAATAATGTTATTACTTTATTCATTATATCTAGTTAATTTTAACAAGAAAATTTTATTATCTAAATTTTCATTATTCATATTGTTATTTGGAACTTTTTACTTGTTACAACAATTTATATATACAGGTTGTATTTTAATACCAAGCAATATTAGCTGTTTTATAAAACCTTCATGGTTTGATCCAGATTACCTTGCTTCTATTAAAAGAATACTTTTTGTTAACCATAGTTATGGAGTTTATCAAGGTACACTAAGTATCAAAGAATATCATGAAAAATTCAATTGGGTTCCAACTTGGTTTAATAGGAATTCAACTGAGATTGTTGAATTTATTATAGCATTTTCATTACCAATTTTATTACTTAAAGTTTTTGCTAGAAAAAATAATTTCATGATTAATGAAAAAAAAATGATATTTAGCTATTTTGTGATAATTTTTTCATTAATAATCTGTTCGTTATTATGGTTTTATAATTCTCCAGTTATAAGGATGGGAAATCATTTTATAATGCTTCTAATATTTTTTTTATTAGTTGTTATAAATTTTTTTAAGGTATTCTTAGATCCTGCTTATAATAAAAAAATCTATGTATTTATATTTGCACTTTCTTTAATATTTTTTGTGAACAAGAATGTATCTAGAATTAATAGTATTGAATTTGAAAAAAATATTTGGCCAAATTTTAAAAAAGTTAATTATAAAAGTGAAATTAAAAATGGTTTAAATTTAAACTTAATTATTGCAGGATCTGATCCACAAACCACAGTCTGTTGGGACATTCCATTTATTTGTAGAAACAGTTTTGGTGATATTGATATACAGAAATCTAAATTGGGCTATCTCTTTATTTATAAGTTTAAAAATTAATTCATTTCTGAAATAATGTCTTTATAATGAATATTAAATCAAAATTAACTGTGATTGTACCTTGCTATAATGAAAAAAAAACAATTGTTAAAATCATTAGCTTAATTAGAAAACAAAAATTAAATATACAACTTATTGTTGTAGATGATTTTTCTGATGATGGAACACGAGAATTGCTCAAAAAATTAATTAAAAAATCAGAGAAACTAATTTTACATAAAAGAAATTTAGGCAAGGGTGCAGCAGTTAGAAGTGCTCAAAAATATATAAAAGGAAAGATTGTAATTATCCAAGATGCTGATTTAGAATATTCTCCTAAAGATTATATAAGATTAATTAAACCAATATTAATTAAAAAAACAAATATAGTTTATGGATCTAGAGTTTTAAATAAAGATAGATATTTCAATAATAGTTTTAGTTCAGCTTTTAGAGTTTTTGCCAATCATGTGTTAACAATAATATCAAATATAATAAATAACCAAAATCTTACTGATGCACATACATGTTATAAAGTATTAAAATCTGAAATATTTAATAAAATAAAACTAAAAGAAAGTGGTTTTAGTTTTTGTCCTGAGGTCACAACAAAAATATCTTTATTAAATGAAAAAATAATAGAGGTGCCAATTACTTATAATGGAAGGACATACGATGAGGGTAAAAAAATAAATTTTTATGATGGGTTGATTGCTTTAAAAACATTAATTAAATATAGATTTTTTTGAATAATGAATATATTTATCTTGATTAGTATTTTTAAATTTGTATAAAAACATGCCTGGTGAATATTGCGAAAGGGTAATACCCGATCCCATTCCGAACTCGGAAGTCAAGCCTTTCTGCGCCGATGGTACTTTGTCTTAAGACATGGAAGAGTAGGACTTTGCCAGGCTAGTCTCAATGAAAAATCTAATTATAATTACAGGAGGTGCAGGATTTGTTGGTTCAAATCTTATTGAATTTTTTTTAAAAAAAACAAATTTTAAAATTATTAGTATTGATAATTATTCAACTGGTTCTAAAAAAAATCATTTCATATCCTCAAAAGTTTCTTATATAAAAGGTAATACTTCTCAGATTTCAATTTTATTGAAAAAACAAAAAAAAAAAATTCACTCGCTTTTTCATTTTGGAGAATTTTCAAGAATTTATCAAAGTTTCAAAAATTTTAATCAGTGTTACGAATCAAACATAATTGGCAGCAAAGAAGTTTTTAAATTTTGTTTAGACAATGAAATAAAACTTATTTACTCTGCAACTTCAGCAACTCTTGGAAAAAGAGGTAATGATAAGAACTTATCTCCATATGCTTTCACAAAATCAACTAATTTATCACTTTTAGAGAATTTAAAAAAATGGTTTAATTTAAAATATGAAATAGTTTACTTTTATAATGTGTATGGCAAAAGACAAATTGAAATTGGTGAAATGGCGACTGTAGTAGGGATCTTTCAAAATCAGTATAGAAATGGAAAGCCACTATCTGTAGTTAGACCTGGAACACAAACTAGAAGATTTACTCACATATCTGACACCATAGAGGTGTGTTATAAAGCTTGGAAAGCAAATAAACGTAGACATTATAGTATAAGTCATAAAAAATCCTTATCAATACTGGAGGTGGCTAGAATGTTTAAGTCAAAAATTACCTATTTACCTCAAAGAAGAGGTGAAAGATTTGCCTCAGCACTGACAAATATGTCTAATAAAAACATGATTATTAAGTATTATGGTAAAATAAAATTGAAAGATTATATAAGTTCGTTTATTAAGTCGGAAAAATAAATAATTATGAAAATTGCAAGTTCACTAAAGTCACTGAAAAAAAGAGATTTAAACTCTAAACTAGTAAGAAGACGAGGCAGGGTTTATATAATTAATAAAAAAAATCCCAAATTTAAAGCAAGACAAAAATGATATTAAGATCATAAAAAAAAATGAAAATTGGATCAATTTCAGAAAATTTGAAAATTGAAAAACGTGTTGCTGTAACTCCAGAAATAGTAAAAAAATATATATCTATAGGCTTAGAGGTTAATCTTTCTAAAGACTATGGTTTACACTTAGGAATTAGTGACACAGAATTTAAATCAGAAGGCGCAAATATTCTAGCTGATGACAAGGAAGTTATTTTAAATTCTGACGCAATTTTACAAATGAGTATGCTAAACGATCAAAATTGTAATAAACTTAAGAAAGATCAAATTTTTATAGGAGTTTTAAACCCTTATTCCAACGAAAAAAAATTAAAAGAAATTATATCAAGAGATATTAAGTGTTTCTCTCTGGAACTTCTACCAAGAATCACAAGAGCACAATCAATGGATATCTTATCATCTCAGGCAAATTTGGCTGGTTATAAAGCTGTTGTTGACTCTTTTGCTTATTTTACTAAAGCAATACCCATGATGATGACTGCCGCGGGAACAATCTCAGCTGCAAAAGTTTTAGTTGTAGGTGCCGGTGTCGCTGGTTTACAAGCGATTGCAACTGCAAAAAGACTTGGAGCAATAGTTTTTGCTACAGATGTAAGATTAGCCTCAAAAGAACAAGTCGAAAGTTTAGGTGGAAAATTTTTAACTGTAGAGGGAGCAGAAAATCTAGAGACAGATGGTGGATATGCAAAAGAAGCTTCAGAGGATTTCAAAAAAAAACAAGAAGATTTATTAAAAGAAACGTTAAAAAAAATTGATATAGTGATTTGCACGGCTTTAATTCCTGGAAAAAAGGCACCAATCATAATTAAAAAAGACATGATAGATGTTATGCAAAGTGGATCATTAATATATGATTTAGCAGCTTCACAGGGGGGCAATTCTGAATTGACTAAAGTTGATGAGATAATTGATAATAATGGTGTTAAAATTATGGGTGAAAAAAATATATTAAATAAACTTCCGTCCTCAGCATCAAATCTTTATGCTAAGAATATGTTTAATTTTATTAATAATTTATATAATGAAGAGAAAAAAACTTTTGAAATAAATCTTGAAGATGAGATAATAGAAAAAACAATGGTCAAGTAATGGAAATAGATCCTTTTATATTTAGATTAAGCATATTTATTCTGTCAATTTTTATTGGATATTATGTTGTATGGAGTGTTACGCCATCATTACATACACCACTAATGTCAGTTACAAATGCAATATCTTCAGTAATAATTGTTGGAGCTATTATAGCTGCTTTAGCAGAGACCAATTCAAATATATTTGAAACTTCTAATATATTCGGCTTTCTTGCTATAATATTAGCAGCAGTGAATATTTTTGGTGGTTTTCTGGTAACTCAAAGAATGTTGCAAATGTATAAAAAGAAGAAAAAATAAAAATGTCAGCTAATTTATCAGCGTTCTTTTACTTAATTTCTGGAATATTATTTATACTAGCTCTAAGAGGCCTTTCTTCTCCTGAAACCTCAAGACAAGGAAATTATTTTGGAATTGCTGGTATGGTAATTTCAATTATAGTTACATTTTTATCTGTAGGAAATTTTGGACCAGGTTTTATTTATGTTTTAATTTTTCTTATTTTAGGAGGTTCGGTTGGTGCATTTATAGCATTTAAAATACCTATGACTGCAATGCCTGAATTAGTTGCAGGTTTTCATAGTCTTGTAGGTCTTGCTGCTGTTTTTGTTGCAATTTCAGCTTTTTTAAATCCAGAGGCATTTAGTTTAGGATTTATAGGAAATATTAAACTTGCTAGCTTAATTGAAATGTCATTAGGAGCAGCGATCGGAGCTATAACCTTTTCAGGTTCTATAATTGCTTTTCTAAAACTTAGAGGAATAATGTCTGGTGCACCAATAACATTTAAGGGACAACACTTTATAAATTTAATATTAGGTTTAGCAATAATATTTTTAATTTTTTATTTATGTAGATCACAAGCATCAAACATATTCTGGTTATTAGTAACAATTTCCTTTATCGTTGGTGTTTTGCTAATTATACCAATTGGTGGAGCTGATATGCCAGTTGTTATTTCAATGTTAAATTCATATTCAGGATGGGCTGCAGCTGGAATAGGATTTACATTAGAAAATACCGCTCTAATAATTACAGGAGCTTTAGTTGGGTCTTCTGGGGCGATTTTATCTTATATAATGTGCAAAGGCATGAATAGGTCATTTTTTAATGTTATTTTAGGTGGATGGGGTGCAAATGAACAATCTGGCTCATCCGAGTCTAAAGAACAAAAACCAGTTAAAAATGGTAACGCAGATGATGCAGCTTTTTTAATGAAAAACGCATCTTCGGTAATCATTGTACCTGGATATGGTATGGCAGTAGCCCAAGCACAACATGCATTGAGAGAAATGGTGGACGCATTAAAAAAAAACGGAGTAAAAGTATCATACGCTATACATCCAGTTGCAGGAAGGATGCCGGGACACATGAATGTTCTACTAGCAGAGGCAAATGTTCCTTACGATGAAGTTTTCGAATTAGAGGAAATAAATAATGATTTTGCAAATTGTGATGTTGCATATGTTATAGGAGCAAATGATGTTACGAATCCTATAGCAAAGACAGATCCTCAAAGTCCAATATATGGTATGCCAATACTTGATGTTGAAAAAAGTAAATCTGTATTATTTGTTAAGAGAAGTTTGTCCCCTGGGTACGCTGGTATCGACAATGACCTCTTTTATAGAGATAATACATTAATGTTATTTGCAGATGCAAAAAAAATGACAGAGGAAATCGTAAAAAGTTTATAATCTTAGACATTAAACTTATTAAAAATTTAATAATAAACAAAAAAGTTTTATTGATAAACATTTTAAAATTTATATTTTTAAATTTAACATATGGATTGGTTGCGGGGGACGGATTTGAACCGCCGACCTCAAGGTTATGAGCCTTGCGAGCTACCAGGCTGCTCCACCCCGCGATAATTAAATTCTATTTTTAAGCTTATTAAGTTTTTTTACTCTTTTAATATTTTCTTGAAGAATTCTTTTTTTTTTTTCCGAAGGCTTCTCGTAAGTATTTTTAAGTTTTATAATTTTAAAAAAACCATCTCTTTGAAGTTTTCTTTTTAAAACTCTCAAAGCTTGCTCAATATTATTATCTTTTACCTCTATTTTAATAACTACCTCCAAAAAGTGATTTAGGTACCACTTTATAAATTATTTGTCTATTGAATTTCATAGTTTATTTTCAAATTTGTTTTTTTTCTTTTTCTCTCTTTTCTTTTTTTATTCTTCTTTCAGCTTTTTCCAGAGCCTCTCCCAATTCTTTTTGGCTAAAAAGCCCCATAGCAACTGGATCTTTGGCATTTAAATTATTATAATTCCAATAACTTTTATTCCTTATAGACGTAACTGAATTTTTGGTAATTCCTACTAGCTTAGCTATTTGTGAATCTTTAAGACTAGAATGTTGTTTAATTAGCCATAAGGCAGAGTCTGGCTTATCTTGACGCTTGGATAAAGGAATATATTTTTTTAATTTTTTTTCCTCATTTTTGACTTCGATCTCATTTTCCCTCAAAGTTAATGGTCTATTAGTATCGTCAGATGAAAGTTTCAATTCTGCTTTTGTTAATTGTCCAGCAATTATTGGGTTATATCCCACGATACCTTTACCAACCTCACCATCTGCTATTCCTTGAACCTCAACTTCATGCATTTTACAAAATTCTGCGATTTGTTTAAAAGTTAAAGAAGTGTTGTCTACTAACCAAACGGCAGTTGCCATTGGCATCAAAGGTGCTTTGCTCATTTATTTATTTTCAGATCGAAAGTTTTGGAATTTTTTATTAAATTTACTCACCCTTCCTTTATCTAGAATTTTTTGTTTTCCACCTGTCCATGCGGAGTGAGATTTTGGGTCAATTTCAAGTTTTAAAATCTCACCTTCAGTGCCCCAAGTTGACTTAGTTTCAAATTGAGTACCATCAGTCATTTCAACAGTTATATTATGGTAATTAGGATGTAAGTTTTTTTTCATAGGCGGCTTTATAGCAAAAAGCTAAATAAAAACAATTAAAAGTTATCTAATTTTTTCATCATTTTTGAGTAAATATTAGTGCTAGCTGCTCTAATATCTATACTATCGTCTTTATATTTACTGATATCATTTACAATCCCACCGGCTTCTTGAACTATAAGCATACCTGCAGCTATATCCCATAAATTAATTTTGTTATGAAAAAAACCATCAAATCTTCCAGATCCTACATAAGCTAAGTCAAGAGCCGAACATCCTGAACATCGCATATCTAAATTTGGAAAAATATTTTTTAAACCTTTTTGATCAGACGAGAATAAGCAATCCTCAATATCGGTTTTGCTTGAAACTCTTATTCTATGATTGTTAAAATATGCTCCATTATTTTTTTCTGCAAAAAAAATCTCATTTTTTATTGGATCATGAATTAAGGCTGAACTCAATTGATTATCTATTTTAAGAGCAATTGAAATTGCAAAATGGGGAATTCCATGTAAAAAATTCGTGGTACCATCAATCGGGTCAATAATCCAAAGTTTGTCTTTATCATTATTTTCAATTTTTCCACTTTCTTCTGTCAAAAAAGAATAATTTTTTTTTGCCTTAGTAAACTCCTCAATAAGAATTTTTTCGACTCTTTTGTCAGTCATGGTAACAAAATCTCTAGGCCCTTTTTTTGCTACTTGCAAGTTTTCAACTTCACCAAAATCTCTGATAATTACTTTTGAAGCTTTTTCACAAGCCTTTAGCATTATATTTAAGTGAGGTGAAATAGAGTTCATTTTTATACTTTTTTTACATACTCAAATGTTCTGCTATCTAATATAATTTCGTCATCAACATCTATGAATGGTGGGACTTGTATTTTTATTCCATTCTCAAGGACTGCTGGCTTATATGAAGATGAAACTGTCTGGCCTTTAATAGAAGCATCAGTCGTAGCAATTTTACACTTAACTTGGTTTGGGAGTTCAATAGATATTGGGTTTTCATTATAAAAACTTACCGAAACTTCTAGATTTTCAGTTAAAAGCTTACCTTTTTCTCCCACAATATTTTTTTTTATCTCAGTCTGTTCAAAAGTCTGAGGATCCATAAAAAAAAAATTATTTTCATCTGAATAAAGATAATTGAAATTTGACTCTTCTAAAGATGCTTTTTCAACTGTCTCACTCGACCTAAATCTTTCATTTAATTTTGTATTTTTTTCAACACTTTTCATTTCGACCTGAGCAAATGCCCCACCTTTACCAGGTTTAACATGTTGTGTTTTAAGAACTTGCCATAATTCGTTCTTAAATTCTAAAAGCATTCCAACTCTGATTTCTCCTGCATTAATTTTCATTTTAGTATTTCTATAGCTTTTTTTGGTTTGTATTTTTTATTATTCCAAATGTAAGCTGAAATAGCTAAAAAATTTGCTTTATTCAATAACAGATTTTTATAATTTTTTGAGTTGATACCACCTATTGCAACTATTGGTATATTAGTTAACTTTTTCGATTTTTGTATAATTTTAATTGAAGCTTTATATTTGATTTTTTTTGTTCTAGTTGAATAAAAAGATCCAAAAGCTAAATAACTTGGGTTTGATTTAATAGCAATTTTTGCAAGTCTTATTGAATTATGACAAGTAATTCCTATTATCTTATTTCCAATTATACCTCTAGCTTTATCAATGTGCATATCTTTTTGTCCTAAATGACATCCATCAGCATTAAGTTTTTTTGCAAGTAACGGTTCATCATTTACTATAAATTTAACTTTTTTACTTTGGCATATTTTTTTAATTCTTTTTCCAATTAAAATCTTTTTTTTTAATGAATATTTCTTTAATCTTAACTGGAAGAAACTTACTTTGTTTGTACTTAAAACTAATTTAAGGTCTTTGTAAAATTCTACAGTTATATTATTTGGAGAAATAAGGTAAATAAATTTTTTTTTATTTATTTTCAAGTTCTTTCGACCATTTCCCTTTTGCAGCTAGCGAGCACATTTTAGCTCTATGATTAAAAATATTTTGAGGTGCCTCTATATTTTTAATATTTTTTGACCAAGTCCTGAGAGCACTTTGCTGTAAAGCTCTTCCATATGAATAAGTCATTATAAACCTAGTATTATTATTTTTATTTATTAAATTTAAATTTTCTGTAGCATCTATTTCTGATTGACCTCCAGATAAAAAAGCAATTCCAGGAACTTCACTAGGTACTGAACTCTTAAGGCATTCAAGTGTTTTTTGAGAAATCTCCTCATTAGAGATTTTATTTTTTGATTGTTTGCCAGCTAATATCATATTTGGTTTTAAAATAATTCCTGAAATATCAACTTTATGCAAAATTAACTCATCAAAACATTTTTTGATAACTTCTGATGTTTTTTTTAAACAACTATCTGCAGAATGATCTCCATCCATTAATACTTCTGGTTCAACTATTGGAACCATTTTATTTTCTTGAACTAATGCCGAGTATCTCGCAAGCGCATGGGCATTACTTTGAATTGCAAGTTTACTAGGATATATATCGCTTATAGTATAAACACCTCTCCATTTTGTAAATCTTGCCCCAAGTTCATAGTATTTTTTTAATCTTTCTCTAAGGCCATCTAAGCCCTCAGTAATTTTTTCTTCAGAAGAGTTTGCTAAATCTTTTGCACCTGTATCAACTTTAATTCCAGGAAGCGCGCCTGAGGAATAAATTAAATCGGGGATTGATTTTCCAAAGCTTGTCGTTTGGTTTATTGTTTCATCATAAAGAATAACACCACCAATACACTCTTTCATGCTCTCAGACGAAAAGAGCATTTCTCTGAATAAAAGTCTATTTTCAGGTGTTGAGTTCACATTTACTGACTCAAGTCTTTTAGTCATAGTTCCATTGCTTTCATCTGCTGCAAGAATGCCTTTGCCGTTAGAAATTATTTTAAGCGCAATTTTGTTAAGTTCTGACATATTAATTTAAGGCGGTTATACCAGGAAGCTTTTTACCTTCAAGATATTCTAGAAAAGCTCCCCCTGCAGTTGAAACAAAATTAAAACTATTCGCAATATTTAAGCTGTTAATTAATGAAACAGTATCTCCACCACCTACAACTGAGAAAATTTTGTTTGATTTGTTATTTTCACTAATTTTTTTTGCTATTTTAATACTACCATTTGCAAAATTTGGATTTTCAAAATACCCAGCTGGTCCATTCCACAATATTGTTTTAGAGTTATCTATTATATCAATTATTTTATTAATCGTTTTTGGGCCAATATCTAAAATCATCTCATTAGATAATATTTGATTTAATTCTCTATTATTAGACGAACCATTTAAATCTTTAGATACAAGCACATCTTCAGGATAAACTATTTTACATTCTTTTTTTTTTGAAAGTGAGATAATTTCCTTAACTAATTGATTACAATTTTTTTCTTTTATAGATTTTCCAATATTATTTCCAAAATATTCAATAAAATTATTAGCCATACCTCCGACAACTACAATATTATCAAACTTTGGTATTAAATTTTTGATAATATCTATTTTTGTAGAAATTTTAGATCCGCCAATTATACATGTTATAGGTTCTGTTATTTGATTTGTAATTTTATTAAGAGCAGTCACTTCTAAGTCAAGTTGCAATCCAGAAAAGCAGGGTAAATAGTTAGAAATTTGATGGATTGATGCATGTGCTCGATGAGAACATGAAAAAGCATCATTCACATAAATATCCCCTAAACTTGCAAGGTGCTTTGCAAATTTATGATCATTGTTTTCTTCTTCAGCATAAAACCTTATATTTTCTAAAATAAGAATTTCTTCATCAAATTTTTCAAAGAAATATTTATTTTTTATCTCATAAATATTTTCTGCGATGAGTCTTACGTTTGTATTTAATTTTTTTTTCAAATCTTCAACAATTGGTTTTAAAGATAGCTCTTTTACTATTTTCCCTTTTGGTCTACCCACGTGTGATAAAATTATTATTTTAGCTTTTTGTTGTATTAAAAAATTTAAAGTAGGTAGGATTTTATCAATTCTTGTTGTGTCGCTTATTCTCCCATTTTTTAAAGGAACATTTAAGTCTAATCTTAATAATATTTTTTTACTTTTAAGATTTTTTTCGTTTAAAATACTTCTCATTAAGAGATTTTATGCAAATTCACAGCTATATCGCACATTCTATTGGAAAAACCCCATTCATTATCATACCAAGCAGAGATTTTGCCCATGTTAGCCCCAACTATATTTGTTAAAGAGGCATCAACAATTGCAGATGCTGAATTATGATTAAAATCAATAGAAACCAGTTTTTCGTGTGTAACCTCTAAAATTTTATTTAATTCATTTTTAGAGGCAGTTTCAAATGCATTATTAATTTTTTTTATGTCGATTTCTTTTTTTGTACAGAATACCAACTCGATAAGTGACACATTAGGCGTCGGAACTCTCATTGCAATACCTTCTAATTTCCCTTTTAGGCTTGGAATTATTTCACCTATTGCTTTTGATGCTCCAGTCGAAGTTGGTACTATTGATTGTCCTGCAGCCCTTGCTCTTCTTGTATCTTTATGAGAATTGTCTAAAATTCTTTGATCACTAGTAAATGCATGAATAGTAGTCATAAAACCTTTTTCAATTTCAAAATTTTTATTAAGCACATTCACAATTGGGGCTAAACAATTAGTTGTACAAGATGCAGCAGATATTACTTTATCATTGCTTGATACAATATTTTCATTTACACCAAATACTATTGTTTTGTCAGCATCTTTACATGGAGCAGAAACGATTACTTTTTTTGCTCCATTTTTGATGTGAGGAAGTAATTTTTCTTTTGAATTAAATTTACCAGTACATTCAAGAACATAGTCAACATCATATTTTTTCCAATTAATATTTTCGATTTTAGACTCTTTAGAAAATGTGATTTTATTTTTATTTATTATTAATTCATTTTCGTCAAATTTTAACTCCGCGTTAAATTTTCCATGAACAGAGTCATATTTTATTAATTTACAAGTGCTTTCTGCATTTGATCGGTTGTTTATATGATTAATTTTTAAACTTTTGTTTTCATTCTCGAAGATTGATCGAACTACCATACGACCAATTCTACCCATTCCATTAATTCCAATTTTAATAGTCATTTTAAGTTTTTATTCAATTTCATAACTTTATTTGCAATATTTGAGGATATTAATCCAAAATATTTATAAATATCTTTATAGGGAGCACTTTTCCCAAATTCATCAATTCCAAAAGACATTCCAAAATCGCCTACATATTTTTTCCAACAATCAATTGATCCAGCTTCAATAGATATTTTTAACTTAGTTTCATTTAAAATTTTATCTCTATATCTACTTGATTGTAAGTCAAAAAGTTCCATACACGGCACTGATATAACCTTTGAATATATCTTATCTTTGGCTAATTTATGGCTGGCTTCTATAGCTAAGTTTACCTCAGAACCACTAGCTAAAATTGTCAATTTAACTTTTTTGTTTGTTCTTAAAACCTCATACGCTCCAAATGAACATTTGTTTTTTTTTGCATATTTATTATTAATGGGATTAAGGTTTTGTCTGGTTAAAGATAGAATGCTTGGTGTATTATAACTCTTTAAAGCATGCTCCCAGCATTCAATAGTTTCTAATCTATCTGCAGGTCTAAAAACATTAAGGTTTGGTATTGACCTTAATCCAGATAATTGTTCAATAGGTTGGTGTGTTGGTCCATCCTCTCCAAGCCCAATAGAGTCATGAGTCATAACATATATGACCTGTTGTTTCATCATTGCTGCTAATCTAATTGATGGTTTACAATAATCTGAAAAAATTAAAAAAGTTCCTCCGTAAGGTATAAATTTACTATGCAAAGCTAATCCATTCATTATTCCACACATTGCATGTTCTCTTACTCCATAATGAATATAATTTCCGTCAAAATATCCTGGTTTAATTATTTTATGATAATTTGTTTTGGTATTATTTGATCCAGCAAGATCTGCTGAGCCACCAATTAGTGTATTACTTTTCTTAACAAGAGAACTAATAATTGATTCGGAGGATTTTCTTGAAGCAAGGCTTTTATCACTTTTTTCTGCTATTTTTTTCTCGATAAGTACAGACCTTGTAAAATCATTCTGAAAAAATTTGTTAATTTTACTTTTTTTCTTCTTATAAAGTTTATTCCATTTGTATTCAATTTTTTCTCCCTTTTTCCCAATCTCTCTCCAAATCCGCAATATATTTTTTGGAATTTGAAATGGTTTATAATTCCATCCTAATTCTTTACGCACTAGTTCAATCTCCCCAGCACCTAGTGGACTTCCATGAGAAGAGGCTTTTCCAGATTTGTTAGGTGACCCAAAACCAATTTTAGTCTTACAAGAAATTACAGTTGGTTTTTTTGCACTTTGAACCTTTTTTAGTGCTCTTAATATTTCATTTTCTTTATGACCATTAATTTCTATGTAATCCCAACCATAGCTTTCAAATCTTTTCTTAAAATTATCTGATACAGCTAAACTGGTTGGTCCGTCGATAGATATAGAATTATTGTCAAACAACATTATTAAATTTTTAAGTTTGAGATGTCCAGCTAAGCTCATAGACTCGTGACTTATACCTTCCATTAGACATCCGTCTCCTGCAATTACATAAGTTTTATGATTAATAATATTTTTACCGATTTTTTTTTTTAAAATTTCTTCTGCCAATGCAAAACCAACCGCATTAGAAATTCCTTGTCCTAAAGGACCTGTAGTTGTTTCAATACCAGAGTTTTTAACATACTCAGGATGACCTGCACAAATAGATTTCATTTGTCTAAAATTTTTAATGTCATTTAATTTAACACTTTTGTAACCTGTTAAGTATAGCAAAGAGTAAAGCAACATAGATCCGTGACCTGCAGATAAAACGAATCTATCTCTATTAATCCAGCTAGGATTCTTTGGATTAAATTTTAGAAAATATTTGAAAAGTATTGTAGATACATCAGCCATACCCATCGGCATTCCTGGGTGTCCAGAATTAGCTTTTTGCACGGCATCCATTGAAAGAGCACGTATAGAGTTAGACAAGATTTTATTTAATTTTTTCAAAATTTATCCTTTGTAGACTTAGGTGAATCAATTTTATAATATAGATATATATATGAATTCAATTAGTGAAAAAGAAAAAAAACTATTAGAAACTTTGGATAAATTAAAAAATCTAGAAAATATAAAACCAAATAAAATTTTGGAGTTAGAAAATCTAGCAAACCAAAAAAATCAATTAGAAATTGAAAAAAAAGAAATAGAACAAAGGTATGATACACTTCTACAAGAAAATCAGATACTTAAACAGAAATTTGACGACTTTAAAAAAAAGGAAATTGAAGAAAAAAAAAAAGAAGATCAATTTTCTGAAAAAATTGATGAATTAAACCAAGAAACAGATAATTTGATGGAAGAAATTGATAAATGGCAAATCTAAATATTAAATTTAATGGAAAAGAATTTTTGTTATCCTGTGAGGATGGACAAGAAGAACATTTAGAGGAATTAGCTATATATTTAAACGAAAAGTTTAGTAATCTTAAAAATTCTTTAGGAAATATAGGAGAGAGTAAACTTTTACTTATAACATCTATTTCTGTTTTAGATGAATATTATGAGACTAAAAAAAAAGTTGACATTCAAAAAAAAGAAATAAATAAAATTACTGAGAAATTTAAAGAACTTAAATCCTTAGTATATAATTATAGAGATCTAAAGGAAAAAGAGATTTCCGAATTAAGTAGAAACCAGGATGATCTTAAGGATGAAATCGAAGCTAATCGAAATGATTATGAAACTTTAGTTGATAGGACTACGCTTGAGTTGGAAAATTTTATCAGAAGAAATTATCCTGATACTAAGACCCAATAATTATAGTGTCTAAGAAAATTTTAAGAAAAAAATTAATTTATTTACGAAAGAATAACTTTTTAGATCAAAGTATAAGTTATATTCAATTTAAGAAAATATTAAAAAAATTAAATTTAAAAAATAATATTAATATTGGTGGTTATTATCCAATTAATAGTGAGATTACATGTTTGGATATATTAAAGAAGTTAGAAATAAATAATTTTAAAATATCATTACCCGTTACAAAAAAAAATAATAACATGGATTTTTACGAATGGTCATTTCAAAAGTCACTTAAAGTAAGCATTCGTGGCATTCCTGAACCACATACTAAAAAGAAAGTTATACCAGATGTTTTGATTGTTCCTCTCGTTGGATTTGATAAGAATAAATATAGATTAGGTTATGGAGGAGGATATTATGATAGATATATTAGTAAATTTTTAAATTACAAAAAAATTTTGACAATTGGTTTTGCTTTTTCATTTCAAAAAATTGAAAAAATTCCAATAAATAAGTTTGATCAAAAGCTAGATTTTATTTTAACAAATAATGGAATAATAAAATGAATATTTTATTTCTAGGAGATATAGTTGGAAATAGTGGCTGCAATGCAATAAAAAATTTTTTACCTAAAATTATAAAGTCAAAGAAAATAAACTTTGTTGTTGTAAATGGTGAGAATGCAGCAAAGGAGGGTGTAGGTATTACTGAAAATATTGTAAATGAACTTCTAAGTTGTGGAATAGATGTCATTACTACCGGAAATCATGTTTGGGACCAAAAAGAAACATATGAATTTATTAAGAAACAAAAAAGGCTATTGAGACCGTTAAATTTATCGAATGATACTCCGGGCAATGGTTTCGGTATTTACGATTCTATTGGTGGATACAAAGTAGGTGTATTAAATTTAATGGGAAATGTTTTTATGAAAAAATGTGATGACGTATTTATTAAAAGCAAAGAATTTTTAGATCAAAATACACTTAAAGAAAAATATGATTTTCTAATAGTTGATTTTCATGGAGAAATTACTAGTGAAAAAATGGCTATTGGCCATATTTTTGATGGTCATGCTACATTTGTAGTGGGTACCCATACCCATGTGCCTACAAATGATGGAAGAGTATTAAATAAAGGGACTGCATATCTAACAGATGCTGGAATGTGTGGTGATTATAACTCTGTAATTGGTATGAATACTGCAAATTCCATAAATAGATTTTACAAAAGAGATTCTGTAAAACACTTTCCTGCAGAGGGAGACGCTTCACTCTGTGGAGCAATTATTGAAGCAAATCCAAATAATGGTTTAGCATCAAATATCACTCAATTTATATTTGGTGGTCAACTTAGAAAAGATAATTAAATTATGGCAGGACATTCTCATTGGGCAGGAATTAAACATAAAAAAGGAAAAGCCGATAAACAAAGATCGGCTATTTTTTCAAAACTATCTAGAGAAATTACAGTCGCAGCCAAACTAGGAGATAAAAATCCAGATATGAATTCAAGACTAAGATCAGCAATCCAGGCTGCCAGATCAGCCAACATGCCGAAAGATAACATTGAAAGAGCCATAGATAAATCATCGATAGCGGAAGACTCTAATTTTGAAAATATAAGATATGAAGGATTTGGACCTGCAAAAACAGCAATAGTAGTTATCACTTTAACAGATAATAAAAATAGAACCGCCTCAAATATTAGAACAATTTTTCAAAAACATGGCGGAGGACTTGGTACACAAGGTTCCGCATCGCATAATTTTCTTCAGCTAGGAGTTATAAAAATTGATAAAGAAGAAATTAACGAGGAAAAAGTTTTCAACTTAGCAACCGATGCTGGAGCTAATGATTGTATATTTCACGAGAATTATTATGAGATTCACACTAATAATGATGAGATATATGATGTAAAAAATTTATTGGAAAAAGAAATTTCTAATTTTATATCTACAGAAATTGAATGGGTGCCCATAAATAAAATTAATCTAAATGAAGAAGATAAAGAAAAAATGAATAGGTTTTTAGAAATTTTAGAAGAAGATGATGATGTTCAAAATGTTTTTACAAATGCAATTTAATTTTATTTTATGTTAGTAATTGGAATAGATCCTGGAATAACAGGTGCAATTTGTTTTTTTGAAGACGGAGAATTAAAGGATGTTATTGATATGCCTACTATGGCATCAGGCAATAAAAATAAAAAGCAAATTAATGGTAGCCAAATATTTAATGAAATATCTTTAAGGACTCAAAACTACAAATCTCAGAATATAAATGTAATAGTAGAGCAAGTTTCAGCAATGCCTGGACAAGGTGTTACTAGTATGTTCAATTTTGGGCAATCATTTGGAGTGTTAAAAGGTGTTTGTGCTGCAATGCAATTACCAATTTTTTTTGTAAGACCGGCAAAATGGAAAAAGCATTTTGATTTAATAAATTCTCAGAAAGATTCTAGTAGAGTTAAAGCAATTGAAATGTTTCCTAAGTTTTCATCTATGTTATCTCGAAAAAAAGATAATAACAAAGCAGATGCAATATTAATCGCAAATTATCATCTAAATACTCAAGAAAAATAAAATAAAGTTGAGTTTTATAGTCAAATTCATGACACATTTTAGTGTGAAATCAGTTAGATGGACGCAGATATAACTTCTCAAGCAGTTGGATTAGCAAGCAACACAGACTTTTCAATTTTAAGTTTATTTTTAAGAGCAGATTTTGTAGTCAAGTCTGTAATTATTATTCTAATTGCAAGCTCGATTTATTCATGGGCCATAATTTTTGATAAAATTGTGATGTTTAGAAGAATAAATAGAGATTCTGAGGATTTTGAAGATAGATTTTGGAAATCTAAGTCTGCTGAAACATTTTATAATAGTCTACCTGCATCATTAGACAATCCAATGGCTCAGTTATTCAAAGACTCAATGCAATCAGTTATTAAATCGAGATCTAAAACTAATATAAGCCAAAGACTTGAAAATATATTAGAAGTAAATATCGAAAAGCAAATGAATGTTGTAAATAATAAATTTACTTTTCTTGCAACGGTAGGATCTACAGCTCCGTTTATCGGATTATTCGGAACAGTTTGGGGAATAATGAATTCATTTCAATCAATTGCTATATCAAGAAATACCAGTCTAGCTATTGTTGCACCTGGAATTGCTGAAGCCTTATTTGCAACTGCTCTGGGCTTGTTAGCTGCAATACCTGCAGTAATTGCTTATAATAAATTTGGAAATGATTCAAAAAAATATTCACAAAAATTAGAAAATTTTTCAAAAAGATTTATTTCAATAATCTAATATGGCATTTAACTTAAAGCGCTCAGAAAGAGAACCGATAAGTGAAATAAATGTAACCCCCTTTGTTGATGTAATGCTTGTTCTATTAATTATTTTCATGGTAACAGCACCTTTACTAACTGTAGGAGTACAAGTTGATTTACCAGAAACCTCAGCTGATACTTTGCCTGAAGAGAGTGAACCTCTGACACTAACTATTAATTCAAAAGGAGAAGTTTTTATTCAAGAAACTAAAATTGAATTTGATAATTTAATTAAAAAAATCTTAGCTGTTTCAAACAATAGAACAGATACAAGAATTTATGTAAGAGGTGACAAAACAATCAACTATGGAAGAGTATTAGAAGTAATGGGTAAACTTTCAGGTTCAGGCTTCACAAAAGTTGCCTTAATATCTGAACCATATAAAGAGAGATAAACTTGTTTAGTAAAATTGCATTAAGTGGTGTTCCAAACGAATTTAATAATTTTTCTTTTGGTATGTTATTTTCAGTTATTTTTCATGGATCGATATTTGTTGCAACAATTTTTGCGCTTCCTTTCGTTGCAAAAAAACCAATTGAGTTACTCCCAAGTATATCAGTTGAATTAATTCAAATTTCTGAGCAGATGAATATTCCGTATGCCCCGAAAGCAGCTAAAATTATCGAAAAAGCAAAAACTGAGAATAAAAAATTACTTTCTGAGCAAGCACCACCAAAAGAAATAAAAAAAGAGGAAAAAAAGCAAGTAAAATTTGAAAATCAAAAAGATGAAATTGATTTATCTAAGTCAAAAAAAATACCAGTTCCTGAGAAAAAACAAGAAAAAGTTAAACTAGATAAATCTGAAGCTATTCCATTACCTGATAAAAAGTTAGAAAAAATAGAAACTAAGCAAGAAACTGAGCAACAACCATCAAAAGAGGATAAAAAAATAGTTATTGAAAAAGAAAAAAGAAAAAAAATTGAAAAAACAATTGAAAATGACAAGGTGATAAAAGAATTTGCTAAAATAAAAAAACCCATTAAAGAAAAAAAACCAAAGCAATCCTCAGAGTTTGAAAAAGAACTAGATTTTGCAAAGATTGCGGAGACATTGATTGCAAAAAATTATGAAAATATTGGGGAAGTAAAAAAAAAAACTGATGGAATTACTCAGTCAGAAGATAAATCAATGAGATTAAAAAAATTATCTGTTACAACAGAATATTCTATTCAGATGCAGTATAAAGATTGTTGGTCACCCCCTATTGGTGGTGAATATAAAAAAAATGATTATTTAGTTACAGTCAAACTTGGTTTAGAAAAAAATGGAAGAGTTAAAAACAGAGAGATTTTGGAGAGAAATAGAATGGGTATAGACAGTAAATATAGAATTTTTGCTGAATCTGTTGATCGAGCAATATTAAAGTGTAATCCTCTCAGAAATCTACCAATTAAAACCTATGAAGATTGGAGTACTATGATATTAAAGTTTAATCCAGAAGGTATGATGGTGGGGCAATGAGAAAAAATTTATTTTTGATAATTTTTTTTTACGTTATTTTAAAACCAAGTATTAGTTTTTCACTTGTAGAAATTGATATAACGAGAGGAAATCTCGATCCTCTCCCAATCTCAGTATCTCCTTTTTTTTCCGATGAAACCTCTAAAGAAAAAATAAAAAAAAATTTAGAAATAGATAATTTAGGTTTAGAAATTTCAAAAGTTATAGAGAGCAATTTAAAGAAAACTGGATTGTTTGATACTTTAGATAAAGAGTCTTTCTTGCAAAAGCCAGATATTGCACACTTAAAACCAAGATTTGAAGATTGGGCTTTAATTAAATCTCAAGTTTTAATCACTGGCAAGGTTACCTCTAAAATCATAAATGAAAAAGATTATATCAATGTAGAATTCAAACTTTGGGATATATTAGGTGGAAAGATGGTTGATGGTTTATCTTTGACAACTACTCCACGTTCTTGGAGAAGAATTGGTCATAAAATTTCGGACAAGATATATGAGCGCCTAACTGGTGAAAGTGGTTATTTTGATACTAGAATAATTTATGTAGCTGAAGAGGGGCCCAAAACTCAAAGAGTTAAAAAATTAGCTCTAATGGATCAAGATGGTTTTAATACTAAATATATAACGTTAGGAAATGAGTTAGTATTAACCCCAAGATTTAATCCTGCAGACGATAAAATAATAACATACATGTCTTATTTCAGAAACGATCCAAGAGTTTACATAGTAAATCTTCAAACCGGTGATAGAAAAGTCGTTGGTGATTTTAGGGGGATGACATTTGCTCCTAGGTTTTCTCCTGATGGTAGAAAGCTTATAATGAGTTTAGCTAAAGATGGTAATTCAGAAATTTGGGTCAGAGACTTAGAAACAAATATACAAGAAAAATTAACTGATCATCCATCAATTGATACCTCGCCATCATACTCACCTGATGGCAAATATATTACCTTTAATTCTGATAGAAGTGGGTATCAGCAAATTTATGTAATGAGAAGTGATGGATCAAAAGTTAAGAGAATATCATTTGGTAAAGGGATTTATGGTACACCTGTGTGGTCACCTAGAGGAGATTTAATAGCATTCACAAAATTACATAAGGGCAAATTTTTTATTGGAGTTATGAGAACTGATGGATCTGGTGAAAGATTACTTACAGAAAATTTCTATCAAGAGGCACCTTCATGGTCTCCAAATGGAAGAATAATTATATTTTATAGAGAGACAAAAACTGATGATAAAGGTCAAGGATTTTCAGCGAAATTATGGTCAATTGATTTAACCGGATACAACGAGAGGTTGGTGTCAACTGAGACAGATGCCTCTGACCCATCATGGTCTTCTTTATTGAGAAACTAAAGAAAATAAGAGATTCTTCTAAATTAGGTTGATTTTTCTGGACAAAACATCTAATTACATGATTAAGTTCATAATATTCTATTTAAGGAGCAAAAATGAATCTAAGCAAAATTTTAAAAAATGCATTTCTTGTTGTTGTATTTGGTTTAATAGTAACAGCATGTGCAACGAAGAAATCTGTAAAGACAACAACTGAGTCATCGACTACTACTAAAGCAGCAGAGACTCAAAAAGCAGATCCAATTGAAAAATTAGATGCGTTAATGCAGGGCGATGTTTATATTGGTTCTGATACTGTGGGAGAGCTCGCGAGTGGAGTTCCTGACAGAGTATTCTTTGCAACAAATGAGACAATATTAACAACAGCTTCTAGAGAGACTTTAAGAAAGCAAGCTGCCTGGTTAAGACAGAACTCAGATGTTACTGTTGTAGTAGAAGGTCACGCAGATGAGAGAGGTACTAGAGAATATAACTTAGCTTTAGGTGAAAGAAGAGCAAATGCCGCAAAAGACTATTTGATGACTTATGGTGTTTCGTCTGATCGAATTAAAGTTTTAAGTTATGGAAAAGAGAGACCCGTGGACTCTGGCTCAAATCCACTTTCATGGTCAAAAAATAGAAGATCTGTAACAGTAAAAGCAAATTAAAAATAAAAATTAAAAGACCCTTACTTTAAAAAGGTAAGGGTCTTCTTTTTGCCATTATTATAACTACAAATGTTTTTATGGGATCATTAATTAAGTTAATTTTAATTAGCTTTGTTTCATTATTACTATTTTCAACAAGTATTTCGTTTTCTCAGGATCGAGAAGTAGGAGAAATTTTAGAAAATATTCAAAAAGATCTTAGAACTCTAGAAAGAGCAGTTTACTCCCAATCATTTTCTGAAAATTCTGATACAAATACAACTCAAAAAGCTTCAACAAAAGAGTCTGAGCAGGCGTTAACAAAACATTTATTGAAATTAAGTGAGATAGAGATGCAATTTCAGGAATTAACTAATAAATTTGAAGAAATTAATTTTAAGTTAGATAAATTATCAAATAATTTTTCCAAAGTACAAAAGGATAATCAATTAAGATTTGAGCAAATTGAACAAACCTCTATTGTAAATACAAATAATAACTCTCTTACTTCTTTACCTAAAACCGAGCAAACATCCACAAATGAAGAGACAATTCAACAAAAAATACTTCCTGGATCCTCAGAACCACAATCATTGGGTGAAGTATCTTATAAAGATATGACCACTAGTGATGATACACAGATAATCGAGACTGTTGAACAAACTGAAGCAATAATCTCAGAAGTTTTTAATGCAGAAGAAAAATTATTGCCTGATACCAATCCAAAGGAGCAATATCAATTTGCAAGAAATTTTTTAAAAGTTGGCGATTATGTTAATGCTGAGAAAGCATTTAGGGAATTTGTATTGATTAATCCTGATAACGAATTATCTGGCAATGCACAATATTGGTATGCAGAAACATATAGAATAAGACAAATGTACACCGATGCTGCCACTGCATATTTGGAAGGTTATCAAAAGTATCCAAAAAGTAAAATTGCTCCTGAGAATCTTCTAAAACTAGGAGTATCGTTAGTTCAGATGGGAGAAAAAGATCAAGGATGCTTGATGATTGCTGGAGTTAAAAAACAATATCCTGACGCAACTCAATCTGTACTTCAAAAAGCAAAGTATTATGAAGAAAAAGAATTTGAGTGTAAAAAAGAAAATTCATAATTTTTATTCCAAAAAATTAGAAGATCCAAAAATAAGGAGAATTTATTTAAAATTTAAAAGCCAATTATCCAGTCATATTT
>CACLSF010000013.1 GCA_902609535.1 uncultured Pelagibacteraceae bacterium | reverse complement strand
CGGAGATGCCATAGATCAAGCATTGATACCAGCTTTGGCAAAAGCTTCTGGTGGTAAAATGAAAATCGAACCACATTATCAAAAAAGCTTATGTGCAGAGCAAAAATGTGGAGAACAAGCCAATCAAGGGCTTATAGCTTTATGGACTAGTTCTACAGCAAACTACGGTAATTTTGGACCAGAGTTAGCAATTTTTGATTTGCCTTTCATTTTCAAATCACTGGAAGATGCAAAAAGAATTTCAGATGAGTGGTTAGCTGAAAGACAGTGTAAACTCGCACTTGAAAATGCTGGTCACATTTGCCTTTCTGTATATTCAAGTGGTGGATTTAGACAACTTGGAAATGCAACTAAACCAGTTCATGTTCCAGATGATATGAAGGGACTAAAATGGCGTACTACTAAAAGTCCAGTTGAGTTCATGCTAGTTAAAAATTGGGGTGCAACTCCAACTCCTTATGACTGGAGTCAACTATATTCAGGCCTACAGTCAGGTGTAGTTGAAGGTCAGTATGTAGCATCACCTTGGCAGCATGTAGCTAAACTTCATGAAGTTGCGAAGTATTTCACCGAGATCGGAGGAATGTGGTCAGGAAACATTTTAGCGATGGATGCAAAACAGTATAATGCATTGTCTGCTCAAGAAAAAAAATGGCTACATACAGCAGCTGATGCTTATGGAGAAAAAGTAAATGAGCTTGATAACGCTTGGATTAAGAATGGTGAAGATGCAATTAAAGCATCTGCTAAAGAGTGGTATGTACCATCTGAAGCAGAAATGTCTAAGTGGAGAGCAGGCGCAATCGGTGCTTGGTTAGATGCCAAGGGTACTTTTGAACCAGCAGTAGCAAAAAGAGTGCTTATGGAACAAGGTATGGATGGATTTGTAGCTCAGTTAGAGGCAGCTGGAGCTCTGTAAATCGCTCAAAAAATCAGTGTAAAGATCATTTAGCTCAATTAATAGAGTTAGATGATCTTTACCTAAAACAAATCATAACTTATAAATATTTATGGAAAGTATTATTTTACTCGTAGTACTCCTTTTTTTAATTTTATTAGGAGCTCCGATTGGTTTTATATTAATACTTATACCATTTGTTTATATTCTACTAACAGATGCCGTTCCTCTTGTATTAATACCTAGTCAAATGTTTACAGCAATTGACTCAGTTCCATTGACCGCGATTGCATTCTTTATGTTAACAGGTGAGTTAATGACAAGTGCTACAATAACAGATCGGTTAGTAGCTTTGAGCAGAGCATTAATTGGACGAATACGAGGAGGGTTAGCTCAAGTAAATGTGCTTGTGAGTATGTTTTTTGCGGGGATGAATGGTTCAGTAGTAGCAGATACAGCTACTGTGGGAGCATTGGTTTTACCAGCTATGAAAAAAGCTGGATATCCTGCAGCGTTTTCTGCTGCAGTTACAGGTGTAAGTTCTACTATCGGAGGGATTATTCCTCCTAGTATTATGATGATTGTACTTGCTAACTCGACTGAGATTTCAATTGCAGCATTATTTGCAGCTGGGATTATTCCAGGCATATTGATAGGCGTTGTGATCATGATAATTAATCATTATTTCGCAATCAAATATAACTTCGAGCGAAGTGATGAACCATTTTCGATACGTAGGGCTGGTAAGGAATTATATCGATCATCTTTTGCCCTTTTAATACCCTTAGTTTTAGTAGGATCAGTAATGGGTGGCGTGGCTTCAGTTGTTGAGGCAGGCGCTATTACAGCAATGGTTGCGTTATTAACAGGTGTATTTGTTTACCGAACAATTAAATGGAAAGAGTGTACTGGTGCTTTTCGTAGGGCATTCCGTAACTCAGCAATGGTTTTTATTATCATAGCTGCGTCCGGACCTTTTAGTTGGTTGCTTACTTCTTTAGGTGCAATTGGTGATCTGGAGAGATGGCTTTTAAGTCTCACTGAATCTCCCATTATTTTTATTTTAGCAGTGATACTATTTATTTTTCTTCTTGGAACGGTAATGGACTCTGCGGTAAATATTATTATAGTTGGCCCAGTTCTAGTCAATGTTATGGCTCAAGCTGGCTTTCCAGAGGTACAAGCAGCTATAGTTGTAATAGTTGGTTTCTTAATAGGGTCGGTAACACCACCTGTCGGTGTCGCTTACTTTACTGCTGCAACAATAGCGCAAGTACGTTTAGAAAAAGTAGCTATTGCATTAATTCCCTATCTGATTGGTCTGTTTGTACTTTTATTTTTAATCCTCGTTATTCCAGGGTTGACTATGTTTCTTCCAAACTTAATGAGTAATTAGAGGTATGTTAAAATTTTTTAATAACATTGACCGTTTTATACATCGCATGTTGGAAGCTATGTGTTCAATCTTTTTGGCTTCGATGGTTGGTTTCACTCTCTATAACGTAATCATGCGATATGTTTTTAATAATCCACCTGTTTGGGGAGATTTGTTAACAGTATTAAGTAATATTTGGCTAATGTTTATAGCACTTGCTTTGACAGCTAGAGATAATGAACACATAGCTTTAAATTTAATATATGAAAAATTACCCGGTAAACTTTCGTTATATATACGACAGTTCTGGAAAATTATGATTATGGTAATTGGTATTGTCTTGATAATTTATGGAGTTGAACTTGTAGAAGGGATGCGTGGAAAGTATTGGGAAATGTGGTATTTTGAAATTAGCTTCCAAGGTATTGAGTTCAAAGAAAATTATATGCCAAAGAAATACGCAGTTGCTATCTTACCGTTAGCAGGATTTTTAACGACAATTGGTGCTGCAATTTCTCTTGTGAAAAAGACTTAGTTCTTAAAATATTTCTACTTAACCTTTACCTCTCCAAGGTATTGTTCTATCAATTATTTTTCTTAAAGTTATATCAAATAATAATCCTAACATTCCCATAATGAAAATTGTTATCCAAATTACTTCATATTGAAAATATTTTTTTGCAACATTTTCAACAAATCCAATACCTGTAGTACCAGCTAAAAATTCAGCAGCTACTAAAGTTCCCCAACACATTCCAACAGCGACTCTAATTCCAGTAAGAATTTCAGGTAAAGAATTTGGGAATATAACATGTCGAAGTATTTGTCTTTTAGAAGCTCCTAGTGAGTGTGCAGCATGAATTTTAGAAAGTTGAGTCCCTGATGCTCCAGCTCTAGCAGATATAATCATAATTGATAAAGAAACCATAAATAATAAAAATACTTTTCCAGTATTATCAATTCCAAGTACTGAAATTATAAGTGGAGCCCAAGCTAATGGAGGTACTGGTCTGTATAACTCAATTAAGGGATCAAAAAATCCTTTAGCAAATCGGTTTAGACCCATAAACAAACCTAAGGGTACACCTATAATTATTCCAAAAACTAATCCTAAAAATACTCTTAAGAACGAGTCCCAGATATGGCCATAAGGAACAGGTATCTTGAATAGTTTAAAATCACCCGTAACAACTTTTAAAACTTTACCTTTAAAGTTTTCTTTAACTATCCCTTCGCTTGTATGAACAGGGTATTCTCCTGGTAAAATATCAGCAATCCAATCTGGTAAAATAAATCCAACTATTGAACTAACATCAATCATTTCTATCCAGAGAAGAGGTATATTTTTATATCCAACACTTGGATTAGACATTAGGATGAATTTATTTAATGTATCTGACGGTTTAGGTAGCCATCTACCAGAACCTTGTTCCGAACAACTTGGACCACTCGCAACAATTGTTCCAGCTGGAAATAAAACAATATCAATTAATCTAAGACCAGCTTGTTCTTTCTTTTGAAGGTCATCAAATTCAATAATCGCCTTTTGCATTTCATTTAGTGCATTTGGCGGATAAATGCTTGCAAATTCAATTCTTCTTGCAATTTTGACTATATTTTTAGCATAATCTGAGGCAATTTCCTCATTATCATCCAAACTTTTTCTATATGTTTTAACTTCATCTTTCAGTTCTTTAATTGAACTTTTGAACTGTGGATTGTGATTTCTTAATTTAAAAAATTTATCATTAATTTTTTTCAGTTCTTCTGCTGCAGTTTGAAATTTTAAACCTTTTAAGGTTTCTGCAACAAATGGAACTTCAATAGTGTTTTCTATAGTACCAGTTCCTGATCTAACTGTTGTTATACCCCAGTTACTTTGTTCAGATATTGCTTTTAACCGTTCACTTTTTTTAACTTCTGTTTCAAATGGATAATCTTCTTTTTTAAAATCTGAACTTAATTGTTTAATCTCATTTGTCATTTCACTTATTTTAATTTTAGTATCCATTTCAATTAAATCCTCATTAGTTAATAAGGGAATTAATTTTTTTGTTTTATTTATATATCCAACCAAAATTGTTTTTTGTTGATTGTTAAGATCTTTTGAATTTTGTATTTCAGTTGTTATTTTTTGAAGATTTTTATTTTCAATCTTTATGATCGATGTACTTTTAAACTCTCTTTCCTCTATCGGAAATTGATATTTTAATCCTAACAGTGATTCATTTATTTTAGCAACTTGACATAATTCATTTGCTGATTTTGGATAAAAACCTTTTGCTATATCCCAAGAGTAATAAAGCCATACTAGTAATATTGCAGCGCTTCCAACAATGACCCAATGGGTTCCACCTTTAGCTCTTTCAGGATTTCCAAATACAGCATCAACTTTCTCAGTTTGTATTAGTCTTCTGCCGTACATAATGCATCCAATTATGGATACAAATATAAGTATGGTGATTATTTGAGTTAACATTTAGTTTTCTTTTCCCATAATTTCTTCTTCCATATTCCAAATCATGGATAAAATTTCTTCACGCTTAGATGAAAATTCTTTATTTTTTTTAATTTCTCTTAAATCTTCTTTTAAACCCATTTCTGCAAAAGGTAGATTGTATTCTTTATGTATCCTTCCTGGTCTTGGTGCCATTACATATAGTCTTTCACCAAGTAATAGAGCTTCTTCAACTGAGTGAGTAATTAAGATGATAGTTTTTCCTGTTTCTTTCCAAATTTTTAGAACTAAAGATTGCATTTTTTCTCTTGTTAATGCATCTAACGCACCTAAGGGCTCATCCATCAATATTAAATCAGGGTCATTTATTAGACATCTAGCAAGAGCCACTCTTTGCTGCATTCCACCTGATAATTGGTAGGTAGGGGTATTACCAAACCCTTTTAAGCCAACAATTTCTAGCCATTCTTCAACTCTTCTAGCAGTTTTTATTGGATCTTCTTTTTTCATCCTAAGTCCAAAATCAACATTTTCAGCAACTGTTAACCACTCAAATAATGCTCCTTGTTGGAAAACCATTCCTCTTTCAACTCCTGGACCATTAATTTCATTGCTAGCCAAAACAATAGAGCCTGAGGTGGGTCTCAAAAACCCTGCAGCAATATTTAAAAGAGTGGTTTTTCCACATCCTGAAGGTCCAAGAACTGTGAGAAGTTCTCCCTTTTTTAGAGTAAAATTTACATCTTTTAAAGCGTGAACAGTTTCTCCTTTGGGAGTTTTAAAAATCATATTTAGATCTTTGGAAACTAAGTCACTCATAGAAACTTTATATAAAACTTATGTTAAAAAAAATAGGCGCTAAATAATTAGCGCCTATTAAATTTGTTTTACTCTTTAATATTATAAAGGTAAAAAACTAGTATCAACGGCACCACCCGGAGTTCCCATACCTTTTAGGAATCCATCAAGATTACCGCTCTCCATCGATTGTTTAGTTTCTTCTGGAGTAAGAAATTTAAATCCATCTAATGTTTCTTTCATGTCAGCAACTTTCATTTCTGAAGCTTTAGACATTGAATTCATATCGCTTTTACCAGCTCTATATCTGTCATTTGCTTCATGAGTTACTTCTATAAAAGTTCTAAGCATGCCTGGATTTTCTTTCATGAATTTGTCAGTTACAGATGTAATATCTATTCCTAAGATACCAGCATCTCTTGCTTCTTGAACTGTTAAAAGTCTTGAACCAACTGCAACTGCAGCTTTGATAGAATTTCCACCAAATAAACATGCCATTACAACATCACCACTTACTAATGCAGCAGCACCTTCTTCAGGATCCATTTGAATTATATCCATTTTACTTCTGTCAGCTCCAACAACTTTCATACTTTCATCAAAGACGTACTCAGCCATAGTTCCAAGTGGAACAGCAACTTTTTTGCCTTCTAATTCAGAACCGTTTGCTTTCGTAATTCCAGAAGCATTTGATGTAACACAAGTTGTTCCACCCATTCCGTATTCCATTGCAATATCAACTAATTTGATAGGTGCATTAGATTTTACAGCATTAATAAAAGGTACTAAACCTTGAGAATATGAAATATCAATATCCCCAGCTAGCATTGCATCAGTCATAGCTCCACCGTTAGTGAAGTTAGTCCATTTTACTGGAACTCCTAGTGCTTTAGCAAAATTCTTTTTTTGCATGTCCTCTAAATTTGGACTTGGCCATTCTAGAAAGTAAGCAACTCTTACTTCATTTGCAGCAGCATTTGCAGCTGAAATAGACAAGTTAAGAGCGAATAAACTTCCTAAAATAAAGCTAATTAGTTTCTTCATTTTATCTCCTTAATTAAATTTAATTACCCTTATTTAAGTTCAATTTTGATTATAAGTAAATGTATTTTGTAAGCATATTAATCATAGGTGATTTGAAGATGTCTAAAATGGGTTCAACTTTTAGTTGTATTTAATATTACGTAATGACATACTAATAATGCACAGAAATTATTTTCTATTTTTTTATTTTAGTCTATGAGAGAGTGATAATAACAATTTAAAAATTTTTTATGAGTTCAGAAAAGCCACAAATACCAAATTCTTTAAATGAGCATTGGATGCCATTCTCTTCAAATAGAGACTTTAAGGCAAATCCAAGATTAATAGTTGAAGCAAAAGGTGTTTATTTAAAAAACCACCATGGAAAAACACAAATCGATGCAAGTTCAGGATTATTTTGTAATCCATTAGGACATGGTAGAGAAGAAATTATTGAGGCAATAACTAAACAACTAAGAACAGTTGATTATGCTCAACCATTCCAACAAGGATTTGGTGGTTCATTTGAATTAGCAACAAGAATTTCAAAACACACACCAGGAAATTTAAATAGAATTTTTTATACTATTTGTGGATCTACTGCTGTTGAGACAGCAATAAAAATTTCAGTTGCTTATCACAAAGCACGAGGAGAAGGACAGAGATTTAGATTTGTTGGTAGAGAAAGAGCTTACCACGGCATGAATATTGGAGCAACATCAGTTGGTGGTATGATCAATAATGTTAAAACATTTGCGAGTGTTTTAATGCCCGGTGTTGTTCATATGAGACATACTCATTTACCAGAACATAAATTTGTTTCAGGACAACCAGAAACAGGTGCAGAAATTGCAGATGATCTAGAGAGAATTTGTGCAAACTTTGGATCAGAAAATATTGCTGCTTGCATCGTTGAACCGATTGCTGGATCAACAGGAACCCTTGTTCCGCCAAAAGGATATTTACAAAGATTAAGAGAAATTTGTGACAAACACGGAATCCTTTTAATTTTTGATGAAGTAATTACTGGATGGGGAAGAACAGGTTCTCCGTTTGCATCACAAGAATATGGTGTTACTCCAGATATTATTACAATGGCAAAAGCAACAACAAACGGAATAAGTCCTTTAGGTGCTGTTGCTTGTAAAGAAGAAATCTATGATGCAGTAATGGATGCATCACCTCATGGGTCAGTTGAATTATTTCATGGCTATACATATTCTGGAATTCCTGTCTCAGTAGCAGCTGGATTAGCAGTACAAGATATATTTGAAAAAGAAGATATATTTAATAGAGCTAAAAATTTAGCTCCATACTTCCAAGAAGGATTGATGTCATTAAAGGATATTGATGTTGTAGACAACATTAGAGGATATGGAATGATGGGTGGAATAGATATTAAAATGGATAAAAAACCTGGAGCAGCTGGATTTACATGTTTTAAACATTGTTATGATGCAGGTGTTAACTTCAAAGCAACAGGTGATTGTTTAATTATTGCGCCAATGTTTATTTGCGAGAAAAAACATATAGATGAAATAATTGATAAATTAAGAACTGGAATTACGAATTATTCTAAAAGTAAAAAAAATTAATTCACTTATATGAAAATAGGTGTTCCTAAAGAGATAAAACCTCAAGAAAATAGAATTGGTTTAACGCCTGATAGTGTAAAAACACTTACCTCAAATGGTCATGAAGTTTTAGTTGAAAATGACGGTGGTTTTGAAGCTGGCTTTGATAACAATCAATATAAATCTGCAGGAGCTAAAATAATTGATAAGGCAGAAGATATTTTTAATGATGCAGAGATAATTGTAAAAGTTAAAGAACCTCTTTCAAATGAGGTAAAAATGTTAAGAGAAAATCAAATTGTTTTTACTTATCTGCATTTAGCTGCTGCCAAAGAATTAACAAAAGGTTTAGTAGACTCTAAAGCTGTTTGTATCGCTTATGAGACAGTAACTGATAATAATGGCAGACTACCATTATTAGCACCTATGAGTGCTGTTGCTGGAAGAATGTCTGTTCAAGCAGGCGCACATTGTTTAGAAAAAAATCAAAAGGGCAGAGGTATTCTATTAGGAGGCGCTCCAGGCGGAGAGCCCGCGAAAGTGGTAATTCTTGGTGGAGGAGTTGTTGGAGAAAATGCTGCAATTATTGCAACTGGAATGAGAGCAAAAGTTCACGTTGTAGATAAGTCAGAGGCAAGACTAAAACAATTATCAGAAATGTTTGGTGATAAAATTATTCCTCAGCTAAGTGATAAAACTGATTTAGAAAAATTAATTTCGGAATGTGATTTGTTAGTTGGAGGAGTTTTAATTCCAGGAGCAGAAGCTCCAAAATTAGTTACTAAAAATATGATTAAGAATATGAAGCGAGGATCAGTAATAGTTGATGTTGCAATTGATCAAGGTGGATGTGTAGAGACAAGTAAACCCACAACTCATGCTGAACCAACTTATATAGTTGATGATATTGTTCATTATTGTGTAGCTAATATGCCAGGTGGTGTCCCTAGAACATCAACCATCGCATTAAATAATGCTACGCTTCCTTTTTTAAACAAATTAGCTAGCGATGGTTATTACAAAGCTTTAAAAGATGATCCAAATTTCTTAGCTGGCTTAAATATCCATAAGGGTGAAGTAACGTATAAAGCAGTTGCAGATGTTTTTGGATATAATTATTTAAGCGCTGGTGAGGCTTTAAATTAATTAATCAAACTAGTTATCTTTTTTTCAATATTTTTACTAATAATTTGAACCCCTTTAGGATTTGGATGCATTCCATCCTCTAGATTTAGCTCTGGCTTCAAGGCAACACCTTCCAGAAGAAAAGGTAAAAAAGTTAAGCTATATTTATCAGAGAGGTTAGAATAAATTATATTAAATTTATCCCTGTATTCTTTACCATGACTTTCAGGGGCAACCATACCTGCTAATATAATTTTAATATTTTTGTTAATTATAATTTTAATTATTTTCTCTAAATTTTCTTTTGTCTCGTTTGGCTTTATACCTCTTAACATATCGTTTGCGCCTAAACCCAAAACCAAAATATCAATGTTCTTTTCAGATAGAGTCCAATTTATTCTATTTAAACCTCCTGCAGTTGTATCACCTGAGACACTTGCATTTATAATTCTGACATCTAATCCATTATTAGATAAATTTTTTTGAAGCACTGTAGACAAATGATCTTCTTTATTAAGTCCATATCCAGCCATCAAACTATCTCCGAATAACACAACTTTATTCTCAGCATTTACCTCAAATGCAACTAGACATAATATAATTATTTTAATAATACATTTTTTAAACATGACTAAACTTCTTAAATTAACAGATGTGAACTTAAACTATAATACTGATAACAATCTTATAAATGTTTTACAAGATGTAAGCTTTGAAGTTGATTATAAGGAAACAATATCTGTAGTAGGAGAAAGCGGGTCAGGAAAGACAAGCTTAATAATGCTGATAGGTGGTTTGGAAAAAGCATCATCAGGAAAAATTGAATTTAAAGACTTTGAGATTTCGAGTTTAAAAGAAGATGAGATTTCAGAGATAAGACGAAAGGATATTGGCATTGTTTTTCAATCATTTTATTTAATACCCAATTATACAGCTATAGAAAATGTGAGTTTAGCATTAGAAATTAATAAAATTAAAGATCCAATTAATAAAGCAAAAGAAATCCTAGATAAGTTTGGTCTTGGAAAGAGACTAAATAATTTACCCAGTCAATTATCTGGAGGAGAACAGCAAAGAGTAGCAATTGCTCGTTCAATTGTTATGAAGCCTGAATTAATTTTAGCAGATGAACCTACTGGAAATTTAGATAGTGAAAATTCTGAGCTAATCTCAAACATTCTTTTTGATTATGTTAAAGAAGAAAATGCAAGTTTAATTATGGTGACGCACGATAATAAATTAGCAAATCTTTCTAAGAGAATTATTAAAATAAAGGATGGTAAAATTGAATAAAAATCAAAATTTTGGTCTTTATTTTAAATATGCTCTTAGAGATTTAACAAGAAGTTATAATAAGATCTCAAGTATAATTATTACTCTTTTTATAAGTCTCTTTATTTTAAGTTCTATAATGACAATTGAAGATAGTCTAGAAAATGAACTTAATGAAAATGCAAAATTATTATTAGGGGGTGATATAGAAATTGACTACAACAATAGAGAAGGTGATCAAACTAAAATAGATAAAATTACTAAATTTGCTACAGTTTCTCAAATGGTTGAATTTAGTACAATGATTTCAACTGTTAATAAAAAAATCAATAAAACTTCATTTACCAGAGTAAAATCAGTTGATCAATTTTATCCACTGTATGGAGATGCACTCTATGAACCCAATAATGCCTTAGAAAAATTAAATCAGATAGAAAGTTCAATATTAGTAAATGAAAATATTTTTAAAAATTTAAACTTAAAAATAAATGACATTGTAAAAGTTCAAGACAAAGAGTTTAAAGTTATTGGCATAGTTAAAGTTTTACCGGATATTGGCGGCGCATTTGTATTTGGAGATTTTGCCTTAACAGGAAAAAAAACCTTAGATAAACTAGATTTAAATACCCTCGGTAGTTTTTTAAATTATGAATATAAAGTTAAATTTAACAAATCTGTTAACAGTAAAGAGGGTATTAAAAAAATAGAGAGCTTATTTAAAGATCAAAATAGAGTTAGATTAAGATACCCCGAAAACTCAGCAGGAGGCATTAGACGGATTGTTGATAATTTTTCACAATTTTTATCACTTGTATCAATAAGTGCTATGTTAATTGCTGGTATTGGTATAGCGAATACTCTTTTATCGTTTATAAATCAAAAAAATTCATCAATTGCAGTTCAAAAAGCAATAGGTGTATTTTCTGGAAATATAAAAACAATATATTATTTACAATTAGCTATCTTACTAGTCTTAATCACCGTATTTTCATATGGGTTAAGTTTTATTTTAATCCCAATAGTCGATAAATATATTTCAGATGGTTTGGGTTTAAATATAGAAGCAAGTTTTTCTATTCTAAATTTAATTATAGTTTTTTTGGTTGGAATGTTGGTAATGATAATTTTTTCTATACCAACTGTTAATTCCATAGATCAAGTTAAAGCATCAAATTTATTTAGAAATGTATTTCAAAGTCTGCAATTTAATTACTCACTGAAATCAGTAATAATTAGTATAATATTATTGCTAATATTAATTAGTCTTTTTGCAATTAGGTCTTCAATACCATTTTATAGTGTTGCATATTTCGTATCATTTTTTATTTGTTTATTAATTTTTTATTATCTTTCTGTAACAATTATTCATTTATTAAAAAAATATAAAAATTCTAAAATTTCAGTAAAAATAGCAGTCAAAAATATAACTCAATCAAAAAGTATCACACCCATTACAATAATGTCTTTAGGTCTTGGAATGACACTTTTGTTAACACTGGCATTTGTAGGCTCAAATTTTAAAAGAGAAATTTCCAAATCTATTCCAGAAATTGCGCCAGATTATTTTTTCTTAGGAATTCAAAATGATCAACGAGAAAAATTCGAAAAAACGATATTTAATTCTGATAATAAGTCAAAATTAGAGGTAGTTCCTATGGTTTCTGCAGGTCTTGTAAAAATTAATGGGATAGATCCTAATTCTTACATCAAAAATACTAATGATAGTTATTGGGTTATAATGAATGATAGAAGAATATCTTGGTCAGATGAGATACCGAAAGATAATCCTTTAACACAAGGTAACTGGTGGGATTTATCAAGCCCAGACAAATTACAAATTTCTTTGGATAGCAAAGTGGCACAAGATTTTGGAGTTAAAATTGGAGATATATTCACTCTTAACATTTATGGGAGAGAAATAGATGGTGAGGTAGTGAATTTTAGATTAGTTGATTATAGAGATCTTAGCATTAATTTTGCAATGTTACTAAACCCTCAATTTGCAAATAAAATTCCACATGAGTACCTTTCGACAGTGAAGTTTAATAATATTCATAAATTCGATGATATTAACTTTCTAGATGAATTTCCCAGCGTTTCTATTGTAAAAATTTCTGATTACTTAAAAAAAGTTACCGATGTTCTTAATAAAGTATTTATAGCGGTCATTATAATTTCAACTGTTACTGTGATAATAGGATTGGTTGTAATATCGAGTGCAATTATAGTGCAAGGAAAAATAAAAACTTTCCAAAATTTAGTTTTTAAGATTTTGGGATTTTCAAAAAAAGAAATAATTTACTCATCTTTAATTGAATTTATAATTACATTTTTTTCTATAATTCTTTTTTCTACAATTTTTTCTATAATTTCATCAAAATTTATTATTCAAAATATTTTTCAACTTAAATGGCTATTTGAATTTGATATATTCTTAAATGTAACAATTACAGTTGGATTGGTAACAATGATATTGATAGTTTTTACAAACCTTAAGTATCTAAGTCCAAAAGTTTATCCACTTGTCAGAAATGAATAAGATTAAATATTTTTTAGATTTTGGTTTTAAATAGAAGCTTTTAAAGCTTGATAAATTAAATCTTCAGTAACTTCACCAATACTTCTGTAAACTTCTGTATCACCCTTGAAAATTAATAGAGTAGTTTGATAAAGCACATCAAACGAATTTGCTATATCTCTGTTTGTTACATCAAATGCAAAATATTCGATGTTATCGAATTTAATATCTAATAATTCACCCTCTTTTTTTGCTTTTTGCAAAACTTTCATTTGATTTGCACAAGATCCACAATATTCGATCCAAGAACTGATAACTATAATTTTGCCCTCAGATTGGGCTTTGTTAAACAAATCTTTATCAAATGTTGTTTTCTTTTCCATTGAATTTGCAGCAAATGCGAAAAAACAGAAAATTAAAATAAAAAATTTTTTCATTGAAATTAAAATTACACATTTAGACGACTAAAGAAAATAATTTATAATGACACATGTGTTTTCAATTAAGGCTGAAATTCAACAAAAATTTTTTCTCTAGGCTTCGATCTACGAAGCCTAGTATTATAATTAACTTATAATAAGAGAGAGAGATTAACTAGTACAGCATCAGTCATGGTTTAGGAGCGCTAATATTGAATAATAGCTATGTATAATTCATATAGTTGCTTAACATCTCTCTTTACTTATATATCATTTAATATAAAAATTATTTTGGGGTGCCATATGGCTGAGAAATACCCAAGGAACCTGTCCGGTAATTCAGAAAGGGAAAAATGGATCAAATAAACATCTTAAATCAATCATCTGCAATTTTATTAACCTTAATTATTAGTATCATTTTTGTAATAGTTGGCCTTGTATATTCAAAAAAATATCAAGGGTTAAACAATTATTTAGTTGCAAGTAGATCTGTCGGGACTCTTTCACTAACAACTAGTTTAGTTGCATCTGCTTTAGGTGCATGGATTTTATTCGGTCCGGCATCAGCAGCAACCTGGGGAGGAGTAGGGGCTGTTATTGGATATTCTTTAGGGACAGCGTTTCCTCTTTTTGCATTAATTTATTTAGGAAAAAAATTTAGAGATAAATATCCAACAGGAAAATCATTAATTGAGGTGATTAGATCTAGATTTGGCTCACAATTATTTAAGTTAATTTTGTTTTTATCTATTTTCTATATGACTATTTTTTTAATAGCAGAAGTTACCGCCGTTTCAATTTTAATTAATTACATTTCAGGAACTGATCTATGGATCACTGCAATTATTGTAATTGTCAGCTCACTCGTCTACACTTTGTATGGTGGTCTTAGAGCTTCAATATTTACAGATAATATTCAATTTATAGTTTTTGGTTTGCTCTTAATAATTGCATTTTCTTATTTAATTTCTTTTAATTCTAACGATTTTAGTTTTGAGTTTGTAAAACAGAACAAACCCTATTTGTTAAGCTCAGGTTATTTGCCCAACTTTACAGCAGGACTAACTTTTTTTATAGCTGTTGCAGCAACTAATCTTTTTCATCAAGGTAACTGGCAAAGAGTTTATGCTGCTAAAAATAATAAAGTTTTAAAAAATAGCTTAATAGTTTCTTTTATAATTATTATACCAATAGTATTCATGATGGGCTTTTCAGGTTTAGTTGCAACCTCCCAAAATCCAAGCGTAGTTCCTGACCTTGCATTCTTTTCTTTATTAATAAAAGACCAAGCCATCTTTTTATCAATAATAATAACTATTTTAGCAATTTCACTGACAGTGAGCAGTATAGATACACTGGTAAATGCTATATCTAGTTTGATTATTGTTGATGGAAATAAAGTTATAAAATTTAAAGGTAATTATTTAAAATTATCTAAACAAATTATAATATTTTTATCCTTGATTTCATTTTTTGTTGCATCAAAAGGATTAAGTATTTTATATCTATTTTTGTTAGCTGATTTATTTTGTTGTGCAGCAGTATTAAGTGTATTTTATGGTTTTTATTCAAAATCATTTAATGAAAAAAATGCATATGTTTCAATAATAGTTGGTTTAATTGGTGGTATTCTATTATTTCCTAGTCCCGATTTCTCAAAATCAATACTTGTAGGAATAATATTACCTGCTGATTTTTTTCCAATATTTGTCTCACAATCTTTGTTGTTTTGCTCATTTATTGTTGCAACACTCTTACCTATGGTTACGTGGAAATTGAGGTAATTTAATTTTTTTTAAATTTTTTAAAGGAGAAGTTTCTTGGTCTTTTTCTATTCTTAAATTTTTTCTTAAATTTAAATTTTTTTCTACTATCAGGATTATCACTTTGCTCTTTTAAGTTATCAGTATGAAATTTTTTAAATTTTTTATTTTTAAACTTAAAATTCTTTTTTTTATCAAATTCACTACCACTGTTGTTTGGCTTATCTGAATTAGACTTTTTAAATTTATTACTTTTAAACTTAAATTTTCTTTTGTTATCCCGCCTATCGTTTCTATTTCCGCTATCTTTGAATGATTTACCTCTTTTTTTAAATTTTTTATTTTTTTTGTTAGATTTTCTATTAAAACTTTCTTCTAATTTAAAATTTGGATTTATTAATTTCTGAATTTCTCTCCACATACTACGATCATTATTTGTTAAGAAGGTAAGTGCCGATCCTTCTTTACCTGCTCTACCTGTTCTACCAACTCTATGAATATAATCCTCAGGTACTTGTGGCAGATCATAATTTATTACATGTTGAATTAATGGAATATCCAATCCTCTAGCAGCAACATCAGTTGCAACTAAAATTCTATTTTTACCAGATCTGAATCCTCTAATAACTCTGTCTCTTTTACTTTGTCTTAGATTTCCATGAATTGCCTCTGCTGAATGAGCATCATATTTTAATCTTTTTACAATTTTATCTGCACCATGTTTTGTTTTAACAAAAACTAATATTGAACCTTGTCTCTCAACTAATTGATTGATTAATTCATGATATTTTTTATCTGGAGTTATTTGAAAGGTTTCTTGTTTAATTTTTTCTATTGGAGTTGAAACTGATCCAACTGAAATTCTTTCTGGTTTTCTCAAATATTTTTCAGAAATTTTTAATATATTATTCGGCAAAGTGGCTGAAAATAATAATGTTTGATGTTCCTTTGGGATAAATTTTAAAATTATTTCAATTTGAGGCGTAAACCCCATATCAAGCATTCTATCAGTTTCATCTAAAACTAAGTAATTAACTCTTGATAAATTTAAGCTTTTTCTTTTTATATGATCGTTAATTCTCCCTGGTGTTCCAACAATTATTCGAGCTCTTTTATTTAACTGTCTTAGTTGTTTTTGCATACTTTCTCCACCAATCAAAAGAGCATTGCCAATTCTTATATCTCCTAAAGTAAGTTTAGATATCGTACCCATTACCTGACTAGCTAATTCTCTCGTTGGGCATATGATTAAAGCCATTGCATTTTTATTGATGATCAATTTATTTATAAGTGGAATTGTAAAAGCTAAGGTTTTGCCAGTACCAGTTTGTGCGGTTCCAAGAACATCTTTTCCCTCAAGTGCAATCGGTATTGCTTGAGATTGAATTGGTGTGGGTGTGATAAAATTTGAATACTTAATTGAACTCTTTAGTTTGTTTTCTATGTCTAATTCATTAAAGTTTTTCATACTTGATTCTTTTAAAGATATATAAAAAATGCTTATATGTTCTAATGCCAATTACAATAAATCATTTATTTAGGACTTTAGAATGCTTATAATTGACATAAACTGGACATTTTGAAACTTGTAGGAAACCAATATAATTTATATAAATAACTATAATGCTCTCTTTTATATTGCCATTTATTGTACTGATTTTGGTAGTTGTTTTCATACATGAATATGGTCATTATTATTTTGCAAAAAGATATGGAGTTGGTGTAACTGACTTTTCAATAGGTTTTGGCAGAGAATTGATTGGTTGGAATGATAAATCGGGGACTAGATGGAAAATTTGCTGGATACCTCTTGGAGGTTATGTCAAATTTTTTGGTGACAGAAATGTATTTTCTCAAGCTGATCAAGAAGAATTGTTAAAAAAATATAACAAAGAGGACCAGGAAAAACTCTTTGTAACAAAACCTTTGTATCAAAGGTCTTTAATTGTAGCGGGTGGGCCAATAGCAAATTTCGTTTTAGCAATATTTATTTTTTTATTCATATACATGTTTGCTGGAAAAGACTTTACGCCAGCAGTTATTGACGAAGTTCAAAAAGATAGTCCAGCAGAAGTAGCTGGAATGCAAAAAAATGATGTGATACTTGAAATAGATAACAATAAAGTTGAAAGTATTCTTGACGTTTCTAAACTGATTTTAATGTCAACATCTGAGATAGTTGATTTCAAAATTTCTAGATATGATCAAGAGGTATTATTAAAGGTTAAACCAAAAATTGTTGCAGGCGTTGATAATTTAGGAAATAAAATTAATAAAAGAATAGTTGGTATTAAACTAAGTCCATATAACAATGAAATAAATCATAAACGATTAGGGCCAGCAAATGCATTAATAGAGTCTGTTAAAGAAGTATATTTTGTAACTACCTCATCTCTTAAATATATGGGGTCAATGCTTACTGGATCGGGAGATAGCTCCCAATTAGGTGGCCCAATTAGAATAGCAAAAATTTCAGGACAAGTGGCTGAATTTGGAATATTGCCATTTATTAGTATGATGGCCTATATATCAATAAGTTTAGGCTTAATTAACCTATTTCCAATTCCTCTTTTAGATGGTGGTCATTTAATGTTTTATGCATTTGAAAAGGTTTTAGGAAAGCCATTAAGTCAAAAAACACAGGAAGGTTTTTTTCGAATCGGAATGTTTTTATTGTTAACTTTAATGTTTTTTGCAACATTCAATGACCTTAAAGATTTAGGCTTATTTTAAAGGGATTTTAGAACCTTAAAAAAGCTATATAAATCAATACTTATTTACAACTATATGTTGTGGTAAATTTAATTAGAGACACAAAAAAAAAGCTTGAATTATCAACGATTTTGTTAAGTATATAAATATAACCTTTAAAACCGGAGCTAAAATGAACAAAAAACAACTTATAGCAAAATTAGCAGGGTCATTAAATCAAAGTAAAGCTGATGCTGAGCGTACATTTGATACGATTACCAACACTATTTTGGACGCTTTAAAAGGCGACGATAATGTTAAAATTGCTGGTTTTGGAACGTATAAAGTGGCTAAAAGAAAAGCCCGAATTGGTCGAAATCCAAGAACTGGAGAACAAATCCAAATCGCTGCTTCTCAAAAGGTAAAGTTTTTACCTGCAAAAGCGCTTAAAGAAGTTTTCAATAAATAAACTTTTTAAAACAGCCTTTATTAAAAATTAGAATTTAATAAAGGCTGTTTTTTTATGCAAGCATACGGTGTACTACATGCAAATACTGCATATCTCTTTTAAATAACAATCAATAGTTTTTAGTTTAATTAAATCTATAACAACCTCTTTAATTAAACGGAGGTGAAATGGTTAAACTTTTAAAAAAACTGGCTGGTCCATTAGTAAGTTTATTTTTCTTACTAAATATGACTAGTGCAGGTTATGCTGAAACTACAGTTTCAGCTGAAGTTGGTTTCATATTCAATACATTTCTTTTCTTGGTTTGTGGTTTCTTAGTAATGTTTATGGCAGCAGGTTTTGCCATGCTCGAATCAGGGATGGTAACATCAAAAAGTGTATCAGTAATATGTGCCAAAAATATCGGATTATTTTCAATAGCTGGAATTATGTTCTGGATGGTTGGATATAACCTAGCATACGGAATTCCAGAAGGTGGATACATTGGAAGCTTTACTCCATGGTCTGATGCAAGTTCAGTGGATACTGGATATGCAGATGGATCTGATTGGTATTTCCAAATGGTTTTCTGTGCAACGACAGTTTCAATTGTATCTGGAACATTAGCTGAAAGAATTAAATTATGGCCGTTCTTTTTATTTGCGGCTATTCTATCAGGAATTATCTATCCAATCGTTATGGGTTGGCAGTGGGGAGGTGGCTGGTTAGCAGCTGCTGGTTTCTCTGACTTTGCTGGCTCTACACTTGTTCACTCAACTGGAGGTGCAGCAGCATTAGCTGGAGCAATTCTTTTAGGAGCTAGAACTGGTAGATTTGATAAATCTGGAACAGCTAAACCTATGAAGCCATTTGCGGCGTCATCTGTACCATTAGTTACAGTTGGTGTATTTATTTTATGGCTAGGTTGGTTCGGATTTAATGGTGGATCACAATTAGCAATGGGAACATTTGATGATGCAGTAGCAGTTTCAAATATTTTCATTAATACAAACTTAGCAGCCTGTGGTGGTGTATTAGCAGCTGGTGCAATAACAAGATTAATGTCGGGTAAAACTGATGTTATTCAAATGCTTAACGGAGCAATTGGTGGTCTTGTTGCAATTACAGCTGAACCATTAATGCCTTCACCACTAGCAGCAATTCTCATAGGTGCGATCGGTGGAATAATAGTTGTCTTCGGAACTAAATTATTATTCTCACTAAAAATCGATGATGTAGTAGGTGCAGTACCTGCTCACTTGTTCGCTGGAATTTGGGGAACTTTAGCAGTTCCACTAACTAACGGTGATGCATCATTCGGAGCGCAGCTTCTAGGAGTAATTTCAATCAATGCATTTGTATTCGTAGTATCTCTAATAGTATGGGGAATTATGAAGAGTACAATGGGTATAAGATTGAGTAAAGAAGCAGAAAGACTTGGTACAGATGTTACAGAGTCAGGAGTAATCGCATACGCAATAAGAGACTAAAGAATAACTATCTCTCTCTCTATAGTTGATAAAAGGCCCCTTAACTGGGGCCTTTTTTTTAGTAATTTTTTATGAAATCTAAAACTTCTGCAGCATGACCCGCTGCCTTAACGTTTCGCCATTCCTTAATAATTTTATTTTTCTCAATAATAAAAGTGCTTCTTACTGTACCCATAAATTCTCGACCCATAAATTTCTTTTTGGCCCAAGCTTTGTAAGCTTTTAAAGAAGTTTTATCCTCGTCTGCTAATAGTTCGAATTTCAAGTTAAGTTTTTTACTCCATTTTTCATGACTTTCTAAACTATCTTTTGATATTCCAAAAATTGTGCATCCAAGTTTCTCAAATTTACTTAAAAGTTTATTAAAATCATTTGTTTCAATTGTACATCCGCTAGTATTATCTTTAGGATAAAAATAAATAATAATAAATTTTGTTTTTAATTTACTTAATTCAATATTTTTCCCAGATGTTGATTTTAGATTAAAATTCGGGGCTTTTTTATTTAACAAACTCATTTTCGTTCCATAATTTATTTAAATTCTCATTAGGTGATACACCATAAACTGAATTTATGTTAGTGTAATGTATAGCTAAAGATGGTATTGGACTAAAACAAAACTCTTTTTTATAAATTTCATGCAATGGTTTTTCAAAAGGTAGATGTTCAAAGGTAGACATGGATTTTAAAAGGTCAAAGTATTTTTGTATCATCTTTTTACTTGTTAAAAACGTACATAAAGTTTGATCAATCCGTCTCCAATGAGAATTATTTCCAATTAGAACATTAGTTTGAGTTGGATTAGTATACAAGTACGGATAGTCAGTTGGACAAATAAATAACTCATTATTAAGCAGACTTGAAAATTTTTCATAAGTATAAATCATTTCTTCAATACTATTTAATTTATGTAAATAATCGTCTTCCACGAAATATATAAGATCATCAGAATCAAAAGCAATATCTAATGATTGACTTATATTTGACATATTAGACTTCTGATTTTCTGAAACACTTTCCTTATTTTCATTAATATTCTTAATGATTGATTTGTATTTTTTAAATTCTAATTGTTTGATTTCAAAATTAAAAAATTGATTATCAAGAATTTTTTTGTAGTTTTTAATTACCTCTAAATCAGAATTATGGTCTATTATAGTTAATTTTAAACTAATTTTATTAAACAGCTGTTTTGAATGATTTAATGACTTTACAATTGAATTTAAAGTCCTGATTGAATATTCGTGTTTTTTCTGCGCAAAAATACGGTCTTTTGATTGACTTAACATTGTAACAGATGCACAACTTCTCAAAATTATATGTAATGATTTTACTTTTCTATTAATTTTATACTCTCCCAATGGTAAAGTTATTGATCTCTCTCCAATTTTAGATAAATTTTGATGACCATATCTATCTAGAGACGCCAATGAATAATTACTTTGATCAACAATTTCAAAACCAAAAATTCTATTAATTTTAATTAATAACTTTTTTAGAAATGAATTTTTTTTCTTTATTTTTAATTGTTTCACAATATAAGTATATTTTATATGAATATTAAATCTGCATCAACTTTAGTATCAGAGGCTCTCAAAGATATTAAGACCATAACACCTGAGAAAGCTTTAGATAAATTAAATAATAATAAATGTAATCTAATTGATATCAGAGATGTTAGAGAGCTAGAAAGGTCAGGTAGGATTGAAAAATCTTCTCATATACCACGAGGAATGTTGGAATTTTGGATGGATCCTAATAGCCAATATTTTAAAGATGGTAAAATAGACATGAATAAAGAAATAGTCTTATTTTGTGCAGGTGGACTTAGGTCTGCTTTAGCAACTAAGACATTACAGAATATGGGTTTTACAAATATCTGCCATGTAGATGGTGGCTTTGGAGCAATGCAAAGTTCAGGATTTAAAATAGTAAAATAGTTTAGTATTTAATCCAATAAGTTAATTCTCTTAGCATAGAACATTCTTATTATCCAATAAATCACTAAACCTAGCGGACCAATAAAATAAGTTATTATTAATGGAACGAAGACTAAATATTTAGACATTAATAATTTTTGACTATCTTTCATTATCCAAGCTCCACAAAACAAGTTTATTGATAAAAAGTGTGTCCAAAACATAATTAAAAAAGCTTCAGCTTCAAAAAGATTTCTTAAATCATATAAACCAAGGTACAATGTAAAATTATAATCAAAATCATATCCTGAAATGTAGAAATAATAACCTAGGTATACGTAAACAGCTGATAATACAAAAAAAGGAAACACGGAGGTAACTAATAGTCCACAAATCTTTGAATGTGGAAAAACAATTAGAATTAACCAGAATGGTATTACACCTAAATTTAACCACAAATAAATCATCTCTATGGTAAAAAAAGTCCCTATTTGTTCAATCATATTATTTTTATATTATATTAAATAAAACAATGATTCCTATAAAAAATAAAAAAAAGACATTAGAAGTAACCGTTAATGAGATGACGAATTTTGCACTAAATTATGTGGAGAAATTTGCACCATCCAAACAACAATTGAGAACTTATTTATTAAAAAAATATCTATCGTCAAGAAATCCTTATATAAAAAAAAACGACGTTTCTAATCTAATAGATATTGTCCTTGAAGATTTAGAAAAATCTAAGTTTATAAACGATAAGTTTTATTCTGAGTCAAAAGCAAAAAGTTTAATACATAGAGGATCATCTATAAATAAAATAAGAAATTACTTAATGAATAAAGGTGTAGGTGAAAAGTATATTAAAAATACAATTGAGCAAATAAAAGATAAAAATGAAGACCAAGACTTTTTTTCAGCCATAAAAATATGTAAAAAAAAAAGAATTGGACCATCGAGACAAGAAGACAATAGGCCTTTATTTTATAAAAAGGATATAGGAGTTTTGGCTCGCTCAGGTTTCGATTTTGAAGTTTCAAAAAGAGTTATGGATCTAGAAAAAGATGAATATTTAAAAATAATTAATCTTCTTTAGTTTTTTTATTTTTTTCTTCTAAATAATATTTAATTTTATTTCTTATATAGTTTTTAACCATTACAAATATAATTAAACCAAATATTGATACTGAAACAATTATAATTAAAATTATTCTTAATTGTTCATTCATTATAAATTTTCACTTCTTTTTAAAATAAGACTTGGGTTTTTAAAATCCTTTTTCCCATATGTAATTTCATTTCCCTCAAAATCTGTTACAACGCCACCCGCATTCTGAAGTATAGCGTGACCTGCAGCAATATCCCACTCACAAGCTCTTGGCTCTGCGACGTATCCATCAAATTCTCCTGTAGCTATTACACAAAATTTAAGAGAGCTTTTCATTCGAACATATTCTGTAACCCCTAAATCCTTATGAATTTTTTCAATTTCTGGTTTTAGTTTATTTGAATAAGAAACTACTTTTATTGTGTCTTTAGGAGTAATTTTCTTACAGTCTAACTTTATAGTTTTGTTTGATCTAAATTCATATGATTGATCTTTTGCAAAACTATAAAACATCCTTTTTTTTGCAGGTACATTAATTAAACCAGCTGCTGCTTTACCATCTAATATTAATCCAGCGTTAATTGTAAATTCCTCACCATCATTTATATAGTCGTACGTTCCGTCAATTGGATCAACTAGCCAGAAATTTTTTAAATCACTTTTAGATTTATTGTGTGAGGTTTCCTCTGATACAATTGGTATATCTGGTGTCAACTCTAGCAATTTTTTTGTTATAATTTTATTTACCTCCAGATCACCATTACTCACTGGTGTATTATCAGATTTAATCTCTTTATTTAAACCTTTTTCTCTAAGTTTTATAGAAACTTCACCAGCCATTAGAAAAGTTTCTACTAAGTTTTCGACAACGTTTTTTGTTTTAGTCTCATCCATTATTATCAATTCTTTCAAGTTCAATATTATTTGCGTTTATTACTTTTTTACCAACATTCTCAAAATTAACAGTTACTTTGTCATTAATTATTGACTGGACTTGACCAATTCCCCAACCCTTATTTGCTGGATTTATTACTTTGTCACCTGGCTCAAAATCTAAAATCATTTAATTTAACTTATAATAGAAATAAGTATAAATACCATCAAATGAATTTACAAACTAACTCATTAGGATTTAATAAAAAACCATCAGAAACAACTGTTGTAGTTGCCATGTCAGGGGGCGTTGACTCATCCACAGTGGCAGGAATGATGAAACAAGAGGGCTATAAAGTTATTGGAATTACTTTGAAACTATATAACGATGGCAAAGAAGTTGCTGCGTCAAAACAATGCTGTTCTGGTCAAGATATTATGGATGCAAAAAGAGTTGCACATAAATTAGATATTGAACATAAGATTTTATATTACCAAGATAAGTTTAAACAAGGTGTTATTGATAACTTTGTTGAAAGTTATTTAAAGGGCGAAACACCAATACCATGTGTGCAATGTAATCAGACAGTTAAATTCAAAGATTTGTTTGAATTTTCAAAAGATTTAAATGCTGATGCGCTAATCACAGGTCATTATGTAAAAAGTTTAACAGAGAATAATTTAACTAATATGTATAGAGCTATTGATGAGAATCGAGATCAAAGTTATTTTTTATTTAATACCACAAGAGAGCAATTAAATTATATTAGATTTCCACTAGGTGGACTTCTTAAAGACAAAACGAGGGAAATTGCAAAAAATTTGAATTTAAATGTTGCTGATAAACCAGATAGTCAAGATATTTGTTTTGTTCCAAATGGCGATTATGCATCGGTAATTAAAAAGTTTAAGCCAGAGTCATACAAAAAAGGAAATATAAAAAATTTGGATGGTAAAGTGGTTGGAGTACACGATGGAATAGTTAATTTTACTATTGGGCAAAGAAAAGGTATTAAGGTTTCAAACGAAGAACCACTTTATGTAATAAAAATTGATGCTAATAAAAATGAAATATTTATTGGTCCGAAAGAACAATTATCAAAAACAAGTATTAATTTAAGAGATTTAAATTTATTAGTTGAAAGAGAAGAGTTTAGTGAGAATATTTTAGTAAAAGTTAGATCGACTGGAAAACTTTTAGATGCAAAAATACATATTCAAAATGAAAATTTTGCAAATGTTGATTTATTAAATCCTGAATATGGTATTTCACCTGGTCAAGCTTGTGTATTTTACAAGAAAGACCAATTTGGTCATAAAGTTTTAGGTGGTGGTTGGATTAAAGATTAAATATTTCTATTTCTTTTTATTTTTTTTTCTAGCTCTTCTCTTTTTTGAGCCCATTTTTCTTCGGCCTCTGTGCTTTTTTGGGTATCCCATAATCTCCTTAGTTTTACTATTTTATTGACTTATTTGGTGGATATAGCATTGTCCTAACTACATATCAAATTTTTTATGGACTATTCCTTTAAAACTTTTTTAAAGCATACTGCTAAAGATTTTCATAACCAATCAGTAAATCCACCAGTTGTGAGGGCATCTACTATAATTTTTAAATCTATGCAAGATTTAAGAAGAACTCAAAGAATGGCTTTAAAGAAACCATTAGGAGGACACCATGACTATGGCAGAAAAGGCACATCAACAACTTTCATATTACAAAAAATACTCACAAAACTAGAAGAGTCTTATAACGTATTCTTAACACCAACTGGGTTTGGTTCTGTTTTTCTTTCTATCTTCAGCGTGACTAGACCAGGGGATGAGATATTAATCTCAGATCCATTATACAACCCAACCAGAAATTTAAGCGAAAACTATCTTAAAGAGTTTGGTATCAAAACAAAATTTTATAACCCACATGACTTAAAGTCACTAGAAAAAAGTGTAACAAATAAAACAAAATTAATTTATGTTGAGTGCCCAGGCAGTAACACCTTTGAGTTTCAGGATCTTTCTAAGATTATTTCTATTGCAAAAAAAAATAATATATTCACAGCAATTGATAACACATGGGCCACTCCTTACTTTTTTAAACCTATCAAATTAGGATTCGACATGTCTATTGTATCTGCAACAAAATATTATTCAGGCCATTCTGATGTAATGGGTGGTAGCTTAGCAGTTAATAAAAAAGTTTATAAACATGTAAAAAAAGCAGATGAAATTTTAGGATTGAGACTTGGACCAGACGATGCTTACTTAATTACAAGAGGTTTGAGAACTTTGGATATAAGATTAGATAAACATGAGTCCAATGCTAAAAAAGTTTGTGAGTTTCTCTCAAAAAATAAAAAAATAAAACTTTTATACCCTTATAAAAAGAGTTCATTTAATTTTAAAATGTGGAAAAAATATTATTCAGGGTCTTCAGGTCTTATGGGTTTAATCATAAAATCAAAAAGTAGAAAATCAGTTTTAAAGTTTGTAAATTCGTTAAAATTGTTTGGTCATGGATATAGTTGGGGAGGCTTTGAAAGTTTAGCATTGCTGCAAAGTGATATTGAGATGGGAGATAGAAAATTCCTTAATTTAAACAAAAACGAACACTTAGTAAGATTACATATAGGACTAGAAGACCCAAAAGATTTAATTGCAGATATCAGAAAAAGCCTTATGCTCGTTAAATGAGCGCAGAAAAATTTTTTACTAGTAAAAAAGCCCTAATCACACTTGTAGCAGCTTCATTAACAGTTATTTTTGCAATGGGTATTAGGCAAACATTTGGTCTTTTTTTTTTTGATTTCAATGCAGATCTAAATATTTCTATTTCACATTTTGGTTTTGTAATCGGATTGCAGCTTTTAATGTGGGGGATTTTTAGCCCAGTTTTTGGTTTCATCACTGATAAATATGGAGGAGCAACAGCTATTTTTGTTGGTTTTTTATTTTTTTTAGCGGGGTTATTACTTTTTTACTCAGGTCTTAACACGGGGCACTATTTTACACTTACAATTGGAGTGTTAATAGGTATTGGACTAGGTGGCACCGCTATCAGTATTCCTGTATCTGTTGTAGCGAAACATTTTCCAGCTTCCAATAGAACAATTGCTACAGGCATTGTTACTTGTGCAGGATCTTTTGGTTTTTTTGTTTCACCTTTATTGGTTAGATATTCTCTAATTGAAATGGGTTGGGAAATTACCATCTTGTACTTTTGCTTTCTTTTAGGCATGGGATTAATTGTTGCTTTATTTGTCAATACACCCAAAGTTCCAGTAGGTAGTAGTAATCTAGATAATAATCAAACGGCATCAGAAGCTCTTAAAGAAGCTTTTGGAAATAAAAGCTTTATTTTTTTAACTCTTGGATTTTTTGTTTGTGGTTGGCACATCGCTTTAGTTGCAACACATATCCCAACTTATATGATGGATAGAGGTTTACCTGATTGGACGGCCGCAATGATTTTAGCATTAGTAGGTGTTTTTAATATGATAGGAACAATTGGGGCAGGATTTTTAGCCACTAGGTATAGTAAAAAAAAAGTACTAAGTGCGATCTATTTTTTAAGAGGTGTATCATTAATTTATTTTATATTTTTACCACCAAGCGTATTTAATTGTGTTGTCTTTGGAGTTACGTTTGGCCTTCTATGGCTTTCTACAGTACCTCCAACAAATGGAATAGTTGGGCATATATTTGGAACAAAACATCTAGGCCTTTTATATGGTATAGTTTTTGTTAGTCATCAAGTTGGATCTTTCCTTGGAGCATATCTAGGGGGAGTTTTTTATGAGATGCATGGTAATTTTGACTATGCCTGGTACGCATCTATCGCATTATCAATTTTTGCAGGTGTGATACACTTACCTATTATAGAGAAAACAATTGAAAGAGTTCAGCCAGCATAAATTTCAGTATAATAAATATTTAGAAAAACTTTATCAGTCTAATAAGCCCCTTATTATCTATAAAGTTGATGGGGGATATAATATTTATACTGATTTTTCAAAAAAGATAAAACTTAACAACAACAATATTGAAAAATTTTTAAGTTCATTTTCATCAAGAAAATATAGTAACGAGACTGATCTTTTTGTTGGATTTTTTGGTTATGAAATTTTATGCAGTTTTTTAAATATAGAAATAAAAAACCAAAAAAAAATAAACTTTTACAAAGGTATTTTTTATAAGCCTGAAACTTTAATCAAAATAAGAAAAAAAATTACCATTCATTCAAATATAAAGAGAGCTCAATTCAATAAAGTCTTTCAAAAAACCAAAATTCTAAGCCCCTTTAAGCTCAATTTAGATTTTAGCAAATATCAAAAAATATTTGATACATTTTCAAGAAAAATTAGAGAGGGTGAAACGTACCAAATTAAAATATGCACAAAGTACAAAAATAAATCTACAATTAATTCGGTAAATTTCTTTTGGAAACTAATGAAGATTAACTCTTCACCTGAGTCATTTATGATTAGAGATAAAGATTATTCAATAGTTAGCTGTTCGCCTGAGACTTTAATCAATAGGGTTGGCAATATTATTAATACTAAACCAATAGCCGGAACCTTGAAAAAAAATAAATATACAACAAAATCTAAAGCTCTCAAATTTTTCAGAAATAACATAAAAGAAACCAAAGAACATAATATGATTGTTGATCTTGAGAGAAACGATTTATCTAGAATATGCAAACCAGGTTCAGTAAAAATCAAAAAACAAAAATATGTAGAAGAATATAAGCACCTATATCATTACGTAACTAGTATTATTGGAAAATTAAATCAAAAAACATCTGTTAAAGAAATAATTAAGTCAATGATGCCGGGCGGATCTGTCATTGGTTGTCCTAAAATAAGAACATTGGAATTACTTAATTCGCAAGAAAAAGAAGATAGAAATATTTTCACAGGGAGTTTTGGTTATATAAAATTTAATGAGGATATGAGGTTTAATATAATTATTAGATCAATTTTA
>CACLSF010000012.1 GCA_902609535.1 uncultured Pelagibacteraceae bacterium | reverse complement strand
GCCTCGACTTTAAATTCTCTTTTCATTCTATCCACAATAATATCTAAGTGTAATTCACCCATGCCTTTTATTATCGTTTGTCCCGATTCTTCATCGGAAGTAACTCTGAAAGATGGATCTTCTTTTGCCAGCCTACCAAGTGCTTCACCCATTTTTTCTTGGTCTGCTTTGGTTTTAGGTTCAACCGCAATTTCAATAACTGGGTCAGGAAATTCCATTGGTTCTAACAATACTGGTGCTTCCTTATTCGCCAAAGTATGACCAGTTATTGTATTTTTTAAACCAGCAAGGGCCACTATGTCACCAGCATTTGCCTCTTTTATATCCTCTCTTGAGTTCGCATGCATTAAAAGCATTCTACCTACTCTCTCCTCTTTATCCTTAGAAGTATTATAAATTCCTGTTCCCGATTTAACCGTTCCTGAATAAATTCTTATAAATGTCAAACTTCCAACAAATGGATCGTTCGCTACCTTAAATGCTAATGCAGAAAATGGTGCGTTATCATCAAATTTCATTTCAATCTCGTCCTCTGATCCTGGCTTAGTACCTTTTATTGACCCGATATCCTCTGGACTAGGTAAATAATTTACAACTGCATCTAATAATGGTTGAACACCTTTATTTTTAAATGCAGAGCCAGTTAGTACTGGAACAAAATCAAAACCTAAACAACCTTTTCTAATACACTTAATAAGATCAGCTTCAGTAATTTCTTTTCCACTAAGGTAGTCTTCCATGAGTTTTTCGTCTTGTTCAACTGCTGTCTCAACTAATTCTTGACGGTACTTTGAAGAAATTTCTTTTAAATCATCTGGTATTTCAGTTAATTCCCAAGCTGCTCCTAAATCTTCATTCTTCCAAACTATCGCTTTCATTTTTACAAGATCTACAACACCTTTTAAAGAAGCTTCAATACCAATAGGTATTTGCATTACCAGAGGTTTTGCTCCTAAACGTTCTTTTATCATTCCCACACATCTAAAAAAGTCTGCACCAGTTCTATCTAATTTATTTACAAAGCATATTCTTGGAACTTTATATTTATCTGCTTGTCTCCAAACTGTTTCTGATTGAGGCTCGACGCCAGCAACACCATCAAAAACAGCTACAGCGCCATCAAGTACTTTTAGCGATCTTTCAACCTCTATAGTAAAATCAACATGGCCAGGTGTATCAATAATATTAATCCTATGATCGTTCCAAAAACATGTAGTTGCAGCAGATGTTATTGTAATGCCTCTCTCTTGTTCTTGTTCCATCCAATCCATAGTGGCAGCACCATCGTGAACTTCACCAATTTTATGACTTTTTCCTGTGTAATATAGAATTCTTTCCGTAGTCGTAGTTTTTCCAGCATCTATATGAGCCATAATTCCAATATTTCTATATTTATTTAATGTGTGAGTTCTCGACATGAATTATTACCATCTAAAATGAGCAAATGCTTTATTTGACTCTGCCATTTTATGTGTATCCTCTTTTTTTTTAATTGCTGAACCTCTATTTTGATAAGCATCGTATATTTCATTAAATATCTTATCTGACATTTTTTTATCTTTACGTTTTCTCGATGCATCTACTAACCACCTTAGGGCTAAAGCCTGAGATCTTTTTGATTTGACTTCTACTGGAACTTGATATGTTGCTCCTCCCACTCTTCTTGATCTTACTTCAACGGTAGGTCTAATATTATTTATAGCATCATTAAAAACATTTAAAGGTTCATCTTTAGATTTGCCCTTTATTTTCTCGATTGCATCATAAATTATCTTTTCAGCAATAGTTTTTTTACCATCATACATAATGGAATTAATTAATTTTGGAATAATTGTAGATTTATATTTAGGATCTATAACAGGTATTTTTTTTGGAGCTTTTCTTTTTCTAGACATTATTTATTTACCTTTTTTGGTTCCGTATAGTGAACGTCTTTGTTTTCTATTTGCAACACCTTGGGTATCTAGATTTCCTCTTAAAATGTGATATCTTACACCTGGTAAGTCTTTAACTCTTCCACCTCTTATTAAAACAACAGAGTGTTCTTGAAGATTGTGACCTTCACCTGGTATATAAGCTGTTACTTCAAAGCCATTAGATAATCTCACCCGTGCAACTTTTCTTAATGCTGAGTTTGGTTTTTTTGGAGTTGTAGTATAAACTTTCACACATACTCCTCTTTTAAGAGGTTGTTTTTGTAATGCTGGAACTTTGTTCCTTGTGATTTGTTTATCTCTACTTTTTCTTACTAATTGGTTTATTGTCGGCATAATTAAATTTTTTTTTATATATTTTTATTTTTGGAGAAAATAACTGACATGTTATTTGTGGCAGCGTTTAGTGACTCAATCACTACATTCCAACCAAAAACATGGCCAAAATACATTAGAAATTGCATTTGTCAAACTAAATAAGGTAAAAAAAATGTTTAATTTATTGGTTTAATTGAGCTTCTGATGCTTCTTGACTTTCTTGCTCAGATAAAAATTTTTGATCATCGTTAATAGCTTTTTTATTCCATGAGTTTTTAATTGAACCTGTGCCAGCAGGAACTAATCTTCCAACAATTACGTTTTCCTTTAAGCCTGTTAGTTTGTCTACTTTACCTTTAATTGCTGCATCTGTTAATACTCTAGTTGTCTCTTGAAAAGAAGCAGCAGATATAAATGACTCTGTTTGTAATGAAGCTTTAGTTATTCCCATTAATACTCTTTCGCCAACAGCAGGGCTTTTGCCTTCAGCAATCAAATTTTCGTTCATTGTTTCAAATTTAATTCTATCTATTATCTCACCAGGTAATAATTTGCTATCACCGGACTCTTTGACCTCTATTTTTTTAAGCATTTGTCTTAGAATAGTTTCGATATGTTTATCATTGATTATTACTCCTTGAAGTCTATAAACATCTTGAACTTGATTAACAAAATACTCAGTTAATTCTTCAATCCCTAGTATTCTTAAAATATCATGTGGCAAAGGTTGACCATCAAGCAAGTATTCACCTTTTTTAATTTTTTCTCCTTGGTTAAAATTTATATGTTTTCCTTTTGGTATTAGGTAGCTTGAGGTATCGCCATTTTCTGCTTCTATAGTAACTCTTTGTTTGCCTCTAACTTCTTTTCCAAAAATAACACTACCATCATTTTCTGCTATAATTGCACTATCTTTTGCTTTTCTCGCCTCAAATAATTCTGCGACTCTTGGCAATCCTCCAGTTATGTCTTTTGTTTTTGTTGTTTCTTTGGGTAATCTTGCAATTACATCACCTGCTGAAATTTTAGATCCATCTTTAACTGATAAAATTGAATCAGGTACTAAATAATATCTTGCTTCGTTGTCATCAGCTTTTTTAATTACATTTCCTTTAGTATCTCTTAAAGTAATTCTAGGCTTAAGATCAGTATTTTTTGATTGTGTTTTCCAATCAACAACAGCTTTTGTAGAAATACCTGTCGCATCATCCACGGTTTCGGCGATAGATACTCCATCTATTAAATCTACATAGTTAGCTATTCCATCTTTTTCAGCGATTACTGGCGTTGTGTATGGATCCCATTCGCAAATTTTAGCTCCTTTTTTAATTTTTTCATCATTTTCAAAGAATAGTTTAGATCCATAAGGAACTTTATATGATGCAACTTGAAGTCCATTACTATCTTCAATAAATATCTCAGTATTTCTACCCATTACTATCTGGTTATTTTTTGAATCTTTAATTAAGTTTGTGTTAACAATTTTTAAAATTCCCTCAGAATTTGAAACAATTTGAGACTCTTGTTTCACAGAAGCAGTTCCACCAACGTGGAAAGTTCTCATTGTTAGCTGTGTTCCTGGCTCACCAATTGATTGTGCTGATATCATTCCTATTGCTTCTCCAACATGTACCATTTTTCCTCTAGACAAATCTCTACCATAACAAGTGGCACATACACCTTCTTTAGAACTACATGTCATAACTGAATATACATTTAATAGTTTAACTCCAGCTGCATCAATTTTTTCACATGCAGCCTCGTCTATCATTTCCTCTTTTTTTATAATTACTTCTCCTGATAATGGATTTTTAACATCTGATGCTGTAACTCTTCCAAGTGCTCTTTCCGAGAGACTTACCATAATATTTCCACCTTCTAATACTTCTGTAAGTTCAATTGAGCCGGGATTATCGCATTTTACTTTAGTTACTGTTAAATCTTGTGCAACATCGCATAATCTTCTTGTAAGATATCCTGAGCTAGCCGTTTTAAGAGCTGTATCAGCCAAACCTTTTCTGGCTCCATGTGTTGAGTTAAAATATTCTAAAGCTGTAAGTCCTTCCTTAAAATTCGACGTAATAGGTGTTTCAATAATTTCACCAGAAGGTTTTGCTATTAAGCCTCTCATTCCCGCTAATTGTTTCATTTGTGCCGCAGAACCTCTAGCACCACTATCTGCCATCATAAATACTGAGTTAATTTGCAGTCCTTCATTTGTAACCTCTGTTGCTGAGATTCTTTTCATCATTTCAGATGCAACTCTGTCAGTACATTTAGACCATGCATCAATAACTTTGTTGTATTTTTCACCTCTTGTAATTAAACCTTCAGCATATTGACCTTCATAATCAGAAATTAATTTTTTAGTCTCATCAATTAATTGTTCTTTGTTTTCTGGTATTAATAGATCATCTTTACCAAATGAAATTCCAGCTTTGAAAGCATGTTTAAAGCCAATATCTTTTAATTTATCACAGAATATAACTGTACTTTTTTGCCCTGAGAATCTAAACACATGATCAATTACCTCGGAAACAATCTTCTTTGGCAACAATCTGTCAACTAAAGTAAATTTATTATTTATATTTTTTGGGATTATATTTGATAGTAAGAATCTCCCTGCTGTACTAATATGTTTTTCAAATTTTGTATTTCCCTTATCATCAATTGTTTCAAACCTTGATACTATTCTAGAGTGTACTTTAATCTGTCCAGTTTCCAGCGCATGTTCTATTTCTGAACTATTTACAAAATATCCATCAACTTTTTCAGTTTGAATTGGTGGTTGTGATAAATAATAAATACCAAGAATCATATCCTGACTAGGAACAATTATAGGTTTACCATTAGATGGACTTAAAATATTATTTGTAGACATCATTAAAACTCTTGCTTCCAATTGAGCCTCTAAACTCAAAGGGACGTGTACTGCCATCTGATCTCCATCAAAATCTGCATTAAAAGCAGCACATGTTAATGGATGAAGTTCAATGGCATTTCCTTCAATTAATTTCGGTTCAAAGGCTTGTACTCCCAATCTATGTAAAGTTGGGGCTCTGTTTAAAATAACAGGATGTTCTCTTACTATTAATTCTAATGCATCCCAAACTTCAGTCCTCTCTCTCTCAACTAGTTTTTTTGCCTGTTTTATGGTTGAAGCTAGGCCTAATTTATTCAATCTAGCATATAAGAATGGCTTAAAGAGTTCTAAAGCCATTTTTTTTGGCAAACCACACTCATGGAGTTTTAAGTCAGGTCCAACAACAATTACAGATCTTCCTGAGTAGTCTACTCTTTTTCCAAGAAGGTTTTGTCTAAATCTACCTTGTTTTCCTTTTAACATTTCTGCTAATGATTTTAGAGGTCTTTTACTAGTTCCCGTTATTACCCTTCCTCTTCTTCCATTGTCAAATAAGGCATCAACTGATTCTTGTAACATTCTCTTTTCATTTCTAACAATAATATCTGGTGCTTTTAAATCTATTAATCTCTTTAACCTATTATTCCTGTTAATTACCCTTCTATAAAGATCATTAAGATCAGATGTAGCAAATCGTCCACCATCTAACGGAACAAGAGGTCTAAGTTCTGGAGGAATAACTGGAACTGTTGTTAATATCATCCATTCAGGTTTGTTACCTGTTTCTATGAATGACTCAATTAATTTTAATCTTTTAATTGATCTTTCTTCGTTAACTTTAGATTTTGTTTCTTTAATATTTTTGATTAATAAATCTCTTTCCTCTTCTAAATTTATCGATTTCAAAATTTCTAAAATTGCCTCAGCTCCTATGCCAGCAGTAAATGCCTCTTCACCATAGTCATCTTGATATTTAGTTAATTCTTCTTCACCTAATAGTTGGTTTTTCTTTAAACCTGTTAAACCAGGTTCAATAACAATAAAATTTTCAAAATATAAAACTCTTTCAACCTCTTTTAATTTCATATCTACCGCTAATGAAATTCTGCTTGGGAGAGATTTTAAGAACCATATATGCGCCACAGGTGTGGCTAAGTTTATATGACCCATTCTCTCTCTACGTACATTTGACTTTGTAACTTCCACACCGCATTTTTCACATATAATTCCTCTGAATTTCATTCTCTTGTACTTTCCACATAAACATTCATAATCTTTGATAGGTCCAAAAATTCTTGCACAAAAAAGACCGTCTTTTTCTGGTCTAAAAGTTCTATAATTTATAGTTTCTGGTTTTTTAATTTCACCAAATGTCCATGATTTTATTTTTTCAGGGCTTGCTAGAGTAATTTTAATACTATTAAAATTTTGAGTTTCAGATATTTCTGAAGATTTAAATAGATCTGATAATTCTTTGCTCATAATTTTAATTCAACTCCACATTTAGTGCTAACGATTTAATTTCTTTTACTAAGACGTTAAATGATTCAGGTATACCAGATTCGAAGTTCTCTTCACCTTTAACAATAGTCTCATAAACTTTAACTCGACCAGCAACATCATCTGATTTAACAGTTAGTATTTCTTGCAGAGTATATGATGCACCATATGCCTCTAATGCCCAAACCTCCATTTCACCAAATCGTTGTCCACCTAATTGGGCTTTTCCTCCCAAAGGCTGTTGAGTAACTAAACTGTATGGTCCTGTAGATCTTGCATGTATCTTATCCTCAACTAAGTGATGCAATTTAAGCATGTAAATTATACCTACTGTGACAGGTCTATCGAATTTTTCACCAGTTCTACCATCCCATAAGGTTGTCTGTCCTGAATTTGGCAATTTTGCCAAATCTAACATTCTAGTAACATCTTGTTCCTTAGCTCCATCAAAAACAGGGGTTGAAATTGGAACTCCACTTTGAATATTCTGGCATAAATCTTTAAATTCAGTGTTAGATAAAGTATCAATATTCTCAAAATAAACTTCATCTCCATAAACAGATTTTAAAAATTTTGAAATTTTTTCATCTTTTTCGACTTTCTTTTGATTTTGATTAATAATATCTGTTAGTTGTTCACCTAATTCTTTGCATGACCATCCAAGATGAGTTTCTAAAATTTGACCTACATTCATCCTACTTGGTACACCTAAAGGATTTAAAACAATATCAACTGGCTTACCATTTTCCCTGTATGGCATATCCTCTACAGGAACTATTTTACTAACAACGCCTTTATTTCCATGTCTACCTGACATTTTATCACCTGGTCTTAATCTTCTTTTTATTGCAACAAAGACCTTTACCATTTTCATAACACTAGGTAATAAATCGTCTCCTTGTCTTATTTTAAGAACTTTGTCTTCAAATCTTTCTTGTATGTCATTTTTAGCAGTTTCAAACTGAGACCTTAGTTGAAGCAATGCTTCATTTTTTTTATCATCTTGGACTGTTATTTTAAATAAGTCAGAAGTTATCATATCAAAGATTATCTCTTCACTTAAGTTTGTTCCAATTTCAATATTTTTAATTTTTTTAGTAATTTTTGTATTTTCTAATATTGACGTAGCTCTTTGTTTAATGCTTCTCTCCAGAATATCTTCTTCAACATTTTTATCTTGTTGCACACTTTCGATCTCAGCTCTTTCTATTGTTATGGACCTTTCGTCTTTTTCAATTCCATGTCTATTGAAAACTCTAACATCAACTACTATTCCTCCACTACCACTAGGCATCTTTAATGACGTATCAGTAACATCAATAGCTTTTTCACCAAATATTGATCTTAATAATTTCTCCTCTGGACCTGAGGCTGAATCACCTTTAGGGGTTACCTTACCAACCAATATATCTCCGGGCTTAACCTCGGCACCGATATAAACTATACCTGATTCATCGAGATTTTTTAATGACTCTTCATTAATATTCGGAATGTCTCTTGTTATATCCTCTTCTCCTAATTTGGTATCTCTTGCCATAACTTCATATTCTTCTATATGAATTGATGTGAATACATCATCTGTAACACATCTCTCAGATATAAGAATAGAGTCCTCAAAATTATAACCCTGCCAAGGCATGAAGGCAACTGTAACGTTTTTTCCTAAGGCTAATTCTCCTATTTTAGTTGAAGGGCCGTCAGCAATTATATCTCCAGATTTTACTTTATCTCCAACTGTTACAAGTGGTTTTTGGTTTATACAAGTGTTTTGATTTGATCTCTTAAATTTTTGTAAGTTATAGATATCTACACCTGACTGCGAATAATCCTTTTCATTTGATGCCTTAATTACAATTCTTTTTCCATCAATTTTATCAACTATTCCATCTCTTTTGGCAACTATTGTTACCCCTGAGTCAAGAGCAACATCACTTTCAATTCCTGTTCCTACTAAAGGTGCCTCCGGTTTTAACAAAGGTACTGCTTGTCTCATCATATTTGAGCCCATTAAGGCTCTGTTGGCGTCATCATTTTCTAAAAATGGAATTAGTGATGCTGCAACTGATACAAGTTGTTTTGGGGATACGTCGATGTAATCTATATTTTCTGGTTTTGATAAAATAAAATCTAAATTTGCCCTACTCGAAATCAATTCTTCAACAAATTTTCCATTCTTATCTAAAACAGAATTAGCTTGTGCAATAGTGTATTTAGTTTCCTCCATTGCTGATAAATATTCTATCTTATCTTGAACAATGCCATTTTCTACTTTTTTATATGGACTTTCTATAAAGCCGTACTTATTAATTTTAGAATAAGTAGATAGACTATTTATTAAACCGATATTTGGGCCCTCTGGTGTCTCGATTGGACATATTCGTCCATAATGAGTAGGATGCACATCTCTTACCTCAAAACCTGCTCTTTCTCTCGTTAAACCGCCTGGTCCTAATGCAGATACTCTTCTTTTGTGAGTTATCTCCGATAACGGATTTGTTTGATCCATAAATTGAGATAACTGTGATGTTGCAAAAAAATCTTTTAAAGAAATTGTTAGTGGTTTCGCATTAATAAGATCTTGGGGCATTGCAGACTCAACATCTAAAGTAGTCATTTTTTCTTTAATTGCTCTTTCCATTCTATACACACCAATTCTTGCTTGGTTTTCAACCAGTTCACCAACTGATCTAACTCTTCTATTGCCTAAATGGTCGATGTCATCTACCTCGTCCTTACCATCTCTTAAATCTAACATTTTTTTTATAATCGCAAGGATGTCGTCATTTCTTAATATTGTAATCTTATCTGAACAATTTAAATCAAGTCTAGAATTCATTTTAACTCTTCCGACATCTGATAAGTCATACCTGTCAGAGCTAAAGAATAAGTTATTAAAAATCTGAGTGGCAATTTCAATGGTTGGTGGTTCGCCTGGTCTCAAAATCTTATAAATTTCAGTTATTGCATCATTTTTATTCTCATTTTTGTCATTTAAAATAGTTTGTAGAAGGTAAGGGCCTTTTGATATTGAATTCGTCTTAGAAAGATTAATAATTTTTATATTTTCCTCTAGTATTTTTTGTATAATTGTTTCATTTATGTCTGTTCCAATTTTAAATGTGTCTTCACCAATGGTAATATCTTCATGCAAAAACTTTCCGTACAAACTCTCATTTGAAACTAAAATCTCTTTTAATCCTTCATTTTGAAGTTTTTTTGCAACTAAATAGTTAATTTGATCCCCTGCCTTAACCAGAATTTTGTTATTTTTGGCATCTATAATTTCTTCAGAAAAATTTTTAGCCTTATAATTTTCTGGGTCAAACTTTGTCTTCCATTTTTTTAAATTTTGTTCGTACGAATAAGTTTCTTTTTCATAAAACTCATTTACTATATCGGATTTAGAATATCCCAAAGCCTGCAAAAGAGTTGAAACAAATATTTTCTTTTTTCTATCAATTCTAAAGTATAAAAAATCTTTTACATCAAACTCAAAATCTAACCAAGAACCTCTATTGGGTATAACTCTGCAATTGAATAATAACTTTCCGCTTGCGTGTGATTTACCTTTGTCATGATCAAAGAAAACTCCTGGACTTCTGTGCATTTGATTGACAACTACTCTTTGGACTCCATTAGTGATAAAAGTTCCACTATTTGTCATCATTGGCACTTCACCCATATAAACTTCTTGTTCTTTCGCTGATAGAATATCCTTAGTATTATTTTCTTGATCTATCTCATAAACTACTAATCTTAATGTACATTTTAGAGCTGCAGAATAAGTAAGACCCCTTGTAATACATTCCTCTACGTCAAATTTTGGTTTTTCAAGTCTATACGATATATATTCTAATGTTGCCTTATCGTTCAAATCCTCAATAGGAAAAATACTTTTAAAAACTCTATGAAAACCTTTAATTAAATGTTGATCAATCTCACCTTTAAATTCAGTCAGTTGTTTGTAAGAGTTTTTTTGAACTTCTATAAGGTTTGGAATTGATAAACTTTCTTTTAACTTTCCAAAACTTTTTCTTATATTTTTTTTTTCTGTAAAAGATAATTGCATATATGCTTTATTACTGAAATTTATTTTCAGTAATTTAATTCTTCCTAGTTAATATTTACTTAAGTTCTACTTTTGCGCCAGCTGCTTCTAACTTAGCTTTTATCTCTTCTGCTTCTTTTTTATTGACACCTGTCTTGACTTCTTTAGGTGCACCTTCCACTAAATCTTTTGCTTCTTTTAATCCTAACTCTGTTACAGCTCTTACCTCTTTGATAACATTAATTTTTTTATCACCTGCTGCAGTTAACATTACTGTAAATTCATCTTTTTCTTCTGCTGGTGCTTCGCCTCCACCGGACACTGGAGCAGCTGCTACAGCAGCAGCGGCTGTAACACCCCATTTTTCTTCTAATTGCTTTGAAAGCTCTGCTGCCTCTACAACAGTTAAGCTTGATAAATCTTCTATAATTTTATTTAAGTCAGCCATAATAATAATCTTTTATCCCTGGTTATTTTTTTGATTTTTCGAGCGCTAAAATAGCGATTTTTGACGCTGGTGCAAGCAAAATACTTGCAATTTTTTGTGCTGGAGAACTTAAAATACCTACTATTTTGGCCCTTGCTTCATCTAAGGAAGGTAATGTCGCAACATTTTTGACGCCAGCCACATCTAAAATGTCTGCACCCATGATTCCACCTAGGATTTTTAAATTCTCATTTTCTTTAGAAAATTTAGTTAAAATTTTTGCTGAGATAATGGCATCTTGAGATAGCGCAACTGCTGTAGGTCCACTAAATAAATCTGTCAAATCTTTACATTTAGTTTTTTCTAAGGCCAGTTTAGTAATTCTATTGTTGGTGATTTTAAATTTAATACCATGTTCACGCATTTTTTTTCTTAGATCATCTAATTGTGTAACAGTTAATCCTTGATAATGAGTTACTATTACAGCCTCTGTATTATCAAATTGAGTTGACATATTCTCGATATATATTTTTTTTTGCTCTTTATTCATCATAATTATAAACTCTTTTCTAATTTAATTTTGTATGAAACACCCATGCTTGAAGTAATAAAAACTTGTTTTATCAAATCACCTTTTATTGTTAAATTTGATTTTTCTTTTTCTAATGCTTCAATAACTGCATTATAATTTTTAATAAGTTTTTCATCGTTAAAAGATTTTTTTCCTATACTTAAACCAATATTACCATCTTTATCGTTTCTAATCTCAACTTGTCCAGCTTTAGCTTCAGTAACTGCTTTTGATATTTCGTTTGTTACAGTTCCTAGTTTTGGATTTGGCATTAAACCTTTTGGTCCTAACACTTTTCCTAATTTAGAAAGTTTTATCATCATTGATGGTGTGCATATAAGCTTTTCAAAATTCATTTCTCCATTTTTAATTTTTTCCACTAAATCATCACCACCAATTAAATCAGCTTTAGCATCATTAGCATCATTAATTTTACTTTCTTCACAAACTACTGCAACTTTAATTGACTTTCCTGTTCCGCCAGGTAAATTTACAACAGTTCTCAAATTAATTTCATTTTTTTTTTGCTTATTATTAATCCTAAAATTTAAATCTATTGATTCATCAAATTTAGAAGTACAATTTGATCTTACCATGCTCAACAAACCCTCTATTTTTTCTGCAACTTGTTCTTTAGTGTTCACTGGTAATTTTTTATATCTTTTAGACTTCATTATTCTTTAACCTCTATACCCATAGATTTCGCAGACCCAGCTATAATTTTTGCTGCTTCTTCAAGATCATGAGCATTTAAATCTTCCATTTTTTTTTCAGCAATTTCTTTGAGTTGCTGTTTAGAAATGGTACCAATTATATTTCTGCCTGGCTCTTTCGATCCACTTTTAAGTTTCATTGCTTCTTTTATAAAATGAGATGCTGGTGGAGATTTTATAATGAAATCGAACTTTTTATCTTTATAAACTGTTATAATTACAGGAACTGGTTTTCCCGCAAATGATTTTGTTTTATCATTAAACGCCTTGCAGAATTCCATAATATTTATTCCTCTTTGACCCAGCGCTGGTCCAACAGGAGGAGCTGGGTTGGCTTGTCCTCCCTTAATTTGCAATTTTACGTATCCTGCTATTTCTTTTTTTGCCATTAACTCGCCTTTTCTACTTGATTATATTCTAAATCTACTGGTGTCGGTCTTCCAAAAATAGATACCGAAACCTTTAATCTAAGTTTATCTTCATCTATATCTTCAACTAAACCGCTAAACGAAGCAAATGGTCCGTCTATGACCTGTACTTTTTCTCCAACTGTATACTCAACTCCTGATTTTGGTTGAGCAACACCATCTTTAATCTCACCCAATATTTTTTCTATTTCTTTATCGGATACTGGTATAGGTGTACCTTTTGACCCAAGAAACCCACTTACTTTTTTTAAGTTTTTAATCATATGATATATATTATTATCCATCTCGCTTTTAATTAAGATATATCCAGGGAAATACTTTTTTTTTCTTTGAACTCTTTTTCCTCTTTTAACTTCTGTAATATCGTGAGTAGGAACAATGATTTCATCAAATTTATCACTGATTTTAGCTTTTTCAGCCTCTTCTTTTATTAACTCAGCAACCTTATTTTCAAAACTTGAATGTGATTGAACTATGTACCAACTTTTCATTATATGCTGACCTTAAGTATAATTTCTAAAAATAATTTTAAAACCTGGTCTAATAGGAGAAAAAATAACGAAGCCAAAACTGCCATTGCAAATACCATTAATGCGCCTTGCACAGTCTCTTTGGCAGTAGGCCAAGTCACTTTAAAAGCTTCTTGTTTAACATCCTGAATAAATTTTAAAGGGTTCTTCATAATATTTATCTCAATGTGGCAGGAGCGAAGGGAATCGAACCCCCAACCTCCGGTTTTGGAGACCGGCGCTCTACCAATTGAGCTACACTCCTATTGAGTTTACTCTATAATTTTAGTTACTACTCCAGCTCCTACTGTTCTACCACCTTCTCTAATTGCAAAGTTAAGTTTTTCATCCATAGCAATTGGTGTAATTAGTTTTACTGTAAATTTTGCATCATCACCTGGCATAACCATTTCTGTACCTGATGGCAATTCAACTTCTCCAGTAACGTCTGTTGTTCTAAAATAAAATTGAGGTCTGTATTTAGTAAAGAAAGGTGTATGTCTGCCACCTTCTTCTTTTTTTAATACGTATGCTTGGGCTTCAAATTTAGTGTGCGGTTTAATTGATCCAGGTTTACAAAGAACTTGACCTCTCTCTACGTCTGTTCTCTCGACACCTCTAAGAAGCGCGCCAATATTGTCTCCTGCTTCACCTGAGTCTAAAAGTTTTCTAAACATTTCTACCCCAGTACAAACTGATTTTTTAGTATCTCTGATACCTACTATTTCAATTTCTTCCCCTGTTTTGATAACTCCCGACTCAACTCTTCCTGTAACAACAGTTCCTCTACCGGAAATTGAAAATACGTCTTCAACTGGCATTAGGAAATCTTTATCTTTAGGTCTATCAGGTTGAGGGATAAAATCATCAACAGCTTTCATTAATTCCATTATTGAGTTTTTTCCAATTTCATCATCCTTTCCTTCAACAGCAGCCAAAGCTGAACCTTTAACTATTGGTGTTTTGTCGCCAGGAAATTTGTAAGATGTTAATAAGTCTTTGATTTCCTCTTCAACTAGGTCGATCATTTCTTTATCATCAACTTGATCTACTTTATTTAAATATACAACGATTGCCGGGACTCCTACTTGACGTGCAAGAAGAATATGTTCTCTTGTTTGAGGCATTGGACCATCGGCAGCATTAACTACTAAAATTGCTCCATCCATTTGTGCAGCACCAGTTATCATATTTTTTACATAATCAGCATGACCTGGACAATCTACATGAGCGTAATGTCTTTTTTCTGTTTCGTATTCTACGTGAGCTGTTGAAATTGTTATACCTCTCTCCTTTTCTTCAGGAGCTTTATCAATTTGGTCATAAGCAGTAAACTGTGCACCACCGGACTCTGCTAAAACTTTTGTTATCGCAGCTGTTAATGTTGTTTTACCATGATCAACATGACCTATAGTTCCAATATTACAGTGCGGTTTATTTCTTACAAACTTTTCTTTTGACATTACTTTTTTACCTCTTTTTCTTTTTTTTCGTTTTTAATTTTGGAGCGGGTAAAGGGAATCGAACCCTTACATCCAGCTTGGAAGGCTAGCGTTCTACCATTGAACTACACCCGCATCACCCAAGTATACTCCTTAATTATTTAAATATTTATTGAATGGTGGAGGGGGAAGGATTCGAACCTTCGAAGACCGAAGTCAACGGGTTTACAGCCCGCCCCATTTGACCGCTTTGGTACCCCTCCCTAATAGCAGGGGAAGCGTCCCCTTGTTCAATAAAGCTTTAAACAACATGCGTTTTATATATTTTTATTGTACAAATGCAATACGTGAATTTCAGAAAAAATAGTATAAAAACACAATAAATTCATAAAATATGACACAAAAATCATCCTTTTTTATAGCTGGACGTCATGCTGTAATTGAAGCTTTAAGGAACCCTAAAAGAAGAGTAATAAAAATATTTTTAACAGAAGAAAGTAAAAAAAATATCCATAAACAAAATCCACATAAAAATTTGCTAAAAGATATTAAAGTTTTTTTTAAAACTAAAAAGGAATTAGATAAATATTGTAGAAGTGAGGACATTTTACATCAAGGCTATGTTGCAGAGATAGAACACTTGGAAAATCCAGAGCTAAAAGAATTCATCAAGGATAAACAAAATTTAACATTCACTTGCTTGGATGAAGTCACCGATCCTAGGAATATTGGTTCTTTAATAAGAAGTGCTGCGTCTTTTAATATAGATGGTCTTATAGTCAAAGAAAGACATTTTCCAAGTGAAAGTAAATTACTATATAAGTCTGCAAGTGGATGTGTGGAACACTTAAAAATTTTTCAAGTATCAAATATTAATACTACTTTGAAATATTTAAGAGACAAAAATTTTTGGGTATATGGATTTACAGCAGATAGTAAAAAAAGTTTTACAGAGATGAAATGGAGCGGAAACAATGTACTACTATTTGGTTCTGAAGGCCATGGTCTTAATCAACATACAAAAAAATATACAGACTTTTCAGTAAAAATTAACATGAACAAAAATATTGAAAGTTTAAATATTTCAAACAGTGCAGCAATAGTTTTTCATCATATAAATCAACAAAAATAATTTCTTGATAATATATTAAATACTATTAAAAAATGCTTCATGCCCTTGTAGCTCAGCTGGTAGAGCAATTGATTTGTAATCAATAGGTCCGCGGTTCGAATCCGTGCGGGGGCACCATCACTCAATAAATTCAACACTTATTATTTTTGCAAAGTTAAGTTTTAATTAAAATTTATTATCGATTGTGCCAGGATTGTGCCAGGATTTTAAAGTACCTAAATTATTTTGCACTTACCTTTTGATCCTCTAAACTTATCTGCGAGATATTCTCCTATACGAACTTTTCTTCCATCTTTATCAACACCTTTTACAAAATTTAAGGTTTTGGTATTAATTATAAAAACATTAACTTGTTGAATATAATTATTATCAATATTTTTAATAGTTTCTAAAAAAAATATCTCATTACCTTTAGATTTAATTTCTCTAATATTTGCCCAGGTCCAACCTGAACTATTTTTTTTCTGAACATAATCTGGGTATTTTACATCATCAAGTTTTCCAGAATTATTATTTAATTCTACAATTGTCTTTGAAAAGATTGATCCGCATTTAAGTCTTTCAGCATAAGCATTCCCACTTAACAACAAACCCAGAACCACGATCCCTAAAAGTTTTTTCATTTATTTGTAATCCCATAGCATCTGTGTTCATCTCCTCTTTTTTTGTCGAGAATCACATGACAACTAACAACAGCTCTAGATGATGTGAATGTATATAAATAACTTTTAGTTCCTCCTGACTTTTGTATGACGGAATGTAATGTATAACCATTATTAATTAAAAATTTTGGAGTAATTCCTTTAAGAAAATACGGTAAATCCTCTGCATAAGTATTTGCACTTAATAACAAACCCAGAACCACAATTCCTAAAAGTTTTTTCATTGTTTAAATTTAGCTTTTAATTCTTCAATTGTATATGGAGGATTTTTTCTATGAACCATTCTATGACAATTAGCACACAATACTCTGAAATCCTCTTTAGGATTAAATTTAAGAGCTTTACCCTCTGGTAAATTTGATAAGGGTGTAAGGTGATGAGCTTCTATGTATGTCTCACCTTTTTTATTCAAACTCAAGTCTCCATAAAACTTTTTAAAATCAAAGCCACAAGCTTCACAAACGTATCCCCTAACCTTTTTTACTTCTTTAGATGTATTAGGATTACGCTCAATACTTCTGTGTCTTCTATACTTTTTTCTCTCTTCAAGGTTTTGATCTTTAAGATTTTCAGGCTCAAAATCAGTACCTGCCAAATTAGTATCTAATCCTCCTCTATGAGTAAGCAGTAAGTATAATTCTAAAATTTTTCTAAGATCATTTTGAAGTTTTTCCTCTTCAGGTAAATTGTTTGTATCATACATAACCCCAAATGCGTGACCTGGTTCATATAATTTTGGTCTATGCGAGTTTGATAAATTTGCTGATAAATCAATTTCACTATGATAAAAAAAGTTTTTGTATTCACTTATTCGATCTCTAATAAAAGATGCTCGTCGTGAAAGTTCTTGCATAGCTTTCTTTTGACCTAGTTCATCTGTTAGAAACGTTACGCCCTGATTTAAACTCAAATAGACTCGTTTCATATCCACAGAGAATAAATACACAACGTCATAACCATTTTGTGTAGTTGTTGTAACTTCAGGATCCATAATCGCTATCCAAGGAACATCGGCCCAAGCTTGATGAATACCTGCGCTGCTTCTAAATAAAAAATTTCCTGCAAAGTCTCCAAGTGTAGGTCTAATTAAATCTTTCGCGCACTTTCTAACATAGTCGGCTAATGGATGGCCTTTAAGATCTTGGGTTTTTGAGTCTAGATATTTTTGAGAAATTTCACTTAATGCATCTCTTATCATTAAAAAAGTTTATCACTGTGCCCATAGTGTGACCAGACAAATAATACTTTAAGATTGTTGTTGCAAACAAATGTTTATTTTAACTTTAACAATTGATTTGTAATCAATAGGTCCGCGGTTCGAATCCGTGCGGGGGCACCATTTTTACTATAATGATTTAGAAGTAATTTGTTTCTTTGGATCAAAGAATGGTTTTTCTATAACTTCACATTTAAAAATATTTTTCTCAATTAAAACTTCAATTTCTTTACCAATTTTGGAATAATCAATATCAACCATGGCAAGAGCTATATTCTTTTTTAATCGTGGAGAATAGACAGCTGATGTAACTTTACCAATATTTTCATTATCAGCTCTTAATGTCCAGAATGTTGTATTTGGTCCACTCAGCCTTTCACACTTTATTTCTAAACCAACTTGCAATCTCTTTACTCCATTAGCTTTAATTTTCTTGAGCGCTTCCTTTCCTATAAAATTTACTTCGCTTTCTAAGTTGACTAAACGATCTAAACCTAATTCAAATGGATTTGTATTTATATCAGCATCAGCATGGTAAGAAAGCATCGCGCCTTCTATTCTTCTTATAGAGGAAGTGTGACCTGGTTTAAGTCCAAATTCTTTTCCAGCTGCCATAATTTTTTCATAAAGCTGATTTCCTTTTGATCCATCTCTTAAAAATAGTTCATAACCAAATTCACTCGACCAACCTGTTCTCGAAACCACTAAAGGAATTCCCTCTAAATCTAATTCTTTAAACCAGTAATACTTTAAATCTTTTATATTCTCTCCAAATAATTTTATCATAATTTCACCAGACTTTGGACCTTGTAATTGCAATGGAGAAACATCTGGCTCAGTTATTTTTACATTTAATCCTGAATTAACAGCTACTCCTTGAGCCCATAATAAAATATCACTATCACCCAAAGATAACCAAAAGTGATTCTCTCCCAATCGTAAAAGAACGGGGTCATTTAGGATTCCGCCTTCTACGTTTGTAATTAAAACATATTTACATTGACCAACAGATAATTTTGATAAATCTCTTGGTGTTAATAATTGAATCAATTTAAACGCGTCCGGTCCAGTAATTTCAACTTGTCTTTCAACAGCAACGTCACATAAAATTGCTGTTTCAATTAAATTCCAAAAATTCTGTTCTGGATCTCCAAAATCACGAGGTATGTACATATGGTTATATACAGAAAAACCTGTTGCGCCCCACCTGACTGTTGCATCAAAATATGGAGATTTTCTAATTTGAGTTCCAAACCCAAAATTTTTATTAATCATTAATTAGTTTCTTTTCTGATTTGTTCTATTTTAATTTTTTTTTGAAGACTTCTGTTTGAGTCATATAAAAGATTAAATCTAACTTTTTTATTAATCTTAATAGATATAGTCTTTGCATTTCTCACCTCGTAATTGTCAGCAACCGCACTTATCGGTCTCTTATAAATATTTAGATTTTTGATTGTTATTTTTGATTTATCGCTCACAATTCTTCCCTTCCATCTTCTGGGTCTAAAAGCACTAATAGGCCTAATAGAAAGTTTTTTCGAGTCTAAGTTTAATATTGGTCCATAAACTGACATATTATATGCAGTGCTACCTGCAGGCGTTGAAATCAATACACCATCAGAGACTAATTTTTTTATAATCTTTTGAGAACCACTTGAAATCTCAAGTGATGCTGTTTGCCTGCTTTGTCTTAAAATTGAGACTTCATTTATAGCAATAGCTTTTTTGGTTTTATTAAATTTATTTTTTACACTCATTTCTAAAGGAGAAATCGAAACTTGTTTTGCTTTAGATAAATTTCTAATTGTATTTTTTGAGGAAAACTTATTCATTAAAAAACCATAACTACCAGCATTTATTCCATAGAAAGGTTTTTTGTATTTATTATATTTTTTTAATGACGAAAGCATAAAACCATCCCCTCCAACAACAATTATTAGATTGCATTTAACTAATGATATATTTTTGATTTTATGATCTAGAAAATTTTTAATTTTTTTTGAAGTTTTTGTTTGATCAAAAAGTATGTGTGGCTTTAACATTTAGTGGTGCCCTCGGCCAGACTCGAACTGGCACTCCATAAATGGCAAGGATTTTAAGTCCTTTGTGTCTACCAATTTCACCACGAGGGCATTAGTTATTTTCATGAGTATTTATGCTAATATTTATAATTGAACAAGTTTAATAAGTAAATTTTTTTTATTTTATCTCCTTGGCTTCTAGTTTACTTCTAGTTGTCCTACATTATCCTATTAGATTATTATTTTTTGTGACCACCAGCTTCTATTGTACTATTGATTTCATCCTGAGTAAAACCATAAGCGGACATTGAGTCATATATGGCCTTTCCTGTATCTGTAAGGCCTGACCTGTAATCTGATGAAGTTTCTTTAGCTACTTCTTTTACGGTTTCAGCTGCTTCTTTGGCTGCTTCTTGTGTAGACTCTTTTACAGCTGATGAAATATCCTTGGAAGCACTTTTTATTGAAGACAAATCAAGTTCTCCTTTAGCATCAAGTGTGTTTTGAATTTCCTCAGTACTAAATCCATAAGCCTTCATAGATGAGTAAATTGAATGACCTTGTGCACTTAAATTATCAGTCCAATCCCCTTTTAAAGTTGGTGTATCAACTTCACCAGCTGCAAACAAAGCATCTTTAATTGCCTCTTCAGTATGACCATAGGCTTTCATAGATGAATAAATTGAATGACCTTGAGATGATAGTTCATCAGACAGTGCGCCTGTTATAGTAGGTTTATCAACTTCACCAGCACCATAAAGTGCATCTCTAATGGTATTTTCGTTATGACCATAACTTTGCATACTAGTAAAAATTGAGTGACCTCTTGGAGTTAATTCATCTTTCCAGCTTCCAGTAAGTGTGGGAGCATCAACTTCACCGGCACCATATAAAGCGTCCTTAATCTCATTTTCCTCAAAACCTGCGTTTTCCATACTAGTTAATATAGAATAACCTCTTGAACTTAAATCATCTTTCCAATCACCTTTTAGAGAAGGTGAAATATTTTCACCTGCACCATATAATGCATTCTTAATATCTTCATCAGAGTTACCATAACTCTTCATTGAAATATAAATGGAATAGCCTCTTGGAGTTAAGTCATCAGACCAATCACCTGTGATGTATGGCTTATCAATCTCACCAGCAGCAAACAAAGCATTTTTAATATCTTTATCAGAATTTCCATACTGTTTCATAGAGCTGTAAATTAAATGCCCTCTAGAGTTTAGTTCATCAGACCAGTCACCTTTAAGACTTGGTTTTTCTAATTCACCAGACTGAAATAAGCTATCTTTAATATCATTTTCTGAAAAACCTACACTATTTAAACTTTTATAAATTGAATAACCTCTCGGACTCAAGTCATCTACCCAGGAATTAGTTTTTAATCTCAAATCTATGTCTGTTTTTTCATAAATTGAGTCTTTAATTTCGGAGTCATTAAAGCCATATTTTTTCATAGAATTATAGATTGAATAAGCTTTAGGGCTTAATTTATCAGACCAGTCATTTTTAATTACAGGTTCTCTTGTCAATCCCACTGAGTACAGGGTGTTTTTAATATCATTATCACTATGTCCATATTTTTTCATAGAGATATAAATTGAGTGACCTCTTGGACTTAATTTATCAGACCAGTTTCCTGTAATAGAAGGTTCATTTACTTCACCTGCAGCATAAAGAGCATTTTGAATTTCTTCATTAGTATTCCCATATCTCTCCATCGACTCTCTTATTCTCAAACCTCTTTCAGTTAATGCAAAATTTTGATTTTGAACAGAGATTTTAATAGCTTTAGAAATTTCTTTTTTACTTATGGTTTCAATTCCAATTGAATTAATTTTTTCAGTAATTTTAATAAGACTTAAACCTTTAGATGTAGCTAAATTTATATCATCATATAGATTAAGTTTTTTCTTTTGTTTTGTGGAATTTATTCCATTGGTAATTTTTGATAATTTTTCCATTTGACTGTCATTAAACTTAGTTAAATTATTTTGTTTAACCTTCTCAGTTATAAATTCTTGAGGTAATATTTTTTGAGTATCTTTTAAAATATTTTCCACAATATTTAAGCTAGATATGGCTACGTCTATATTCCCTGAAGATACCTGATTATTTACAAAATTTATCACCTGGTCTAACTCAACAATAACACTATCAACTTTAATTGCCTCTTTTATATCTGTGTCTTTTAAATTTGTTATTTCTTGTTTTACCTTATTAATTTCATCAGCTAGTTCCTCTAAAGTTTCAGCTTTTAAATTTAAATTAAATATAAAGGTGATTATGAATATTATTAAAAAAAGTTTCATTTCTAATTTTTTTCTTCTTCAAGTTTCTTCTTATAGGATGAAATAGCCACTTTATATTTTTCCAATAAAATTATTCTTTTTTTTAAATCATTATTTAATTTTACTTTTTTTGCTTTCAATTTATCGTTATTTAAGAATGATGCTAACAAGAATTGGCTATTTATTACTTCTTCAACTTTATCATCATTAGTAAAACCTAAAGCTTCTCTCATTTTAATTCTTCCCTTATTCATTTTTATGAGAGAATAAATTTTGGCACTATCTGAAGTAAATTTTCGATATGTTTCTGGATCATTGCCTAAATATCTTTCAATAGTTTTCATACTTTTTTTTAGATTTTTTAAATAGAGAATTTCATACCAACCCATACCTTCAATCATTGCTCCTGGTTTTCTTGCGTGATAAATTGGACCTCTTTTAACAAAAAGCATGTAAACTTTTTCGCCAGATTTTTTTTCAATACAATTCCAATTGTTAGATTTACAATTTCCTAAAAAACCATCTGGATATTTCTGTGGCTCTTTAAATACTCCTAGTTCAAAAATTTCCTCAACTTTAATACAATATATTCTTTTGCTTATAACCTTGGTTTTTAAGTTTTTTGTACATTTAGTTTCATAATCTGCAAATTTATTAATTAATTCAATTTCTTTTGTACTAAATTTATCCTTATCGTTAGAACGTGAATTAAAAAGATCTACCGCCTCATTAACAATTTTGACTCCAGCAAAAGTGTAATTAGTACTTACCGATGCATAAATAAAAACTGTAAGTAAAAATAAAGATAATTTTTTCATTTGTTAATTATATATTTTTATCTCTATAGCTTCTAGTCTACTTCTAGTTTGAAAGAATTTATTGTTTATATTTTCCAATAAAAATAATTAAAGGTTTTTTTAAAGTGTAGGATTTAATGGGATTTAAGACCATGTGAGACTGTATGAGACTATAAAATTTCTCTACCCTATGTTTTTTAAGTCCTTTGTGTCTACCAATTTCACCACGAGGGCTCCTAGATTTTGCATTGTTATATCTGTCTTTTGTTTTAACACAACTTCTTTTGCGTGTTCAAGAATTATCGGTGACTAACTGGTGACTAACTTTATTAAAAAATTATAGTAATTTAATCTAATATTTTACTACTTTACCCCATAGGGATTGAGATGGTCCATACCCTATTCGAGCATCTTCCATTTTGAGAACTCTACTATGATCAACCATCATATTTATACCTGGACCATAGATCTCTATGTATTTTGATAATACATCCTGATCATCGGCCTCAACCATAAACTGATTCAATTCTAGTGGACTAATGATTTTATCGATTACATTCCATCTATAATCTTTCTTATCAAGGTTTTCTGTCAAACCCTCTGATTCTAGCAATATTTTCCAAGAACCTGCCTCAATAAATCTTTTAGATTGCATTTTAATTCGTTCGACAAAAATTTCTTCCTCGATAACCTTGGAGTGTGCAAACGCAACACCAACCTCATTAATAACTTTTATCCCTTTGCCTGTTGCATTTTCGATCAATCTACACATCTCATCATCATCTAAAGAACGAGCTATTCTTGAAATTTCTATTATATCAATACCAAGATTAACAACAGTATCCAGATAATCGTCTACCACTTCTTTCCCACCAGACATTGCAACATCCATAATTGGATTTCCTAATGCAACTTGAACACTATGTTTTTTACAAGTTTCGATAAATCTCAAAAGAGATTTTTTGCTCATCATTGCACCTTGTTTTCCAGAAATCTTAAAAATATCAACAAGGTTTGCATATGCCTCTAGGTAATCATCAATACAATTTCCCACCATTACAGGTGCCCTAACATAATTTATGCCTGTCTCACGAGGTTTTTCCTTTCTTTTTATGAAAGGTAATTTTGGAAATGTTATATCAGTCATTATAAATTCTATTTATTTAATTCAGTTGCCCACCTAGCCACCAAGGTAAATCAATTAATAATCCTATCAATCCATTTGGAAACTGTAAAGTTAGCAGGGAGGATAATGACCAAAGTATTAACATCAATACTGCAGATATGCAAATTGATGACACATAAGCTTTCCTATTGTGAAATAATATAAACATATTAATAAAAAGTGCTGCAGCAATTGGAAAACCAAATATAAAATTCATTAATAGGAAACCAATAAAACTTAAATAATAGAAAAGCTGGTTATTAAAGTTACCACTAATTTCAAAAATATTTGAACGAGCAAACTTCATCAAAGTATTATTTAAAAATGGTAAATTTTTTAAGTCTGCGATTTTGATAATAAGTATAAAAACTAAGAGTGATAAAGCTATTACACTTAAACTTATTGGAAATAAGTTAGCACGATAATCTAAACTACTAGTAAACCAAATCATTGATAAAGGTAGACAGAGCAATATGACTATATAATATATTTGGGTAAGTTTACCTTTAATTAGATCAGATCTATAATTGTTATCAAACTTCTGTTTTGTCAAAAGAACAATGGTAGCAAGACATAAAATTATAAGAATTATTGAAACTGGACGAGATAAAAAACTTAAACCATATACTGCTTGAGTTTGATAGCTTAGAAGTTCAACTTTGCTTGATAAGAAGAACCCTATTAAAAGTGCCGGTCTAGACCAACCAAAGTTTTTAAATGTAATACCAAGTATACCAAATGATAACAATCCAATAAAATCATACCAGTCCCTATTAATATTAAATGTTGCAAAAAATATTAAACAAACCATCACAGGTGCAAGTATGTAATATGGAACTAAAGTGAATTTCGAAATTTGAGATGAAAAGCCCATACAAATCCCAGCACCTAAAATATTTGCAATAGCTAATGACCAAATCATTAGATAAGTAAGATCTAAGTTTGTCGTTACCATATCTAAACCAGGTTCAATTCCAATTAGAACAAAACCTCCAAGTAATAAAACTTTATTTCCAGAACCAGGTATTCCAAAAATTAATGTTGGAATTAATGCTCCACCCTCTTTTGCATTATTTGCAGACTCAGGTGCTATAACCCCTCGGATATCTCCTTTACCAAATTGAGAAGTATCTTTTGTTGTTTGCTTTAAGTGACTATATGCAATCCAATCAACTACTGTTCCTCCTAAACCTGGTAAAGCTCCAACAAGACAACCAAGAGTAGAACATCTTAAAACTAAAAACCAATTTTTTACTACATCTTTCAAACCGGTAAACCACCCTTTTTTGGTATTAAGTGATTTTGCAATTGAGCCTTTAGCATCAAGTAAGCCAACTATTTCTGGAATTGCAAACAATCCTAGCCCAACAACAACGAGAGGAACACCTTCTAAAAGATATAATGTATTAAATGTGTATCTTGGATCTCCTGTAATTGGGGCAGTTCCAATTGATCCAATAATTAATCCTAAAAAACAAGAGGCAATACCTTTAAATAGATTATCACCTGTGAGAGCTCCAACCATTAATAAAGCAAGAACTACTAAAAGGAACTGTTCTCCAAATCCAAATGCCATAATTATTGGAATGGCGTAATAAATAGATATTGATAATATAAACGCACCAAAGATACCCCCAAGCAACGAAGCACTAAAGGCAGCGCTCAAAGCTCTTGCTGCCATACCTTTTTTAGAAAGTGGGAAACCATCCATCACTGTCGCTTGAGATCCTGCAGTACCAGGTACTCCCATAAGCACGGCAGGAAAAGTATCCGAAGTTGTCGTAGGTGCCAGAACTCCAATCATCATTGCAAGAGCATGTGATGGTTCCATTGTAAAAACAAAAGGTAAAACAAGAGCTAAACCTGATGTTCCACCCATCCCTGGGAGTATACCAACAATTAAACCAAGTAAAGTACCTGCAAATAGAAATGCTAAATGAGTAGGCTCAAAAAGTTGAAAAAGGGCAGCTAATAATTGTTCCATAAAAAAAGCTGCTAGCTAATAGCTAGCAGCACTTTTTTTATTTGTTCTATTGAACTCTGTATGTGAATTTATGTTTCTTTAAAGCTGCATTTAATTGCTTTTTAGTAGTGTCAGAAAATACTGCAGCCTTTTTAATAATTTCACCAGCTTCTTCTCCTATGATTAATGGAAATGGTCCAAGAGCTTTTACAGCTTTAGCCTTAAACTCTGGGTCATTTGTCATTTTAATAGCTGCATCTCTGTATGCTTTTACTATTTCATCGGATGCATCTGCTGGAAGCATCATTGCTTTAGATGCTTGAGACCATGCAGCACCTATTGCATAGTATGCTTCTAGGTCATCACCTTCAAGTTTTTTACCATTTACCTTCTCATACATTTCAGGAAATGTAGGTGCATTTGGTGCCAAAGGATTTCTAGAAACTGAACCGTCAGCTCCAATAATTCCTAATGTCATTAAATCTACAACTTTTCCTTTTTCTATTTCAGGCTTAACTTTTTTCACATAATTTGCTGCTCCATGTGAACTTAGATGAATTTCACCTCTTAAGAATGCTTGATAACCTCCTGAAGATGAAAGACCAGGTATAGGTTTAGCTCCTTTAATACCAAGTTTCTCGTAAATCCATATGTGAAATAAATCTGCAGATGCAGGAGTTTTCAATGCATAAAGAACCAACTTTCTCTCTTTAATTTTAGATAGATCGTGAGGCTCAGCTAAATCTGAACGTGTGAACCAATGAGTATTTTGTGGTAACAAAACTACTGGTCGATATTCACTAAGATTATATTTAACAAGTGGATTTCCAGTAGCAACGTTAACTATTACTGAAGTTGAACATCCAAAAATAAAAGTTCCATCTGCTTTAGCATTTTTTTCAAAATAATTTGAACCTTTAATAGCTCCACCTCCTGGTATGTGCATGATTTGGACATCAGGATTTCCAGGTAAATATTTTTTTAAGAAAGGTTGAATAAATCTTGCAAATCTACTCGTACCACCACCTTCTTTAAATGGTACAACCCATGTAACTGTTTTGCCTGCGAAATTCACATCAGCATTTCCAATCGATACAAATGAGAATAACGACATTATTATTAATATTAGAATTTTACGCATAATTTCCCCCCTTGAGAATTTTGTTGAAGGCATTATAACGTGTTCATTATGGGTCTTTCAACTAATTATATTTTTTTACATCCATGAGAATTGAGAAAATGACGTTTTTGTTTAGAAATTTACCTATTTGACTATTATAAAAGTAAAAAAAATGTCTAAAACAAAAAATTCTATATCAAAAGTATTTGATTTAAAGACGATCGATCCTAAGCCTAGAACCAAATCTCAACTATGGTTGAAAGATGTAGGTTTTGACGAAGGTCCTTGGTACCAAGAAAGAATGGGACTTCGTGAATTAGAAGACTTTCTAGAGGTTGCTGGCAACAGGATTGACCATGTTAAAATTGCAACAATGCAAGTTCTGGGACATCCAAAGGAATGGTTGGAACGTAAAAATGATCTTTACAAAAAACATTCGATAGAGCCTTACTTGGATCATGGTTATTTTATAAAAGCTTATAAAAAGGGAAAAGTAAATGAAGCAATTGATGTTGCGGCAGATTTAGGATTTTCTGCAATGGAATTCATGAATACATTTGGAGACATCCCTGAAAATCAAATTAAAGCTTGGTGCAATCATGCGATTAAAAATGGAATGAATATAATTTATGAACATCATCCAGAAAGTGGATGGGACAAGACAAAAAAAAATACGCCTGCAACATTTAAGCAAATTGTTGAAAGTGCTGAACCTTTTTTTGAATATGGTGCATTTTCAATGCTTATTGATCATGAAGAAATTGAACTTCATGATAGTAAGTCAGATGTATTAACTGGAGTGCTCGAACACTTTGGTAAAAATAAAGTTGCATTTGAAGTTACTTCACCAAAGGAAGCTGAAGTGAGATGGTATTCAGATATACTTAATTATTTTGAACTCTTTGGTACAGACTGCAATTTAACTAATATTATGCCCAGCCAAGTAATGCTCATTGATCCATTAAGATCTGGAGAGCGACCTGCTGAAATTTTATTTGATAAGTATCCAGAATTAGTTTCAGTTAAAGATAAATAAAAATAATTAATTCTTAAAATTTTATTTAACTCTTTGAATTATACTGAGGATGTTTTGATTGAGGTCTATTTTTATGATTTACAACAATTGATCCATCAACAACTTTAATATCATAACCCCAACTATCCCATCCTTTTAATGACAATGGTTCACCAAGTTTGTCCTCAAGTGTTCGTGGGTAAACATAACACCCTTCACTATCTCCATATTTAGCTCTCGCTTCTTCCATTTTTTTTTTAACTTCCATGTGCAAGTCTAGTGGAACATTTAAATGTTGCCCAAGTAAGTAACTTAAATTCATATCTTTACATGCTAAATCCATTGTAAACCCTGCTTCATATTTTTGATTAAAAATGTGAGGCACAACTGTTTCCCACGCAAATGAGTTTCCTGCTGAAACTCTAATAGCATCAAAAAAACTCTCTAAATCTAATCCTGCTCTTTTAGCAATCATCATGCATTCAGATGCAGCAACCATATTAGTAAATGCAAGCATATTTGAAACAACTTTTGCAATAGCTCCTGCTCCTATATCGCCACAAAGAACAACAACTTCACCAATTGCATCTTGTAAAACTTCTTTCCAATTATTAAAAATTTCCTTGTCTCCTCCAGCTAAACAAACCATATTATTATTTTGTAAAGCATGAACACCTCCAGTTAGGGTAGCTTCCAACATTGAAACACCGTGAGTTTTTGCTTTTTTTGCCAATTTTTGGGTTTGTTTAAAGTCGGTTGTAGATGTGTCGATCCATATCATTCCAGACATAGCATTTTGTAATAATCCATCTTCAATATTTATTTAAATTACGAAAGGAGAGATCATGAGCGATATCATAACAATAGGGGTGATTGGCTTAGGAAATGCTGGTACACCAATTTTAAATAATTTATACAAATCAAA
>CACLSF010000011.1 GCA_902609535.1 uncultured Pelagibacteraceae bacterium | reverse complement strand
GATTTTTGTATAGGCAAATAAGCGCTGAATTTATTTGGTTTTTAGACATTTTTAAGTGTTTTCTTGTAAATTTTAAGATCAATAATAAATTACGTCTATGAAAAATGAGTTATCATTTGATGTAGTTGTAATTGGCGGAGGGCATGCTGGATGTGAAGCAGCTGCAGCATCTGCTAGATTGAGAGTAAATACAGCCTTATTTACACATAAATTTGATACTATTGGTGAGATGTCATGTAATCCAGCTATAGGAGGATTAGGCAAAGGTCATCTTGTTCGAGAGATAGACGCACTAGATGGTGTAATGGGAGAAGTTGCGGATAAATCAGGAATACAATTTCGTTTATTAAACAGAAGTAGAGGTCCTGCAGTGCGGGGACCACGTACACAAAGTGATAGATCACTTTATAAGAAATATATGCAAGAAAAGTTGGCAAACTACTGTAATTTAAGCATTTTTTCAGATCCTGTAATTGAGTTTATTTTTGATAAAAACAATATAATTGGTTTTATAACACAAGAAGGTAAAAAAGTACTCTCATCAAAAATAATTTTAACAACTGGAACTTTTCTAAACGGGTTAATCCATATTGGTAATGAAAAAATACCTGCAGGGAGATTTAATGAAAAACCTTCAACTGGCTTAAGTGAACAGTTAGAAAAATATAATTTCAAAATTGGAAGATTAAAAACAGGAACACCTCCAAGGCTAGATGCAACGACAATTAATTTCAAAAAATTAGAGGAGCAGCACGCAGATGAAGATCCATATTTTTTTTCTTTCCTTACTAAAAAAAATATTAATAGACAAATTTCTTGTAGGATGACTTATACCAATCAAGCAGTACATGATATCATTTCTAAAAATATTAAAAGTAGTGCTATGTACTCTGGAAGTATCCAAGGAGTTGGTCCGAGATACTGTCCCTCTATAGAAGATAAAATTGTAAAGTTTGCCGACAAACAAAAGCATCAAATATTTTTGGAGCCAGAGGGTCTAAATGATAAAACTATATACCCTAATGGAATTTCAACTTCCCTGCCTGCTGAAATACAGCAAGAAATATGTAGTAATATCAAGGGTTTAGAAAATGTTAAGATTTTAAGACCTGGATATGCCATAGAATATGACTTTGTGGATCCAAGAGAGCTATTTTTAACGTTAGAGACAAAAAAAATTAGAAATCTTTACTTAGCAGGACAAATAAATGGCACAACAGGTTATGAAGAGGCAGCCGCCCAAGGTTTGATTGCCGGAATTAATGCTTCTCTTTCTATATTAGGTAAAGAACCATTTATCCTTGATAGATCTGAAGCATATATAGGTGTGATGATAGATGATTTAGTCACAAAAGGAGTTGCTGAGCCTTACAGAATGTTTACTTCAAGGGCAGAATATAGGCTATCTTTGAGATCTGATAATGCAGACCTTCGACTAACTCAAAAAGGAATTGATATTGGTCTTATATTGAATGAGAGGAAAATTATATATAAAGAGAAGGCATCTAAACTTAAAAAAAGTTTGAAAATTATGGAAAGTTCTTTGATTACTCCATCAAAAGCCTCAAAATTTGGAATAAATATTGCGAAAGATGGGGTTAAAAGGAATGCAATAGAAATATTAAGTCAAAATTCAGTAAATATGATAAAAATTAGAGAAATTTGGCCAGAGATTGAACATGTTTCACGTGAAATAGATGAACAAATTGAAATAAAAGCACACTATAAAGGATATTTAAAGAAGCAAAATGCAGATATTCTGGCATTTAAAAAGGATGAAAATCTTAAAATACCTGAAAATCTTGATTATGACCAATTTTCTGGACTATCAAATGAAGTTAAGTCAAAATTTAAGGAAATAAAGCCAAAAACTCTTGGCCAAGCACTTAGAATAGATGGAATTACTCCAGCTGCAGTATATATTTTGTTGTCTCATGTCAAAAGAAAGTCTATTAAGCATATAGCTTGATTGATTCGAAAATAATAAAAACAGATAAAATTTATCTCCCAAATGTTTCACGTGAAACTTTGGAGGAGTTAGAGGACTATTCACAATCAATTTTAAATACAAATAGGAAAATAAATTTGATAAGTTCAAGCACAGAAAAGTCAATAAATACAAGACATATTTACGATAGTGCACAAACCATTGATTTTATTGATAAAAATGACATACGCGTATGTACTGATCTCGGCTCTGGTGCTGGACTTCCTAGTATAGTTTTAGGTATTTTGATGAAATCTAAAAAACAAGGTTTTAAGCTAATTTTCTATGAAAAGAGTTACCATAAGAGCAATTTTTTAAAAGAAATGGCAAAAAAATTTAAACTAGAAGCAAAAATTTACCAAAAAAATATATTTGAAGAGAAAAATTTAGTAACAGATGTAATAATTTGTCGAGCATTCAAACCATTACCAGTTATTTTTGATCTAGCAACAAAGAATTTTAAAAATTTTAAGTACATAGTCATGTATTTAGGTAAGAGTGGAAAAAAAATTTTAAAAGATGTCTCTACAAAATGGAAATTTGACTTAGAGGAAATGAAAAGTCTAACAAGTGATGAGTCATCAGTAGTAAAAATATCAAATTTAAAAAAAAAATATGAATAGAAAAATTATTTCTGTAATAAATCAGAAAGGTGGCGTGGGAAAGACTACCACTGTCATTAATCTTGCTGCAGGTTTAACTATGAAAGGAAAAAAAATTCTTGTAATCGATCTTGATCCTCAAGGTAATGCTACAACAGGCCTTGGATTATCTAACACAACAAGTTCTGATCAAACAATTTACAATGTATTGAATGGAAATAAAAAAATTTTAGAAGTAATCCAGTCTACAGGCTTTGAAAATTTAGATTTGATATCATCAAATGTTGATTTGTCTGGATTAGAAGTGGAAACAGCAGGTGATAGTCGGAGAGCTTTTAAACTTAAAGATGAATTAGCCTTGATTTTAAATAATTCTGAGCCATTGTATGATTATATCATAATTGACTGTCCACCTTCTTTGAGCCTCCTCACAGTTATGGCATTGGTAGCCTCTGATGCGCTTGTGGTACCTCTTCAGACAGAATTTTTTGCTTTAGAGGGACTCACACAGCTTATTAAGACAATTGAGAGGATAAAGTCAAACCTAAATCCATCTTTAGACATAAGAGGAATACTTTTGACCATGTATGATAGAAGAAATAAATTATCAGGTGAGGTAGAAACAGAGGCAAGGAACTATTTTAAGGATAAAGTTTATAGTACAGCCGTACCTAGAAATGTTAGATTATCAGAAGCACCCTCTCACGGCGTACCAGTACTAATTTATGATAAGACATGTCCAGGTAGCAAAGCATATTTTAATTTTACAGAGGAATTTTTAAATCAAGACAAAACAGTGGAGACCGCAGCATGATAAATCCGTTTAAATCTAAAAAGGGACTTGGAAGAGGACTATCTTCTTTAATAGGTGATAGTGAAAAAATTGATGATAAAAAAAATATCTCAATAAGTTCTTTAGTTAGAAATAAGTATCAGCCTAGAAAAAAATTTGATGAAATAGCTTTAGAGGAATTAACTAACTCCATAAGAGAGCGAGGAATTATCCAACCCATCATTGTAAGACCTTCTACTGATGTACAAGATAAATTTGAAATAATAGCTGGAGAAAGAAGATGGCAGGCAGCACAATATGCAGGTCTGCACGAGGTTCCTATTGTCGTAATTAATGCAGATAATTTAAAGTCATTGGAATTTGCTATTGTAGAAAATGTTCAAAGAAAAGATTTAAACCCAATCGAAGAAGCTGAGGGATATAAAAAATTGATTGATGAATTTAGTTATGACCAAGATAAAGTATCCAAATTCATTGGCAAAAGTAGAGCACATATATCAAATTGTTTACGACTTCTCTCTCTTCCACAAGAAATTATAGAATTAATAATTGAAGAAAAACTATCTCAGGGTCATGCAAAAATTTTAGTCGGGCTAGATAATGCTATTCTTATAGCAAAGAAGATTATTTCAAAAAAACTATCAGTAAGGCAAGCTGAAAGTTTAGTGCGTGTGTTGAAATCTAGTTCTAATAGTCCTATCAAGAAAAAAGATCCAAATATTGTAAGTCTTGAAGAAGAGTTAACAGACAAAATTGGAATGAGAGTTTTTGTTAAGAATAAAAGAAATAATTCTGGAATAATTAGTTTGGAGTATAAAGGGGCTGATCAGCTTGATAAATTAGTAGAGATTATTAAAAAATATTACTAATAATTACTTACAAAATTAGACACAAAAAGCATTGAATTTGCTGTATTTTTTTTAACTACAGCCTCTAAATTATTAATCTTAAATATTATATTTTTTACTTCTTCAGTTGACCATGATTGAGCCTGTTTTTTAACAATACTTTTTTCTTTCCAAAATATTGGGGGTTTGAAACTTGATAACACTTGATCTATATTCTTTTTATCATCAATTTCTGATCTAATTTTTAAAAGTCTTTTTGATTTGTTTAATATAGTTCTTATTATTAATATACAATCTTCTGATGAGTAATTATTTTCATTAAGTATATTTGATACTTTTCTTGAATTTTTTGCTAAGTAATTATCAGATAATTCGAATACACTATAGTTTTCTGCAAGATTAGAAAGCTTCATGACATCCTCTGTGCTTACTTTATTCTTGCTAATCATTAAGCTTTTTAACTTTGATAGTTCATTTTTTAAATTGACCCTATCTCCTTTAGATCTTTCGACAAGTATATTTTTAATTTCTTGGGATAGACTGAGTTTATTTTTTATTAAAAAATTCTGAATTATTTCATTTAATGATCTGTTATCATCCTCATACACTGGTGTGCAAATTATTTGTTTATCTTTTTCAAATAAGCTTCTTAGCTTAGATTTTTTTTCTAAAATCAATGATTTGATAATTATTTTTGTATCCGCTATTTCTCTATCCAATATGTCATTAAATATTTCAAGGATTTTATCAGTACCTCTTGAAATTATAATTAATTTAGTTAATTCAAAAAGAGATTTGTTTAATAAGTTAGAAATAAATTCATCTTTATTATTTAAAATTTCTTGCTCATCATACTTAAGTACCTCGCCATCAAAGTTTTTAAGATAATAATTATTAATTATATCCTGTTTAATGCCCTCATTATTTCCATAAATTAGATGAATATTTGATTTATAAGATTTAAGTTTATCTAATTCAAAACTCTTAATTATCATCTAGGTTTATTATTGATGAAAAAATAATATCGCTGATATTAGCTGAAATATTTTCTATTATAATTTTTTCACTCTGTTCAAGTTCGAAAAGATCTGAAACATTATTATAAATATTCTCTTTTTCTATTTCCTTCTTTAATAGTAAGTTCCCATTATAAATTATTTTATAATCAACCGAAATAACCATTTCATATTTTAATGGGTTACCTTTTGAATTTTTAGATATAACATTCCTTTTTTTATTTGAGTTTATCTCTAGATTGTACTTTTTGTTTTTAATACTTTGGTTATTTCGAATAAGTTTAAATTTATTCTCTATAACTTGATTTATTTGTTTTTCACCGCTAAAAGATATCCCACTTATTTCAAAGTTATAATTTTTCTCTGAAAATATTGGACTGTAGGCACACGATGTTAATCCAAGTACTAAAAAAATCAATGATGTTTTAATTAGAGCTCTATTCATTTATTAGAAGGTTAATTAATCTATTTTTTACAAATATAATTTTATCAATAGATTTATCTTTTACATACTTTTCTGACAATTTATTTGTCTTTATTATATTTATCAGAGTGTTTTGATCTATATCTCTACTTTCATTTAAAATTGCCCTTTTTTTACCATTAATTTGAATTACATAATCAACTTTATCTTCTTCCAATATATTTTTGTTTGCTTTTGGCCATTCAATGTTTTCAATGTAACCCAAATCCTCTAAACACTCAGATGCGAAATGAGGAATTGCTGGAGAAAAAAGTAGTAAAATATCTTTGTAACTTTTTTCAAGAATGATGCTATCAATATTTTTTTCTATTTCTTTATTTATAAAATTATATGTTTCGTATATATTTGCTATAATTACATTATAATTAAAGCCTTCAAGATTATTTGTAATTTTATTTATCATTTGATTAGTAAACTTTTCTAACTTAGAATTTTGATCATTATTTTTAATATTATCTTTAATTTTTTTTTTTATTTTATTATGGAGTATCCATAATCTTTGCAAAAATTTATATGAAGCCACCATTCCTTGTTCAGACCACTGAACATCTTTTTCAGGGGGGCTATCTGACAATATAAATAATCTTACTGAATCAGCTCCATAATTTTGAATTATATTTTCAGGGTCAATTACATTTTTTTTTGACTTTGACATTGATTCAGATGGACCAACTTTCACTTCTTGATTTGGTTGACCTTTTTTTTGGTACTGATTTCCAACTAATTCAATTTCTTCTGGGCTTAGCCAATTATTATTTTGGTCCTTATAAGTTTCGTGGCAGACCATTCCTTGAGTAAATAATCCTTTGAACGGTTCTTTAAATTTAAAGCTGGAATTTTTATAGCCTAAAGCTTTCATAAAAAAACGTGAGTAAAGTAAATGAAGAATTGCATGTTCAACACCTCCTATGTATTGATCCACTGGCATCCAATAATCAATGTCTTCTTTATTAAAACCATACTCCCCATTTTTTGGAGAACAAAACCTCAAATAATACCAAGAGGAACAAACAAAGGTATCCAATGTGTCAGTTTCTCTAACATATTTTTTTCCATCAATATTGACATTCTTCCAATTATTTTCTGAATCCAATGGATTACCTTTGGAATTTAAATTTACATTTTCTGGAAGTTTCACAGGTAAATCTTTTATTGGTATTTTAGTCACATTTCCATTTTCATCATATGCTATTGGTATTGGACATCCCCAATATCTTTGTCTTGAAACACCCCAGTCCTTTAATCTAAAATTAATCTGTTTTTTTCCAATCTTTCTTTCTTCTAAAATATCAATTGTTTTCGAAATTGACTCATCTGGTGCTTTTAGTGTATTTAGAAAATCAGAGTTAATTAATACTCCAGGTCCCGAGTATGCTTCATCTTGGACTTCAAAATTATCATCCTCCCCATCTGGTTTGACTACAGTTTTAATATTAAGATTATATTTCTTTGCAAAGTCAAAATCTCTTTGGTCGTGTGCTGGACACCCAAATACTGCTCCGAATCCGTAATCCATTAGTACAAAATTAGCAAAGAAAACAGGTACTTTTTGGTCTGGATTTAGTGGATTTATTGCCATTAGACCAGTTTTAAAGCCAATTTTTTCTCCAATTGCAATAGCCTCTTCAGTAGTCCCAGTTTTTGAACATTCTTTTTTAAATTCCTGAAATTTTTTATCTTTAATAAAATATTTAGAAATTTCATGATCTACCGAAAGAGCTAAAAATGAAAATCCAAATAACGTATCTGGCCTTGTCGTAAAACATTTTATTTCTTTTACTGGTAAATCTCCCTCAGTCTTAAAAGCAATTTCACACCCAAAAGATTTACCTATCCAATTTTTTTGCATGACTTTTACTTTATTGGGCCATTGTTTTAAATCATCTAAACCATCTAAAAGTTCTTGTGAAAATTTTGAAATATTAAAGAACCATTGATTTAATTTTTTACGCTCAACAACTGCTCCTGACCTCCATCCTTTGCCATCAATTACTTGTTCATTTGCTAAAACAGTCTGATCAACTGGATCCCAATTAACGTAATTTTCTTTTCTATATACTAAACCTTTTTCATAAAGTTCTAAGAAAAATAATTGTTGATGTTTATAATATTCTTCTGAACAAGTAGAAATCTCCCTATTCCAATCAATAGAAAGTCCAAGTTTTTTTAGCTGTGTTTTCATTGTTGAAATATTTTTATTGGTCCATTCTTTCGGATCTAAATTATTTTCCCTCGCTGCATTTTCAGCTGGCATGCCAAAAGCATCCCATCCCATAGGATGTAAAACATTAAAACCTTTTAAGGATTTGTATCTTGATAGGACATCTCCAATTGTATAATTCCTTACATGCCCCATATGAATTTTTCCAGAAGGGTACGGAAACATTTCTAAACAATAAAATTTTTCTTTTGATTTATCTATTTTAGATGAAAAAACCCCTGATTTTAGCCACTTTTCTTGCCATTTAAGTTCAACAGTTTTAAAATTATATCTTTCAGAATTCACTTAAGTTTTTTATTAGGTTATTTAGATAGTTTTTTTGAGCCTTTATACTCTTTAAAATTTTTATCTTTTTTTTCTTTTTTGTATATAGCTGCTTTATTTAAAATTTCTTTTTTAAGTTCTGCAACAAGCGGTCCTTCTTTTTGTAACACTTTACAATTTATTATCTGATTACATTTTTTATAAAAAACTTTTATGTCAAGTGCATCTGATCTCACCTCATTTGTTAGAAAACGGATTGAAATTTTTACGGACTCATCAAGATTATCTCCATCAGAATACCAATCAGTTATTATAATACCCCCACTATAATTAACTGATGAAAGTGGCATAAAATCTAATATATCTAAAGAAGCTCTCCAAAGCTCGTTTGCACTAGCAAACATAAAATCTCCACCTCGCGCACCTTTAAGAGCGTTATCTAGTCTAAAACCTCTACCTTCCTCTAGATTTTTTTTCACTCTTAACTCTGGGTTTGGTGGGTTTTTTCTTGCATCACCTCCAGGCATTCCTTCGCATGAAAGCATTAAAAAAAAAGCGAATCCGCTAAAGACATAAATTCCAACTTTTTTTAAATATGACATAATTTTTTCTATTTGTTGGTTTTAGATTAAAAAACTCAAAAATTAAAAGGATTTTTTTAAATATGTCAAAAAACACCAATAAAATGGTAATTTTTAGTGATGTATAATTGCAACACTATAGTAAAATAAACTCTTAAAATTAATTATTAAAATAAATTACTTAATTTAATTGGTAAATAGTACCTGTTTAATATTAAACAATTAACGAAAGGTAATAATATGAACAATCTAAAAAAAATAGGATTGACAGCATTAGGTACTGCATTAGTTGCATCTTCAGCTCACGCTGCAGATATTACTATGTCAGCTACTTCTAAAATAACTTTCCTCGGTGCCGATAACGGTGATGATGGTAATGGTTGGAGCATGTCTGATTCTATCTCTTTCTCTACAACTGGAGAAATGGACAATGGTTTCACAATAACTCATGGTATTGAGCTTGATGGACCTGCAATTGATGCTAACAGTATCGCTATAGACACTGGTGATATGGGAACACTAACATTTGTTGGTGGTGGAACTACTGGAGTAGTAACTCAGTGGGATGACTTAACTCCGAACGCTAACGAAGAAGCAAACGGTGTTCCATATAACGGAACTGCATCTGCAGTAGACGGTGGTGGAGCTCAAACGCACAACTTATTTATTTATGATTACGCAATAACTGATGGTATAGCGCTTAAAGCTTCTTATTCACCTTCAGGAACTGGTGTTATAGAAGGATCAACTGAATACGGTGTGCATTTTACTGGTGTTGAAGGTCTAAGTATCTACGCTGCAATGGGTGAAAACAACGATGCAGCACAATCAATAGACAACATTAACCTTGCTGCTATCTATACAACAGGACCTATGTCAATTGGTTTTCAAGTAAATGAAGTAGACCATGCAACATCTGGTTCGGATAGAGATGCAACTATCATAGGTGTATCTTATGCTGTAAGTGATGATCTATCAGTATCATTGAACACATCTACAGTTGAGCACGAAAGTTCAACATTAGATGACCAAGAAGCAATGGCAGTTTCATTCTCTCAAACTTCTGGTGGAATGACTATTTCAGGAACTTATGGTAACATGGATAACGTAGGTGGATCAGGCACTGTTGATAATAGTGCTTATGAATTAAATATAGCATTTGCATTCTAATTACTTAGAATATAAATATTGAAAGAAGGGCCCCTTTTAGGGGCCTTTTTTTTTCTCAAAATAAGAAATACCAGCAAATCCTTTAGATCTAGTTAAACCAATAAGTTTTACATTTTTTTGTGAAATACCCCCAAGAGCAATAAATTGGTTTCTTGAAAATCCTGAAATTATTTTAAATTTGTTAATACCCAGAAAATTTTTATTTTTTTTAAATATTGAAGACAAAAAAATTTTATTTACTTTTTGTTTCTCTTTTATTCTAATTTCTTTTAGATTATGAGCTGACCCGAAAAGTAAAAAATCTTTTTTAAATACATAATTAAGATGTGAAAAATTTTTATTAAATGAGGGTAAATAAGCACCATCTAGTTTTAATTTTATAGAAAGTTTCACATTATTTGAAAGAATAAATTCAAGATTTTTTTTTTTGCAATAGTCTCTTATATAAATTATCTCATCTTCAATATAATTTTTTTTATAATTTCTATATATAATTGTGGTATTTTTAGTCTGTTTATCAATGTTACTTTTGTTAAATTTTTCTATAAAGTAATATTTTTTAAGAAATTTTATATGCATAGTACTGTTCAAAATCTATTATCTATCCAAGCATCAATCAAATCTAAATTATTAGAAATAAAAGAAAAAAGCAGAATACCCAAAATAATTGCAGTTTCCAAAACTTTTCAAATTAATCATATATTACCATTAATTGAATATGGACATTTAGATTATGGTGAAAATAAAGTCCAAGAAGCAATTGATAAATGGACTGAAATAAAACAACAAAACGATAAAATTAAACTACATTTAATTGGAAAATTACAAACCAATAAAGTCAAATTTGCTGTTAAAGTTTTTGATTACATTCATTCTCTTGATAGTGAAAAGCTAGCAAAAAAGATATCAGAAGAACAGCAAAAACAAAATGTGAAACCTAAAATTTTCATTCAGATAAACCTTGGAGAAGAAAATCAAAAATCTGGAATTATGAAAGAAAACTTAATTGAATTTTATAATTTTTCAAGAAATCTAGGGCTTGATATAGTTGGCATCATGTGTATCCCACCATTTGATGAAGACCCTATTAAATATTTTTCTCAAATGAATGCTTTAAATGATAAAGTTAGCTTAGCAGAATTAAGTATGGGAATGTCATCAGACTATCTTAAAGCATTAGAATTTAAATCAACTTACTTAAGAATTGGTTCAAATATATTTGGGCAAAGAGGTTAAATTAATTTAATTTTAGTTTTTTTATTTATTAACTTTATTAAAATTAAAAAGTCTTTTTTTTCAAGTGCAACACATCCTAATGTTGGCTTAAAATTGTTAGTTAAGTGTATAAAAATGGCACTTCCCTTAGGAATTTTTGGTTTTTTTGTATTGTATTCAATTGGAATAATAAAATCATATTTTTTGTCTCTTCTAAATAATTTTTCGTGGTGAATATTTTTATTAATTTTTATTAATTTATTATAATATTTTTTATTTTGAATGTCATCACACCAACCCATCTCCTTCTTAATAGGAATACATTTTAATTTTGTTACAGGTTTAGTATGACGATCTTTTCTATAGTATAAATTTCCCAATGAAAAAGTTCCACTAGGAGTTTTTTTATCACCTTCAATCTTTTTTTTTGTCGTTCCTTTCTTTCCAATACTGCATCGAAATATAAACTCATCAAATGCAAGTGTTACTTTATCTTTTAGAATAATTGTCATATCCTATATTATATATGAATAATCAAACTTTAGTAATTTATGATTTTAAAGTTTTATATCAAATACTAAGTGAAATAGAGTTTCAACTAAGTTTTAATTTAATTAACATAATAAAAATTTCAGAATTAAATTATATTAATAAAGATAATTATTTAATTATATCAAAAAAAAAAATAAAAGATGCAGACAATCAAATGATTATAAATGATTTTCCAATAGATATTACAAAATTAGTTGAGAGTATTAATATCAAATTTTTAAAAAAAAAATATAATCAACAGTCAGAAATTAATTTAGGAATTTATAAATTAAACTTAAACTCACGAAAAATCTTTAACAAAGTAAGCAGCTTAGATCTGACCGAGAGGGAAGCAAATATTATAATATACCTTCACAACTCAAAAAAACCTGTTCAAATTAGTAAATTACAAACTGAAGTGTGGGGTCATAACTCAAAATTAGAAACTCATACTGTAGAAACTCATATTTATAGGTTAAGAAAAAAAATAAATGATATTTTTGGTGATAATCAATTTATCAAAAGTTCTAAATTAGGTTACATAATTAAGTGAAATTAGATGATGCTCAAATTAAGAAACAACTGAGTCTTGCGGTCGAGAATCATAAAAATAAAAAATTTCAAACAGCTGAAAAACTATATAAAGAAATTCTGAGTTTAAACGAAAATCATATAGAAGCTAATTTTAACCTAGGTACTTTATATACGCAATTAAAAAAGTATGATTTGGCATTACCACTCCTTATGAAAGCTAAAGAATTTAATCCAAATAATATTAATATTAATCTAAACATTGGAAATTTATTTTTGAATAGGGGAGATTTTAAAACTTCTTTAAAATATTTTGAAAAAATAATTCAAATTCAACCAAAATTTGTCTTAGCACATTTTAATAGAGGAATTATATTTAATAATCAAAAAAAATATCAGGAAGCCATCAGTTGTTTTGAAAAAGTTATTCAAATAGAACCGAATAATATAGATGCACTCAATGTTCTTGGAATTATTTTCCAACAACTTGGAGAATTTAAAAAATCTCTTTCATACCTAAAAAAATCTCTAAATATTGCTCCAAATAATCTACGTGTAGTTAATACATTGTTAAATTTACTATCATCTATTCATTTATCAAATGTATCAGAGAACAATAGTTTTGATTTAGTAGAATTATTTGTTTTTTTATTTAAAAATGACTCCATTGACCACAACACATTGTTTAATAATGCAAAAAATTTTATTATTTTTGAGGAAAATAAAAAAAAAATACAGCAACTCATAGATCATGATGAATCGCTATTGAGCCTTGATGTTGTAAAAAAAGCCATAAAAAAAGAACTTTTTTTACTTACATTACAAAAATCATTATTTAGAGATAAATTTCTGGAAAAATTTTTATGTCATATAAGAAGGGAATTTCTTCAATTATTCCAAGATAAAAGTGAAAAATTAATAAAAGAATATTCAAATTTTATTATTTCCTTTGCACAGCAATCTTTTTTAAATGAGTACTTATTTTTCCAATCAAATGATGAGATTAGAATTATTAATGATCTAAAAATAAAAATTGAGAAAGATAAAAACATTAGCGAACTAGAAATTTCAATATTAGCATGCTATTTGCCTTTAAATGTATCTGAAAAAATTAGTAATAAATTGGTCAACTATTCTTCAAAGAATAATTCGTTTAATGATCTAGTTCAAATCCAGATAAAAGAGCCCTTAAGAGAAGAAGAACTCAAAACGAGTATTAATTCATTTGATACTATCTCAGACAATATTTCTAAAAAAGTAAGAGATCAGTATGAGAAAAACCCATATCCTAGGTGGAGATATACAAATATAACACCCAAAAATAATTTTCTTTCAATATTAAATAATAATATTTATCCAAATAAAATAATTTCTAATAGCAATAATTTAAAACGAGATATACTAATTGCAGGTTGTGGTACTGGACAACAATTAGTAAGTAAAGCATCATATGAGAATTCAGATATACTTGCAGTGGATCTAAGTTTATCCAGTCTATCTTTTGCAAAACGCAAAATGCAGGAACTTAATCATAGCAATATTGAATTTTTGCATGGCGATATACTTAATTTAAAAAATCTAAATAAAAAGTTTAGTGTTATTGAATGTGTTGGTGTGCTTCATCACTTAAAACATCCAGAGGAGGGACTGAAAGTATTGCTAAATTCTTTAGAACCAAATGGTTATTTAAAGCTTGGTTTGTATAGTGAATATGCCAGACAGCATATAGTTGAAGCACGAAAATTAATAAAAAAATATAATTTTGATAGTAATATTTTAAGTATAAGAAACTTTAGAGAAATTATAAAGAACGATAAAGAAAATGAAACACTGCAAAAACTTAATTATAACTATGATTTCTATTCAACGTCTAATGTAAGAGACTTAATTTTTCACGTCCAAGAACATCGTTATACTATTCCAAAGATTTCAGAATTATTAAAAAAATACGATTTAGAATTTTTAGGTTTTACAAATTCATCAATCAAAAAGGAATATTCGAAATATTATCCTAGTGACTTAAAAAATACTTCACTTGAAAATTGGAATGATTTTGAGATAAATAACCCAGATATTTTTAAACAAATGTACCAATTTTGGGCAAAAAATAAATGAGTAAAAAAAAAAATTACATCGCCAAAGAATTACTAACACCAAAATATAAAACCCGAATAGTAAAACCTAAAAAGGGTAAAGGTAGTTTTAAAAGGAAAAAAAAATAATTATTTAAAGTCTAGCCCCTATTTGTTGGATTACTTTTGAGGACATTTCAGTTCCTTTATCCAAACTCTCTTTCAGTGACATATTATTTACGTGTCCATGTAAAAAGCCTGCTGCAAATAGATCTCCTGCTCCTGTCAAATCAACAATTTTAAGACCTTCTTTTATCCCACATTCAACAACTTCCTCTCCATTGATAGCAACAGCTCCTTTTTCACCTCTTGTTAAAACAATTATTTTACCAAGAGATTTAGAAAAATTTATTACTTCATCAAATGACTTTGCATCTATCAAAGACATTATCTCTTGTTCATTAGCAAAAGTTATATCTAATTTATTTTTAACTAGTTCTAAAAAATGAGGTTTGTGTCTATCAACACAAAACTGATCAGATAATGACATTGCAACTTTGTTTGCACTCTGAATTGCTTTTTCAAAAGCTTGTTTAGGTTCTCCCTCGTCCCAAAGATATCCCTCTAAAAGTATTGTCTCACTTTGTTTAATTGCATCTGAACTAACATCATTTTCGTTAATTTTACCCGCAGTTCCTAAAAAAGTGCACATAGTTCTTTCAGAGTCAGGCGTAACTAATATTAAACAAGTACCAGTAGGCAACTCTTCTTTCTTTTTTGAGTAAATATATTTAACGTTTTCTTGTTTCAAACCATCTTCGTATTTACCACCAAGATCATCGTCATTAACTTTACCTATAAATCCCACTTCGTTTCCAAGTTGCGACAAACCAACTATTGAATTAGCAACAGATCCCCCAGAAACTGTTTTTTCAATTTTAAGATTTGATAATAAATCTTTAAATTCTTTATCATCAAAAATTAATTTCATTGTGCTTTTAGTTAAATTATTTTTAGTGATAAAATCGTCTCCTACTTTGCAAATTACATCTACTATTGCATTTCCAATTCCTAATATTTTCATTATTTATGCTTTCTTAGTTATAAGTGGTTTTTTTCTCTTAGGATAACAACTAGTACAGATTTTACAAGATAAACCATAGCATTCTCTTGCCTTGCAGTATTCTCTTCCATAGTAAATAATTTGAAGATGTAACTTATTCCAATATTTTTTAGGAAAAAGTCTTTTAAGATCTTCTTCGGTTTGAACTACATTCTTTCCATTAGTTAAACCCCACCTTTGTGCCAGCCTATGTATATGAGTGTCCACTGGAAAAGCAGCATATCCAAACCCTTGAGACATCACTACACTAGCTGTTTTATGTCCAACACCCGGTAATTCTTCAAGTTGTTCAAAGGTCTTTGGAACTTTCCCGTTATATTTTTCAACTAAAGTTTTTGATAAATTATAAACACTTTTTGCTTTAATTCTAAAAATACCAATACTTCTTATTAGTTTTTCAATTTTTTTTCTCCCCAACTTAACAAAGTGTTCAGGTTTATTATATTTTGGATATATATTTTTAGTAACATTGTTAACGTTTACGTCTGTGCACTGCGCAGATAATAGAACAGAAACTAGTAAAGTAAAAATATTTCTGTGTTTAAGAGGTATTGGCGTTTTTGGATATATTTTGTTTAAAGTTCGAAGAATAATTTTTGCTCTTTGCTCCTCACTCATTTAAAATTTAAAACATCACGCATAGAATATAGACCAGGTTTTTTTTTCATTAACCATTTTCCAGCTGTTAAAGCTCCTTCGCTGTATAAAGCCCTATCAAATGCTTCATGATTTAATGTAATAATTTCTTTTCCACTTGAAAATTTGACTTCGTGCTCACCAACTGTTTTACCTTTTCGTATTGAGTTAAAATTTATTTTTTTTCCATAAGGAAAACTTTTTTTATTTAGATATTTTTTTCCAAGTAAATTATAAAAATCTCTATTTTTGCCAATAGCAATTCCTTTACCCAACATTAACGCTGTTCCAGATGGATGGTCTATTTTATGTTTATGATGAACTTCATACACTTTACTTAAAAAATTGTTTCCTAATGATTTAGATGTGATTTCCGTTAAATACATTAACAAATTTATGCCTAAACTCATGTTCCCAGCTTTTAGTATTGGAATTTTCTTTGAAAATTTTTTAATTAGACTTTCTTCTTTTTTAGTAAATCCAGTTGTACCAATAACAACTCTTTTTTTTAGTTTTGAAGCAATCTTAAGAATTTCAAAAGTACAATTAGGGACAGTAAAATCGATAATTAAATCAACATTTTTGAATGAATTTTCATTATTTAAACTAGGCTTAATTCCAGATATTTTTTTTTTTATTAATCTATTCTCTGTAAGAGATGTTAGTTTAAAATTTTTATCAACTCTAGAAGATTTTACCAGTTGTTGGCCCATTCGTCCCATGCAACCAGATATCGCTAAATTTACTTTGCTCATTAAATTATTTTAATATATTTTTTCGACAATATACAACAATTATGCTTATTAAATACCTTTTAAAGTTATTTTTGGTTTTATTTTTTCTCATACCAATCAATCAATCTAAAGCTGATTTTTTTAAAGATATTACATCTTTGATTGAAAATAATGATTTTAGACTTAGCTACGGTATATCTGTGACAGACATAAACCAAGATAATAAATATGAGTTTGTGGTTACAGGATTTGGTTTTTCAAACTTAGCTTTGTCTTATCAAAATGGAAAAATTATAAATATAAATAAAAATGAAATCTTTGATGATGTAAAAAGAAAAACTATTGGGGTCGCCGCTTGCGATATAGACCAAGATGGGTTTGAAGAAATTTATTTTTTAAATACTGATACCTATAGTGGAGAAAAAAAATATTCAGATAGATTGGTTGATAGTAGTAGTAATGGTTTTATTGATTTATTTCAGAAAGATATTAACAGAAAAAATTTAAACCTCACTGCTGGTAGATCAGTTGTCTGTGTTGATAGAAATGGTGATGGAAAATATGGTATATATGTTGCTAATTACGGAGGACCAACTAGGTTTTATGAACTAAGATCAGGACAAATACTTGATATAGCCGAACAACTAAAAATAGATAAAATTACTGGCGGTAGAGCTGTAGTAGCAGGTAATATTTTATCAGGAAAATCTGACATTTTTGCAGCAAATGAGAGAGGTAAAAATTTTCTATATTATAACTCTGATGGTTTCTTTCAGGATATAGCTAACGATTATAAAGTTGATGATCAATATGAAAATGGAAGAGGGACAACTCTAACAGATATACTTTATAGAGGTAGATTAGATATAGTTACATCTAATTGGGATGGCTATCATAGGGCTTTTGTATTAGAAGATAACAAATTTAAAGATATAGCTACTCCAACTTATAATATTCCTACAAAAATTAGAACTGTAATATCAGCAGACTTTGATAATGACGGCTATGATGAAATATTTATGAATAATATTGGCGAACCGAATAAATTATTCAAAATAAAAGATAATGGGTTTTTTGAAGAGATAAAAATTCAAAATGCTTACGAGTCTAATGGTTTAGGAACAGGAGCGGCAGTTGCTGATATAGATAATGATGGAATTTTAGAATTATTAATTTCGCATGGAGAATCTGGTATGCAACCACTGACAATGTATAAAGCAGATATTAAAAAAGACTTTAATTACATTAGAATTAAACCTTTAAATAAGTTTGGTGCACCAGCAAGAGGATCAACAGTAATACTAAATTCAAACCTAAGAAATCACGCAAAAACCATCGATGCAGGCTCTGGATATTTATGCCAAATGGAACCCGTAGCTCATTATGGAATTAGAGAGAGTGAAAAAAATATCTCAGTAAAAATAGTTTGGACTGATGGTTCTTCACAATCACTAAAAATAAATGAATTTAATAAAACAATAGAAGTAAATCAAAAAAAAATAGGACAATAATACTCAATTCAATAAGTAAACTAATTAAAGTATTCTAATAGAAAATCATGAATAAATTAAAATATTTTACAATTTTTTTTCTACTAGTAACTTTTAGTTCAATAAAACCAACATATTCAAATCAATTTAACTACTATGCTGATTTAGTAAAAGATTGGCCAAAAATTTTCCCTGATCAAAATAGAAATGCTGCAGGGCCAAAATTTTTCAAACATATTTTAACTAAAGAAATTTCTTATCAAGATTTTATAGAATACAATAAATTATACTGTGCTGTCTCTGGATCATTGATTGATCCAAATAGCAAACCAGAATTTATTTATTTAAAAAATGCTGAAAATGAGGAGAAAATATGCGGATTTTATCATAAATGTTGTTATCCTTGTTCATGCGATTTGATGAAATACTCTAAAGTAAAAAAAATGAAATACACTTTTACAGACGGTGAAAAAGAATTTTTTGTTCTCACTATAAAAAATCCTTGCGGTAAAAGAGATTTTCCAAGAGAGGTAAACAAGGATTACTTTTGCGATGAAAATAAACTTGATAATAATCAAGTGTTTGTATTAGATGAGAGATTGGTAATTGGCTTATTTCATAACGCCGCAAAATGTAATTCTCAAAGTATCGCTGCTATTGATAGTCATGAAGTTACCGGACAATACTGTGAGCTTAGAAATAATGCTCCTCTTGAGGAAGTTCAGGGTGGTATGGGAGATATATTTATTAGATTAGCAAAAGATAATTAAATTATTCCAATTCCCTCTTTATAAAAATAGGCACCTAGAATTATAATTACTAAAACATAAATAATACCAAAAATTGTGTATTTGATTTTTTTTTTCATCTAATTTTTCCAGAAACTTTTTGCTTTTTTAAAGAATTTTTTAATACTTGGATTTGATTTTTCATTTTCAATTTCTCTAAATTTTTCAAGTAAATCTTTTTGTTCTTTATTTAAAGATACTGGAACTTCTGTGTTCACTTGAACATAAAGATCCCCATAATCATTTCCTCTCATGAGTGGCATTCCTTTTTCTTTTAATCTAAATTGTTTACCACTTTGTGTTCCAGCTGGGATTTTTATCTTTGCTTTTCCACCATCTATTGTTGGTATTTTTATTTCAGCTCCTAGAGCAGCGTCTGCAATTGATATTGGGCATTCAAAAAATAAATTTTCTTCAGATCTTTTGAAAAGTTCATGAGAATTTACGTTTATAAATAAATAAAGATCACCATTACTAGCTCCCCTGGAACCTGCTTCTCCCTTACCCGATAATCTAATTCTAGTTCCATCGTCTACTCCTTTAGGAATAGTTACTGAAAGCCTCTTACTTGCTTGTTTTTTACCTTGTCCACCGCAACTTGTGCATGGATCTGTGATTTGTTCACCTGAACCTGCACATTGAGGACATGTTTGTTGAACAGTAAAAAAGCCTTGGCTGGAGCGAACTTGTCCATGTCCACCACACATAGAACATGTGCTTGCACTTTGACCTGGTTTAGATCCTGAACCACTACAAGTATCGCATCTATCTGATGTTGAGAACTTAATGTCCTGTTTTTTTCCAGCATATGCTTCTTCTAAACTGATAGAGAGATCATATCTTAAATCAGAGCCACGGTTGTTAGACCTTCTTGATCTTCTCCCACCACCACCAAAACCTTCTCCAAAAAAATCTTCAAAAATATCCGAAAAAGAACCAGAAAAATCAAAGTTTCCAAAACCACCTCTTCCACCTCCACCACCATTTTCAAACGCAGCGTGTCCAAAATTATCGTAATTTTGTTTTCTCTCTGAATTTGATAGAACGTGATAAGCTTCTGAAGCCTCTTTAAATTTTTCTTCGGCTCCTTTGTCACCTTTATTTTTATCAGGATGATGTTTTACTGCTTGTTTTCTGTAAGCCGCTTTTATTTGGTCTGAACTAGCACCTTTTTCAACACCCAAGACATCGTAGTAATCTCTTTTTGCCATAACTAGTTATAGACAAATGGTTGATATTTTAGGCGCTTTTTTCTTTATCGTCTTTTACTTCTTCAAAGTCTGCATCAACAACATTATCGTCTTTTTTCCCTTCATCTTTTGCATCTTTAGGTGCATCACCAGGTTTTGTACTTTGTTGTGATTTGTAAATAGCTTCTCCTAGTTTCATTGAAGCTTGAACCAAATCCTGAGTTTTCTTTTTAATTTCATCTACATCAGTTCCTTTTAATGCATTTCTTACATTAGCAGATGCATCTTCAATTGCTTTTTTATCTGCATCTGAAACTTTACTTCCATGCTCTTTTAAGTTTTTTTCTGTAGAGTGAAGTAAAGTATCAGCTTGATTTCTTGCATCTACAGCTTCTCTTTTCTTCTTGTCAGCTTCTTTATTTGTTTCAGCATCTTTAACCATTTGATTTATTTCATCATCACTTAAACCTCCTGATGCCTGAATCTGAATTTTTTGCTCTTTACCAGTCCCTTTGTCTTTTGCAGAAACATTTACAATTCCATTTGCGTCAATATCAAATGTAACTTCAATTTGGGGTACACCTCTAGGAGCTGGTGCTATACCTACAAGCTCAAAATTTCCTAAAACTTTATTATCTGAAGCCATATCTCTTTCACCTTGCAAGACTCTAATAGAAACTGCAGGTTGGCTATCCTCAGCTGTTGAGAAAACTTGGCTTTTTTTGGTTGGAATTGTTGTGTTTTTTTCTATCAATTTAGTTGAAACTCCACCTAAAGTTTCTATTCCAAGTGAAAGTGGCGTAACATCTAGTAATAGTACGTCCTTAACATCTCCCTGTAATACTCCTGCTTGGATAGCAGCACCCATTGCAACAACTTCGTCGGGATTGACAGATTTGTTTGGTTCTTTACCGAAGAAATTTTTAACTTCCTCTATTACTTTTGGCATTCTTGTCATTCCACCGACAAGTATTATTTCATCAATCTCGCTGGCATTTAAGCCGGCGTCTTTAAGAGCTATTTCACACGGTGGAATAGTTCTAGAAATGAGATCTTCAACAAGAGCCTCAAGTTTTGCTCTTGTCATTTTCATGTTAATGTGTTTTGGACCAGTTTTATCTGCTGTAATAAAAGGTAAATTTATCTCAGTTTGAGCAGCAGACGATAATTCAATTTTTGCTTTCTCTGCAGCTTCCTTAAGTCTTTGTAATGCTAATTTATCTGACTTTAAATCAATACCATTTTCTTTTTTAAATTCAGCTAATAAATAATCAACAATCGTATTGTCGAAATCCTCACCACCTAAAAATGTATCACCATTCGTAGACTTAACCTCAAATACTCCGTCTCCTAATTCAAGTATTGAAACATCAAAAGTACCACCACCTAAATCATAAACTGCAATTTTATTGTTTGTTTTTTTGTCTAATCCATAAGCAAGTGCTGCTGCTGTTGGTTCATTGATAATTCTCAAAACTTCTAGTCCTGCAATTTTACCAGCATCTTTTGTTGCTTGTCTTTGAGCATCGTTGAAATAAGCTGGAACAGTTATTACAGCTTGAGAAACTTCTTGGCCTAAATATTTTTCAGCAGTTTCTTTCATTTTCTGAAGTGTAAAAGCAGAAATTTGAGATGGAGAATATTTGCTACCTTTAGCTTCTATCCAAGCATCACCTTTATCAGAGTTAACGATTTTAAATGGTGCAGTTTCAACATCTTTTTTCACAGATGGATCATCAAAATTTCTTCCTATTAATCTTTTAACAGCAAATATTGTATTTTCAGGATTAGTTACTGCTTGTCTTTTAGCAGGTTGCCCAATTAATTTTTCGTCATTATCAGAAAATGCAACAACAGAAGGTGTTGTTCTTGCGCCTTCAGTATTTTCTAAAACTTTAGCTTGTGTACCCTCCATTACTGCTACGCAAGAGTTTGTTGTTCCTAAATCTATTCCTATTACTTTGCTCATAATTTAATACCTCTCCGACATATAAGTGCTAATTGTTAGACTACAACCGTCTGCAAAATTTAAATTTTTCACGTTTTTATTGGTTTTTTTCATATTTTTATCCTTCATTTTGGTCTTCCTTTGCTGTTTTCTTTGAAACACCAACTAAAGAAGGTCTCAATAATCTGTCTTTCATCATAAATCCTTTTTGTATCTCTTGAACGATTGTTCCAGGTTCTTTAGTATCATCTTCAACTTCCATCATTGCTTGATGAAGATTTGGGTCGAGTTTTTCATTAATTGATTTTACAGGTTCAATATTATTTTTTTTGAATATCGAAAGCATATCGTTGTTTATAATATCTAAATGTTCTACGATCTTTTTAAGTGCCTCTGTATCTTTTAATTCTTCATCGTTCTCTAATGCAGCTTTTGACCTTTCAAGATTATCTAATAAGTTTAATGTTTCTTTTGCAAAAGAAAATCCACCATATTCGTATGCATCTTCTCTTTCCTTTTCAAATCTGCGTCTCTGGTTTTCCATCTCAGCGAATGTCCTCGCTAACTTATCTTTAAGGGTTTCTAATTCGTCTTCAGGATTCAGTTTTTCATCTTCTATTTTTTCAGTCTCCAAGTTTTCATCATCTATCTTTTCAGTCTCCAAGTTTTCATCTTCGCTTTCTTGATTTACATCATCATTGTCCGTTGTTTGAGTATTCAATTTATCATCCTCTGAAGTACTTTTGTCTATGTTTTCGTCAAATTCTTTTTTATCCATATTGTTTATATGGTTAGAAAAAGTATAATTTCTAGATGTCTAAAAAAAAAATTAAAGAGATATTCATTGGCTCAAATAATAAAGGAAAACTTAAGGAAATAGCCGATCTTTTACCAAAAAGTCTAAAAATTTATACAAATTTGAACTATAAAATACCTAGTCCGATAGAAACTGGTATCACATTTAAACAAAACTCTCTTTTAAAAGCAAAATATTTTTCAGAAAAAACAAATAAAATTTGTATGTCAGATGACTCGGGAATTGAGATTGATATTTTAGATAAAGCACCCGGGGTATATTCAGCAGATTGGTCAGGAAAAAAAAGAAATTTCAATTTGGCTATCAAAAAAGTTTACAGTGAAATTTATAAAAAAGACAAAAATTGGAAAAAAAAGAAATTGAGTGCAAGATTTATTTGTGTTCTTACTATTTATTGGCCAAATGGTAAATTTATAAGTAAAATTGGTAAAATTGAAGGGAGAATATCTAACTTGAAAAAAGGAAAAAATGGTTTTGGATATGATCCAATTTTTATTCCTAAAGGAAAAAGATTAACTTTTGGTGAGATTATGCCTGATAAAAAATATAAAATAGACCATCGCTTTAATGCATTTAAAAAAATTAAAAAATATTTTTAAATACATTATCTTCAATACTATAGAAATTTAGTTGATGAGTAATAGTGTTTTTATTAATTTCAAAAATCCCTATTTTTCCCATAAATTTGTTTTTTTTATAAAATATTTTTTTTGAAACTTTAAAGTCATTTTTATAAATTAAAAAATATACTAAACCTACTAAATCATAACTTAAAAAAGAAAGTTGATCTCCATCTAAACCGTAAGTATTTTTGAAGTCTCTCATAAATAGTTCATAATTATTTTTGTTTATTGATGGAAAATATATTGGATGTAGTGAATTTTCTTTTAAAAGACTTTCATCGAACCATTGATTCAATGTTATATAAAAAATTCTCTTTGATGAGATGTCCGTATACAAAAGAGATGTGGCAACACTTTTTAAATTTTCATCAAAATCAGCTATAATAACCGAGTCGAAATTAATGTTTCCAAGTGTATCTTTTTTCTTTAAATTTTCTATCTTTTTCTCCTTATCTTTAAATGATAAAGCCTCTAACCTTTTTATTTCATACTTGAGATTATTTTTTCTTATTTGATATTTTGTTAAATCTTCAATTTGTTTAGTAAGTTTGGTTGGATCTCTGTCATAATAAAATACCTCTTTATGTTTAATTTTTGTTTTTTTAATTGCCTCTTCAATTTCTCTTTTAAACTGAGATCTTGGAATTAAAAAAATACTTTCTGATAAATTATTTTTCTCATTAAATTTTTTTATTGTTTGTAATTGTGATATAGCATTAACTCCTGCACTGATTACATTTCCTGGATTGTCAATTAATTTATTTGTAAAAGATATAAAAGTTATTTCTTTAAGATCATCGAGATATTTAGTGCTTTCATTAAAGACTGGACCAATTACTATCCTTACACCATCTTTATACAATTCTTTTGATACTTTTAAAGCATCAATAGGATTTGATTTTGTATCTTTAGGAATTATCTCAATCCTATGATCATTTATTTTGTTAATAGCCATTCTTATTGATTTTATAATTTTTTCACCAATTACAGAATTTTCACCACTTAAGGGAATAATTAATCCAATCTTAATTTTTTCAGATGCAAATATATTTTGATTAAAAAGGCAGATACTTAATACAAAAAATATTAATAATTTAATTAAAGTTTTCATTTAAGTTTTAATAATATATTTAATTAATAAATTCATATGAATTTGAACAACAATAAATTTAAACCTGGGCTATATTGTGTTGCCACCCCCATAGGAAATATGGGTGATATTTCATTTAGAGCTATTAAAATCCTTCAAGAGTCTGATCTTATTTTATGTGAAGACACAAGAGTTACAAAAAAAATACTTCAGAAGTTTGAAATAAATACAAGACTAATTTCAAATCACAAGTTTAATGAAAATAAAAATTTAGAAAAAGTTACAGAAATTCTAAAAAGTAATAAAATAGTATCAATAGTCTCAGATGCTGGAACTCCCGCTGTTTCAGATCCTGGAAGAATTTTAGTTAAAGAGTGTGTGAAAAATGAAATCAATATTTTCCCAGTTCCAGGTACATCAGCAGTAAGTGCTGCAATATCTGTAAGTGGTTTTTCTGATAACTTTTATTTTTGTGGATTTCTCCCAGAAAAACAAAGTCATGTTAAAAAATTATTTAAAAATTTATCATCACTCGAAAGCTCAATTATTTTTTTTATATCGCCAAATAAACTTGAAAAAAGAATTGATGATATAAAAGAATTTTTTTTTAATAGAGATATAATAATTTGTCGAGAAATTACAAAATTTCATGAAGAATATATTAGAACCTCAGTAAAAGAATTATCAAATGTAAATTTTTCAAGAAAAGGTGAGATAACAGTTGTTATTTCTGAAGAAAATAAACAAAGATTAAGTTTTAAAGAACTTCAAGAATCAGATAAAAAAAAAATTAATAATTTAATTAAAAAAATGTCTATTAAAGATATCGTTAAAAAAGTTTCAGAAGATAGAAAAATTTCTAAAAAACTTATTTATAATTATTGTCTTAAAATTAGAAATGAAAATTAAAAAAACTTTCTTATTATTAATTTTTGTTATCCTTTCAGGATGTGTTGGTTATTCATCGACAGGAGTTTTAGGAACTGGAGTTTCAATTGCATTAGATCCAAGGAGCCTTGGTACACAAATAGACGACTCATTAATGCAACAAAACCTTAGGGCAAGACTAGTATCTGCAAATAAAAGCTATATTCTTTCGGTGAAAACAAAAATTCTTGATGGAAGAATATTTCTTACAGGAAAAGTAAATTCTGTAGAAGATAAACTTAAAATTACAAAATTAGCATGGGAAACTAAAGGTGCTAGATCAGTAAATAATGATTTACAAATTAAGGAAAAATTTAACTTTAAGAGGTCTGCAAAAGATCTTTTAATAACTTCACAACTTAGAGCAGCAATAATAGGTAATAAAAAAATTAAATCTGTTAACTATAATATTGATACTTATAAAAAGAAAATTTATGTTTATGGAATAGCTCAAAACAAAACAGAGAGAGATGAGGTTAGCAAAGAGGCTAAGCAAATTCTCGATGTTGAGGATGTAATAACTAGTATATTTTTAGTAGACGACTTAAGAGTGGTTAAAAAATAAATATAATATTAATTTGTTTTTTTATATTTTATCACTCCAGCAGAATAAGCGGCAACAGATGCTAAATCTAATATTTCAGAAGTAGAGGATCTCAACGGTGCAATTTCTATTGGTTGAGCTAGGCCTATTAATAGTGGACCAATAACTTTAGCACCTCCTAATGATTTCATAATTTTATTAGAAATTGCTGCGCTATGTTGACCTGGCATTATTAAAATATTTGCACTTCCTACTATTTCTGAAAATGGATACAAATCAGAGTATTCATCATTAAGAGCAACATCAGGCTGCATGTCACCATCAAATTTAAAATCCACTTTTCTATCCTTTAGTATTTCTACAGCATCTCTTATGTGTTTTGTTCTACTAGTTATTGGTTGCCCAAATGTTGAATGAGATAAAAATGCCACCTTTGGATCAAATCCAAATAATCTAGCAACTCTTGCTGATGAAATTGCTATATCAGCTAATTCTTCAGAAGAAGGATACTCATTAACTGACGTATCACCAATAAAAACAGTTTTACCTTTGCTTACCACCATATTTAATCCAAACATGATTTCTCCTTTTCTAGGAGGGATTACTTTTTTAATTTTTTCAAGTGATTGAGAATATCTTCTAGTATTACCTGTTACCATTGCATCTGCATCACCACATTCAACCATACATGATGACCAAATAACTCTGTCATTTCTAATCATTCTATCACAATCTCTCTCGAGTAAACCTTGGTTTCTATGCAATTTTTTAAAAAGAAATTTAACATACTTTGCTCTCAATTTTTTATCGGTAGAATTTACTATTTTAATATCTAGGTTTTCTCCATAACCAATTTCTTTTAGTCTTTGTTTAACAACATTCTCTTTCGCAACAATTATTGGAGTTCCTAGACCACCATTTTTAAATGCAATTGCAGCCTTAAGTGTATTTTCATCTTCACCATCTGCAAATACAACAGTTTTTTGATTTTTTTTAACCTTAGAATTTATCCCTTGAAGAATAGTTACTGATGGATCCAATCTTTGTTTTAATTGTTCAGAGTATAAGTTAAAATTTTCAATTTTTTTTCTAGCGACTCCACTTTTTATTGCAGCTTTTGCCACCGCTACTGGGATTACACTTATTAATCTTGGGTCAAAGGTAGATGGAATAATGTAATCTTTACCATATTTGGGTCTATCCCCTCCCATTGCTGCAGCTACTTCATCGGGAACTCTTTCCCTAGCTAGTTTAGCAATTGCATTAGCTGCTGAAATTTTCATTTCTTCATTAATTGTTTTTGCTCTTACATCAAGTGCTCCTCTAAATATATAAGGAAAACCTATTAAGTTGTTAACCTGATTTGCATAATCTGATCTACCAGTTGCTATAATTGCATCTTTTCTAATCTTATAAGCTTCCTCTGGTAAAATTTCTGGATCTGGGTTAGCGCATGCAAATATAATTGGGTTTTTTGCCATTTGTTTAATCATTTCTTTTTTGAGGATACCTGCTGATGATAATCCTAAAAAAACATCGGCATTTTTTAATGCATCACTTAGAGTTGTATCTTTTGTTTTTTTTGCATATTTTAATTTCCACTTATTCAATCCTTTTCTGTCTAAACTAATTACACCTTTGCTATCAATCATTGTTAAATTTTGTTTTTTTACACCCAATTTTATAAATAGATCTGAGCAAGCCATAGCTGATGCCCCAGCACCGTTTACAACAATTTTTATTTTAGAAATTTTTTTTTTTGTAATATGTATTGAATTAATGAGTGCTGCTGATGTTATAATTGCTGTTCCATGTTGGTCATCATGAAATACGGGTATATCAAGTATTTTTTTTAAATTTTCCTCGATTATAAAACACTCTGGGGCAGCAATATCTTCAAGATTGATACCTCCAAAACTTACAGCAAAATTTTTTATACTATTAACTATTTCTTCAGGGTCTTTACTGTCAATTTCTAAATCAATAGCATCTATATCTGCAAATCTTTTAAATAATACCGCTTTACCCTCCATTACTGGTTTTGATGCAATTGCTCCTAAGTTACCCAATCCTAAAATTGCAGATCCATTACTTATCACCGCTACCAAATTTCCTTTGGTAGTATAATCATATGCTCGCTCTGGATTTTTAAAAATTTCTTTAACTGGCGCTGCTACACCAGGAGAATATGCTAAAGCCAGGTCTCTTTTTGATGTCATCGGTTTTGATGAATTTATCTCAATCTTCCCAGATTTATTTGAATTGTGAAATTCAAGAGCCTCTTTATCTGAATAATGTTCAATTTTGTTTTTTTTCATCTGGTAAATAAATATACTATTAAGGTAAATTTAGGACTAATATGATTTATGAACCTCATTAAGTCAACAAGCACATTTAGTCTATTTGTTTTGATAAGTAGGGTTCTTGGTTACGTAAGAGATTTTTTCATAGCAATATACCTTGGTTCAGGACCTTTAGCAGATGCTTTTTTTGTAGCCTTTAGAATTCCAAATACTTTTAGAAGATTATTTTCAGAGGGTACTTTTAATGCTGCATTTGTACCATCTTATTCTTCAGAACTTCTTAAAACAAAAAAAAATGCAAAATCTTTTGCAAGTACAATTTTTAACCTATTACTATTAGGCTTGTTCTTTACGATATTAATAATTGAAATATTCATGCCAGGTTTTATTAAAATAATTGCACCAGGATTTTCAAATGACCCAGAAAAATTAAATATTGCGATTGATTTAACTAGAATTACATTTCCTTTTTTATTTTTTATTAGTCTTGCATCTTTTTTTTCAGCAATTTTAAACTCACATAATAAATTTGCAGCTGCAGCAGCAGCACCAATAATTCTAAATATATTATTAATAATTTGTTTGCTATATGCTGAAAATTTAAATGAAAGTTTAGTTTATTACTTATCTTACACTGTTACTTTTGCAGGGCTTCTACAATTTATTTTTTTATCAATATTTGTAAAAAAATATTTTGTAATAAAAATAAACTTTAATTTGAAAATAAATGATAAAGTTAAAAACTTTTTTAGTAAACTTTTACCTAGTATATTTTCTTCAGGTGTAACCCAAATAAATATCTTAGTTGGAACAATTATTGCATCATTTCAAGCAAGTGCTGTTTCCTATTTATATTATGCAGATAGAATTTATCAGATAAATTTAGCAATAGCTGGTATTGCGATAGGCACTGTAATACTTCCAAACCTAAGTCGACATATTAAAAGTAATAACTCTTTAAAAACCAGAGAATTACAGAATAAAGCTTTAGAATTGAGTTTATTTTTAAGTTTACCAGCATCACTTGCTCTCATTGTTGGTTCAGAACAAATAACATCTGCCTTATTTGGATATGGTTCTTTCGATAAGGTAAGTGTCAGTAATTCTGCAAAAGCTTTATTCTATTTTTCGTTTGGGCTTCCAGCATTTTCTTTGATCAAAATATTTTCAACCTTTTTGTTTGCAAGAAATGATACTAAAACACCATTTAAGTATTCTTTAATTTCTGTAATTTTAAATATCACAATTAGTTTGATGTTTTTTTCAAAGGTTGGTTTTATTATAATACCAATCGCAACTACAATCTCCTCATGGTTTAATGGAATTATTTTATTAGTTTT
>CACLSF010000010.1 GCA_902609535.1 uncultured Pelagibacteraceae bacterium | reverse complement strand
AGATGCTAGCGTAATGAAGCAGGCTAAACATTCTTTAAAGGAAAAAAGGAAACTTAAAAAAAGAAAAGAAAAAGAATAAGAATTAAAAAATAAAAAATTAAATGAACTTCCAAAATAAAACTGATGCTATTATCAATAAGTTTAAAGAAAAAAATTATGACTTTGTAATAGAAAAAACAAATTTTTTATCAGAAAAAGAAAATAACAATGATTTACTTTGGACCCTCAGAGGCTTAAGTTATCTTAATAAAAATAATAAAATTGATTCATTTAAATGTTTAAATATAGCAGTAAAGATCAACTCAAAAAATATTGATGCCAAAAACTACTTGGGAATTTTATGTAATAATTCCGGTAAACTAGGACATGCAGAAAAGTATTTTAGAGAATGTATCCAATTAAATCCTGGTTATATTAGTTCAATATTCAATTTAGCAAACTTAAAATTAAAAACGAATAACTTTGAAGAGGCTATCTCTCTTTATGTGAGGGCTCTAAAAATTAATGAAAACATTGAAAAAATTTATATTAATTTGGGATTCGCTTACCAGAGCATAAAACAATCTCAAAAAGCCAGATTGATTCTGGAAAAATGTTTAAATAAATTTCCGTCTTCAACTGAAGCAGATAAATTATTAAGTTCACAAACTAATTTTAAAAATGATGAAAATTATCTGATGTCTATGGTGAAAAAACTAAATACAAAACAGCTCAATGACGATCAGAAAATCAACTTGTTATTTGCAATAGGTAAGGGTTTTGAAGATAAAGAAGATTATAAAAAATCATTTAATTATTATTCTAAAGGAAACTATTTAAAAAGAAGATATTTGAAATCTGATATCAATCAAAAAATAGAACTTTTTGAAAGTATTGAGTCTTTTTTTTCAGATTTTAAATTTAAGAGCAATAATATTGACGAAGAAAAAAAAATTATTTTCATATTTGGGCTGCCGAGATCAGGCACAACATTGATTGAAAGTATAATATCAAGCCATGATAAAGTTTCAGGTGTAGGTGAAATAAATTTTCTGAGTAATTTCGTTAAATCAAATTTTTGTAAAGATAACAAAATTATTCTAGAAGATATTGATGATTTTTCAGGTTTAAGTTTAAAAAAAGAATATTTTAGTTATCTAGAATCCTTTAATATTAAAAATAATGTAATCACAGATAAAAGCTTAGATACCTATTTTAATCTAGGTTTTGTAAAACATTTTTTTCCAGAATCTAAATTGATCCACTGTCAAAGGAATGCAAAAGACAATTGTCTATCAATTTATAAAAACTTATTTACTGATAACGAAGCTTGGAAGTATGATGAAAAAGAATTAATTGAATATTATTCTTTGTATAAAAGGATAATGAATTTTTGGGATAAAAAAATTAACAAAGATATTCTTAACATAAATTATGAAGAGCTAGTTAATAATAAAGAAATTACAGTAAAAAAAATTATAAATCATTGTCAATTAAAATGGAGTGAAAAATGCCTAAATCACCATAATTATGTTGCTCCAATTAAAACATTAAGTTTAAACCAAGCAAATAAACCTGTCTATTCTACATCCATAGGATCTTCGAATAACTACGATATTTATTTGAGAGAGATGTTTGATAATTTAAGTTTACAAATGAATAAATAAAATAATGAAATATTGGTTAATGAAACCAACACTTGTGATACATCGATAAGACTCTACCGACTCCCACTAACTTTTATCTTATCTTTACAATTAAAAATGATGTTTAATGCTAATTATAATCAGCAAATGTATATCACGTTGCATAGCACGACTTTCTAAATTGTGCTAAATTACTTACAAATGAAAAAACTTTTAGCGATCGTGGTTCTGGGTTTTTTAAAAAATAAATGAAAAAAGAGGTTGAAAGAAGTTTAAAAATAGCCAAAAAAATATTAAAATAAAATATATGAAGCAATGGTTGATGAAATGAAAAAACTTTTAGGTATCATGGTTCTGGGTTTGTTGTGGTGCAATGTTGGTTTTGCCGGATAAATGGATGAATTCAAATAAAAGTTTCGGAATAGTTTTTTTTTTTGTATTTTTACTTATTTCGTTATTCCCATTAATAAATGAAGAAAGTTTAAAAATTTGGTCTTTAATTGTTGCATTTATCTTTTTATTTTTAGGATTAATAAATTCAAGATTACTAACTCCATTAAATAAAAGCTGGTTTAAATTTGGAATTATTCTTGGAAAAATTATTTCACCTATAATCATGCTTATAATTTTTTTTTTGGTGGTAACACCCATAGGTATACTTATGAAAATATTTAAAAAAGATATATTGAATCTTAAATTTAATAAAAATAAAACTTATTGGATAAAAAAAACTAATAATAAAAGTGAAATGAAAGATCAATTTTAATATGAGTTTTTTAAAAGAATTTTTTAAATTTTTAATAACTAGAAAGAAATATTGGCTCATACCAATTATTATTTTTCTTGCAATATTTGGTGGTTTAATTGTTCTGACTCAGGGTTCGGCTGTAGGCCCATTTATTTATACTATATTTTAAATGTCTTCTATTTTAGGTATTTCTGCATTTTATCACGATAGTGCAGCTTCTATTTTAAAGGATGGAAAAATTATTGCTGCGGCGCAAGAAGAAAGGTTTACAAGAAAAAAAAATGATCCAAGTTACCCCTATAATGCAATTGAATTTGTTTTAGGTTATGCAAACCTAAATTTAAATGAAGTAGATCAAATAGTTTTTTTTGAAAAACCTTTTTTAAAATTTGAAAGAATATTAGAAACTTATGTTGCTTTTGCTCCTAAAGGATTTTTGTCTTTTTCAAAAGCAATGCCTTTATGGATTAAAGAAAAACTTTTTCAAAAAAATTATCTATTTAATAAACTTAAAAGTCATGATAAAAAATTTAAGTCTGATAAAAATATTTTTTTTTCAGACCATCATTTAAGCCACGCGGCAAGTGCTTTTTTTCCGTCTCCTTTTGAAGAAGCAGTTATCTTAACTGCAGATGGTGTTGGAGAGTGGGCAACAACCACAATAGCTTTAGGAAAACGTAATAAATTAGAAATTAAAAAGGAAATACATTTTCCTCATTCTCTTGGACTTCTGTATTCAGCATTTACTTATTATACAGGATTTGAAGTTAATAGTGGTGAGTATAAATTAATGGGCTTAGCACCTTATGGAAAACCTATTTATGAGGATAAAATAAAACAATTAGTTGATATAAAAGAGGATGGATCTTTTAGATTAGATCAAAAATACTTTAATTATACAACTGGACTTACTATGACTAATAATAAATTTGATAATTTATTTGGTCAAAAACCTCGTAATCCTAATAGTGAAAAAATAAACCAATTTCATATGGATATAGCGGCATCAATTCAAAAAGTAACTGAAGAGATAATTATAAAATTAGCAAAAGCTATAAGACAAGAATATAATATTAAAAACTTATGTTTGGCAGGTGGTGTTGCATTAAATTGTGTTGCAAATGGTAAAATTCTTAATGAAAAAATTTTTGATAATATATGGATCCAACCTGCAGCAGGAGATGCGGGCGGTTCACTAGGTGCTGCTTTAGCACTTTGGCATATTGAAAATAATAAAAAAAGAGAGGTTAATTCAAATGACACTATGAAAGGATCATATTTAGGAACTGAATTTAGTCAGCAAGATATTGAGAGAATATTAAAATCATTTGGAGCTAATTTTGAAACTTTAAAGTACGAGGATATAATAAATAAGGCATCAGAATATTTATCTAATGAAAAAATAATAGGCTGGTTTCAAGGTAGAATGGAATTTGGCCCAAGAGCATTGGGTAACAGGTCTATTCTAGGAGATCCTAGATCACATAAAATGCAAAAAAATCTTAACTTAAAAATTAAGTATAGAGAAAGTTTCAGGCCTTTTGCTCCATCAATTCTGAGAACAGATTTAACAAAATGGTTTAATATGGATGTTGATAGTCCATATATGTCATTAGTTTCCAATATTATTACAGAAAAAAAAATAGAAATGACTAATCAAGAAAAAAAACTTTTTGGAATAGAAAGACTAAACATCAAAAGATCTCAAATTCCTGCTGTCACACATGTGGATTATTCTGCAAGAATTCAAACTGTTGAAGAAGATACTAATAAAATTTATTATGATTTGATTTCGAAGTTTAAAGAAAAAACTGGTTGTCCTGTAATACTAAATACATCATTTAATGTAAAAGATGAGCCTATTGTAAATTCTCCTACTGATGCATTTAATTGCTTTATGAAAACAGAGCTAGATTATCTTGTGATTGGAAATTGTATTCTTGATAAAAAAAAACAAATAAAGCAAACCTAAATTTAATGAAAAATCGAACAGAATATTTAATAATTTCGATAATAAGTATTTTTTTTTCATTATATATAATTGAAGGTTATTTAACTTATCAACAAGCTCAATATTATAAAAATTACAAAAAAGAAACTGGAAAAAATTATGATAAAAGAACAAGAATTGAAGTTTATGAAGATCGAAAAAAAATTAATAAGGAAGTTAAAATGAGAGTTAGCCCTTATAATTTTTATATGGATGTAAATCGAGATTATAAAATTATTCCACTATCTGGTATTTCAAACTCAGAAACAATTTATTGTAATGAAAATGGATACTATTTTATTTTTCAAAGCGATAGATATGGATTTAATAATCCTGATACAGAATGGAACATTAAAGAAATTGAATATTTATTAGTCGGGGACTCTTTTACAATGGGTGCTTGTGTAAATAGACCAGATGATATTGGTTCTCAATTAAGAAAATTGTCAAATAAATCAGTCTTAAATTTAGGTTATTCTGGTAATGGTCCTTTGATAAACCTTGCTACTTTAAAAGAATATTTAAATCCTAATGTAAAAAAAGTTTTTTGGTTTCATTTTGAAGGTAATGATTTGTTAGATTTTACAGATGAGTTGAAAAATAAAATATTAAAAAATTATTTAAATGATTTGAATTTTAGTCAAAATCTTAAAGAAAAACAAAAAGAACTTGATGAAATAATTAATTTAAAATTAGAAAATACTGTACTCGAAAATGACAGAAATATTAAAAATTCAATAGAAAGAGAAAGGAAAATAGAAATAGAAACAGAAAAAGAAATAGCAAGAGAAAGTTTAAGTTATCAATTAATAAATTTTATAAAATTAAGTAAACTAAGAAATCGTAAAATAATTAATTTTTTTAAAAAAAAAAATCAGTCTCAAGAAAACTCAGAGCAAAATACAATAGCTGAACCACCTGCAGAATTTAGAAAATTATTAGAAATGGTGCAAAAATTAACAGTTAAAAATGGATCAAAGTTATATTTTGTCTATTTACCAGAGCATGAACGTTATAGAAATAAGGGTTACAAAGGTCAGACTATATTCTATTCTTCAATTAAAAATATTATAAATAAATTGGGAATTCCTTTTATTGATATTCACGAAAAAGTTTTTAAAAAAGAGAATGATCCATTAAAACTTTTTCCTTTTAAATTGTCGGGTCATTATAATGCAGAAGGCTACGCAAAAATTGCTGAAATTTTATACAAATATAACGCAGATTAAAATCAAACATTGTTTTTTTGAAAAAAAAATTTATCCTATAAGTTGTGTCAAAATCCTATTTTTTACTTAAATCTGAACCTGACGTTTGGTCAATAGATCAACAAATAAAAGCTGGAGAAAAAGGAGCTGACTGGGATGGTGTAAGAAATTACCAAGCAGCAAGTAACTTAAAAAAAATGGAAAAAGGAGATCTTTGTTTTTTTTATCATTCAAATATTGGAAAAGAGATAGTGGGTATAGTCGAAGTTATTAAAACGGCATTCATTGATCCAACGGATAAGGAAAAAAGGTTTGTTGCAGTTAAAGTTAGATTTAAAAGTAAACTTCAAAATCCTGTAACACTTGAAAACATCAAAAAAACTAAGACTTTGGAGAACTTATCTCTAATTAGACAAAGTAGACTATCTGTCATGCCTATTGATACTAAAAGCTGGAAAATAATTTTGAAGATGGGTAGAATTAATTAAAAAAAAATTCATGCCTAGAAAAAAAAAAGTTAAAAAAAAAGTAATCTCTAAAAAACCTAAAGAGACAATTTATAAAACTAAGAAAGAATGGATAAGTAAAGCTACCGTTAACAAATCTCAATATATAAAAAAATATAACGAATCGATTAAAGATAACGATGGATTTTGGAAAAAAGAAGGAAAAAGAATTAATTGGATTAAACCTTATAAAAAAATTAAAGACGTAAAATATAGTAAAAATGATGTTCATATAAAATGGTTCTATGATGGTACTTTAAATGCCTCAGCGAATTGTATTGATAGACATCTTAAAAAGAATGCTGATAAAACTGCAATTATATGGGTAGGTGACGATCCTAAAATTCAAAAAAAAATTACATATAAAGAACTTCATAAAGAGGTTTCAAAAGCAGCAAATGGATTAAAAAATTTGGGAGTTCAAAAGGGTGATAGAGTAACTATTTATCTTACTATGATACCAGAACTTGCCTACACAATGCTTGCGTGTGCTAGAATAGGTGCAGTTCACTCCATAATATTTGGAGGTTTTTCACCAGATAGTATTTCAGGTAGAATTAATGATTGCGAATCTGATTATGTCATAACTGCAGATGAAGGTGTAAGAGGGGGCAAAACAATTCCTTTAAAATCTATTACAGATGAAGCTTTACAAAGCTGTCCAAACGTAAAGAAATGTATCGTTGTAAAGAGAACAGGTACCAAAAAAATTGATTGGTACAATGATCGTGATGTTTGGTATCACAAAATGACAAGTAAAGTGTCAGTAAAATGTGAGCCTGAAGAAATGAATGCTGAAGATCCATTATTCATTCTTTACACATCTGGTTCAACTGGGAAACCAAAAGGTGTACTACATACAACTGGTGGATACATGGTTTATGCATCAATGACTCACCAATATATTTTTAATTATAAACCTAAAGATATTTACTGGTGCACAGCTGATATAGGCTGGGTTACAGGACACAGTTATATTATTTATGGTCCACTTGCTAACGGTGCAACTACAATTATGTTTGAAGGAATACCTACTTATCCTGATACATCTAGGTGGTGGCAAATAGTTGATAAATATAAAGTAAATATTTTCTACACAGCTCCAACAGCGATCAGAGCTTTAATGAGAGAAGGTGATAAACCTGTAAAGAAAACATCTAGAAAGACTTTAAAACTTTTAGGTACTGTTGGTGAACCAATTAATCCTGAAGCATGGGAGTGGTACTACAAAACTGTTGGTGATAGTAGATGTCCAATCGTTGATACATGGTGGCAAACAGAAACAGGTGGGATTTTGATCAGTCCACAAACTGGAGCGATAGATTTAAAACCTGGATCTGCAACAAAACCATTTTATGGAATTAAACCAGAGATTTTAGATAAAGATGGCAAGGTTTTAAAAGGAGAAGCACAAGGCAGACTTTGTATTTCTCAATCGTGGCCTGGACAAATGAGAAGTGTGTATGGTGACCATCAAAGATTTATAGATACTTATTTTTCACAATTTGACGGAAAATATTTTACAGGTGATGGCTGCAGAAGAGATAAAGATGGCTATTATTGGATTACAGGAAGAGTAGATGATGTAATTATTGTTTCTGGACATAATTTAGGTACTGCAGAAATTGAGAGCGCGTTTGTAGCTCATCCAAAAGTGGCTGAAGCAGCAGTAGTTGGTTACCCACATGATATAAAAGGAAACGGGTTGTACTGTTATGTAACTTTAAATGCTGGTGAAAAAAGTACTCTTGATTTAGAGAGAGATTTAAAACTATGGGTAAGGAAGCAAATTGGTCCAATAGCGACTCCGGACTTAATTCAATTTGCTCCGGGACTTCCAAAAACAAGATCAGGTAAAATAATGAGAAGAATTCTGAGAAAAATCGCTGCTAACGAACATGGTCAATTAGGGGATACAACCACTCTAGCAGATCCTTCGGTTGTTGAAAGCTTGGTCGATAATAGAAAGAATATCTAGATCTTTATTAGTTTAGAAAACTCTTCTTTAATATTATCCCATTTTAAAATCATAGAATTAAGGACTATTTTTCTATCTATAGATTTTAGTTCAGTAGCTACTGGAGCCCAGTTATACAATGCAAGAGCACTCTCATTAAATGGCCAAGACTTATAATAGTCATCCCATTTAATTTGATCTAATCTTTTCTGAAAACTAGCTCTCGCTTCATCAATAATTTCCTTAGGCATGCCATTCTCTAATTCTTTATCCAAAATATTATTATAAATTTCAGAGGCTCTATTCGTTTCTTGATAGTTAAAATAAACATTAAGATATGAGATTGTATAAAATGATAAATCTTGAAGCGAAATTGCATATATATTCCATTTAGCGGTGTTAATTGATTTTAAAAATGTTTCATCATCAAAATGGAGAACCCATTTAGTGCCCATTCTTGTTTTTAAATAATTATATAAAGTAACTTGTGATACCCATGCTGATTTTTGCTGAATAAATTCCCCAAGATCCTCGATATTTTTTATTTTTTTCTTTGGCAAAATTCCTTTGAACATTGCAACTAAGTAGACTTTGAAATCTTGAAGTTTTATATCTTTTAAGTTGAATCTGTATTTGAGGGCCATTTATCTAACTAATATGTTGATGTATAATGTAAAAATGACACAATATCGAGTGTTTTTAAGGGTTTAAATAAGTTTGATTATCGGTATGGTTCTTTCTTTAACCTATAGGAGAGAGAAAAAATGTCAAAACAAGAACAACACTGGGAAAAAACCAGAAATTTGCTCTTTATCACATTAGCAATTTGGTTTGTTTTCTCAATTGGCATCTTTCTTTTCGGAGCCGAAATGCAAGAATCTAGCATTAAACCATTTGGATATCCTTTAACGTATTGGTTTACATGTCAGGGATCACTTGCAATTTTCGTCATTCTAATTTTCTGGTTTGCTGGTCGACAAGAGAAAATAGATGATGAGTTCGGATTTACTGAAAGAGAGGGCGAACAATGATTAAAGGTAAATTTATAGATAACTTACCTAAAGTCTATGGGATATATACTGGAGGTTTTCTAGTATTTATCATCATAATGGCCATAGCTGAACAAGCTGGAATGTCAGCAAAAATGATTGGTATCTTTTTTGTTGCTTTTACAGTTTTGATTTATGCTTTAATTGGTTGGTTATCAAGAACACTTCAAACAGACGCTTATTACGTAGCTGGAAGGCAAGTACCTACCGTATTTAATGGAATGGCAACTGCAGCAGACTGGATGTCTGGTGCATCTTTTGTAGCCATGGCAGGTGGTATTTATTTTAAAGGCTATGGTTATATGGCACTGCTTGTTGGATGGACCGGTGGATATGTACTAGTTGCATCTTTGTTAGCACCATATCTTAGAAAATTTGGATGTTATACTGTACCAGATTTTATAGGAACTCGTTACGGTGGTAACTTAGCAAGATTTAGTGCTGTTATTGTCTTAACTGTTGCATCATTCACTTATGTGACTGCTCAAATTAACGCTACAGGAACTATTGCTTCTGTTGCTTTAGATATTCCATTTAATATAGCAGTTTATGTTGGACTACTTAGTATTTTGATGTGCTCAATGCTTGGTGGAATGAGAGCGGTAACTTGGACACAAGTTGCTCAATATATTGTATTAATTATTGCTTATTTACTTCCGGTGTTCTGGATAAGTAACAATATTGGTGCAGGTTTCTTCCCACACTTCATGTTAGCTGACGAAGTAGCAAGAATTGCAGAACTTGAAGGTCAATTTGGATTTGTTAAAAACTCAGCTGCAGATTTAGCTACAGTTCCAAAAGGATTAGCGGGAATTACTAAACCGCACTCTTCAGTTAATGCAACACCTTGGGCGTTTATTTCATTAGCAGTATGTATGATGGCAGGAACAGCTTCATTACCTCACGTTATGATGAGATACTTTACTACTCCAAGTGTAAGAACAGCTAGAAGATCAGTAGGTTGGTCGTTATTCTTTATATTCCTACTTTACTCTTCTGCTCCAATGTTAGCTACTCTATCAAAAATTTCATTGATGGATCCTACTTTGGCTACAGGTATCATTGGTAAATCAGTTGCTGATGTTCAAGCACTTGACTGGTATCAAAACTGGAACCAAGCTAATTTAATGTTTGTAAGTGACTTTAATGGCAATGGAACTCTAGAACTAAATGAGTTCTTCATGAAGGGAAGTGCTGTAGTATTAGCAACACCTGAAATTGCTGGATTACCTTATGTTATATCTGGACTAGTTGCTGCTGGAGGTATGGCTGCTGCCATGTCAACTGCGGATGGATTAGTTTTAGCTATTTCAAATGCGTTATCACATGATGTTTACTACAAAATCATTAATCCAAAAGCTGAAACTGCAAAAAGATTAATTGTTGCAAGGGTATTACTTGTATTGATTGGTTTTGCAGGAGCTACAATTGCTGCACTAGAGATACAAGGTATTCTAGGTTCAGTAATTTGGGCTTTTGACTTTGCGATGTCTGGACTATTCTTCCCACTTGTACTTGGTGTATGGTGGAAGAGAGCTAATGCACCAGGAGCTGTTGCAGGTATGTTACTAGGACTGATCTCAGGTACTGCGTATTTAATTTGGGTACGAAATGGTGGATCTGGTTTCTTAGGCATAACTCAACTAACTTTTGGAATAGTTGGAGCATCAGTGAGTTTAGTTTCGATGATTGTTGTCAGCTTAATAACTGCAGCACCAGACGCAGCTACTCAGAAAATGGTTGATGATGTACGTATACCAAGCGGTAAAACCATACTTGGAAAACAACATTAATTAAAATATATTATTTTAGGGGCGAAATTTTCGCCCCTAGATAAAATCGAAAATGTCAGCAAACTTTCATCCTTTAGTTTATATAATTGATTATATCCTTGGAGTTATAATGTGGACTCTAATTGGGCGAGTTGCGATGAATATATTTCAGAAGGAAGATTCACAATTTTTCTTTATGAAAGTATTTGTGAAACTAACAAACCCACTTATAAAAATATTTAAGCCAATTACTCCAAGCTTCATTATAGGACCTTTAGTACCACTTTATGTGGCTTGGTTCTTTTACATGGGTCGTTTCTATTTAATGCCTTATTTACTTGGTTATTCAGTTATGGGTATGCTTTCGTTTCCTCTTGAAAGTGAAATTGCTCGAGAAATATATAGAATATTCAGTAAAAACTAATTCAAATAGAACAAAAAATTGATACTAATATTTTTGGTATCAAATGAAAAAAATTCAAATTTCACCATCTATATTATCTGCTAACTTCAGTCAGCTAGGTAATGAAATTAAAAGGCTCGAACAAGGTGGAGCTGACTTGATACATGTCGATGTAATGGACGGTCACTTTGTTCCAAATTTAACAATAGGACCTCCGGTAATAAAAAACTTAAGAAAATATACTAAGCTTCCATTTGATGTACACTTAATGATTTCTCCAGTACATGATTACATTGAAAATTATGCAAATGCTGGTGCTGATATAATAACTATTCACCCTGAGGCTACTAAAAATTTAAAAGAATCTATAAGTTTGATAAAAAGATTTGGCAAAAAAGTTGGTGTATCATTAAATCCAAAAACTGAAATAAACACTTTGATTGGTGAAATAGATAATATTGATTTAGTTCTTGTTATGAGTGTTAATCCTGGTTTTGGTGGGCAAAAATTTATGCCAGAGGTATTAGATAAAATAAAAGAACTGAAAAAAATAAAAGACGAAAATCAATATCACTTTGATATTGAAGTTGATGGAGGAATTAATTTTAGTAATTCAAAAATAGTTTTAGAGGCTGGAGCTGATATTTTGGTATCTGGAACTACAGTTTTCAAGGAAAATAATGGTAATATCAAAACTAATATTGAAAAACTGAAATCAATGTAAAATGTTTTTAAAAAGTTCTTTTAGCTATATCAATGAATTTTATTTAATCCTTAAAAACCAAATACGAAAAATTTATTTAAAATCGTCTATTTATAATAGAAAAATTTCAAGAGTTGATGAAAATGTTTTAGTTTATCAACCAAGTCTCAATATACTTAGTTCATTAATAAAATATGAAAAACAAAAAATAAAAATTGAAGATTTTAATGTTCAATCTATATGGGAAAACAAATATTTAAATTATAATGATTTTAAAAAACTTCATAGTTTTTATTGGCTTTTTTCAATAGATCTTAAATCTTCTAATGAAGTTACTCAGTCAATTATTGAAAATTGGATAAAAAAAAATCAAAATTACGAAACAAGGAGTTGGGAAATAGATATTATTTCCAAAAGGATAATAGCTTGGATTTCAAATTCAAAAATAACTTATGATGAGTCTAGCAATAACTATAAAAATAGTTTCAACGAAATAATCAGTAAGCAAGTAAATCATTTAATCAATGAAATTGATAGATCCTCTGACTTAAATGATAAAATGATTGGGTGTACAGCAATAACACTAGCAGGAATATCCTATAAAAATAATAGTTTTTTAGAGTATGGATTAGATTTACTTAAAAAAATTATAAATACTTCTTTTGATAATGACTACTTTCCAAAATCAAGAAATATTAGGCAGATGGTTTTTTATTTAAAATATTTTATTTTGATAAGAGAACTTTTAAAAGACTCTCTGAACGATGTTCCAGAGTACTTAAGTGAAATTATTCATTATCTTGGTAAATCTTACGATTTTATTTGGGGATCATTTAAACAAAGCTTATTATTTAATGGAAACAATAGTTCTCATAATAAAGATTTTGATAAATATTTATCCCTTTTTAGGTATAAGTTTAAGCATGATAAGTTCAACGTATCAGGATATACAATATTAAAAAATAAAAATGCAGTTCTTGCTATGGATACAGGTAGTAATCCTGCTAAAAATTTCTCTGAAAATTACCAAAGTGGACCATTATCATTTGAATTTTTTTTTAAAGATAAAAAATTAATTACAAATTCTGGTTTTTTTCAAGACCCTAATCATCAACTTAATTCAATTTCAAAATCAACAGCAACTCACTCAACATTAATTTTGGATAATTCTTCTGCTTGTAATTTCAAAAAAAATGGAAAAGGTTCAAGTATAATTAGCAAAGGGTTTAAAACATTTGACAATCAAATAAATTATGAAAAAAATTATTGGAGTATCAAATGTTCACATGATGGATATTTATCAAGATATGGAGTAATTCATCAAAGAAATTTGGAATTTAACCCTGACAAAAATATTCTTTTTGGAAAAGAAATATTAATAAAAAAAAAGAATTTTAAAGTTACAAACTTTGAAATAAGATTCCATCTGTTACCAAATATTAAAATAACAAAGCTTCAGGATAACAAATCTGTCTTGATTGAACTAGAGAATTCTGGATGGAGATTTTATTCAAATGATGGATTGATAGGGGTTGAAACTGGGCTATATTTCGGTAATAAAAATAAATATATTGAGAACCAGAATATTTTTATTTCAGGTGTTACTCAAAATAATGAACAGTCAATTGAATGGCGAATTAGCAAGATATGAGTAAAAAAATTAAAAAGGCAATTTTATCTCTCACTGATAAATCAGAAATTAGGTTAATTTTGAATACACTTAAAAAATACAAAGTTGATGTCATAAGTTCAGGAGGAACATCTAAAGAAATTAAAAGATTAGGATACAAATGTATAGAGGTATCAGACTATACTAATTCTGATGAGATTTTAGATGGTAGAGTTAAAACACTTCATCCAAAGTTGTATGCGGGTATTTTAAGTAAGAGAGAAAATAAAAAACACAAAAAAGAACTTAAAAAGCTTGATTATGATGAAATAGATATAGTAATAGTTAATTTTTATCCTTTTGAAGAAATATTAAAAAATACAAAAAATCATACTAAACTCATTGAAAATATAGACATTGGAGGCCCCACTCTTGTCAGAGCTGCAGCTAAAAATTATAAGAGTACAACTGTTTTAACTTCTCCAAATCAATATAAAGAATTTATAGCTGATTTTGAAAAAAATAAAGGCTCTACAAGTTTGGAGTTTAGAAAAAAGCTGTCTCAAGAGGCATTCAATTTAACTGCATATTATGATTCCGTCATTTCAGGATACTTAAATAGTGAAAATAAAAACTTTTTTTCTCAAAAAAAAACTATTTATGGAAATTTGGTTGAGGTATTAAGATATGGTGAAAACCCTCATCAGCGATCAGCAATTTATAGCAAAAATAATGATTTAAAAATATCACAGTTAAATGGAAAAAAGTTAAGTTATAATAATTATAATGATATTTATTCAGCTTTAAATATTTCACAAACGCTTCCAAAAAATATAGGAACTGTAATTGTTAAACATGCAAATCCATGTGGCGTTTCAATAAATAGTAGCAAAATAAATAGTTACAAAGAGGCTCTATCATGTGATCCTATCAGTGCATTCGGGGGAATTGTTTCGTGTAATTTTAAGGTAAGTAAGAAAATTGCTCTGGAATTAAATAAAATATTTTATGAGGTCATAATTGGACTTGGTTTTGATAAAGACTCTCTAAAAATTCTAAAAAAGAAGAAAAATTTAAGATTAATTGATGCATCAAAGCTACGAGAACATAGCATGATTAATATAACAAGTAACTTTGAAACTTTATTACTCCAAACTTTGGATAACAAAACATTTAAAAAAAATAATTTTAAAGTTGTATCCAAAATTAAACCAAGTAAAAAAATTTTAGATGAACTGTTATTTGCTTTTAATGTGTGTAGAAATGTAAAATCTAATGCAATTGTTTTAACAAGAAATAGTTCCACTATTGGGATAGGATCAGGTCAACCAAGTAGATTAGATAGTTGTAAAATAGCAATAGATAAAATGAAAAAATTCCAACAAATTGGTGAAAACGATATAATTATAGGAGCATCAGATGCATTTTTTCCTTTTGTTGATGGAATTGAAACATTAGTTCAAAATGGAGTGAGCGCAATAATTCAACCTTCTGGATCTATTCGTGATAAAGAAATTATTAAATTTGCAGATAGATTGGGCATTATTCTAGTATTTTCAAAAACTAGACATTTTAAGCATTAAGTCTTATTAAATTTTATCAATTTTTGCAGCAAGAACAAAGTCACTCTCATGCAATCCATTAATAGCGTGGGTTTGTATTTTGACTTTTGCATATCCCCAACCAAACCAGATATCAGGATGATGACCTTCTTGTTCGGCTATCTCTCCAACTTTATTTACAAATATTTGACTTTCTAAAAAATTATTAAAATCAAAATTTTTAATTATATAATAATCTTTTTTATCAGTTGATTCGACATCCCAACCATCAACTTTCTTAAGATATTTATGAATTTCTTCTAAATTAAAACTGGGTATTCCACCTTCACAAGGAATGCATTTTTTATCAGCTAAATCAGACATATTTACATTTTTAATATTTGATTTAGGAAATGCAAGCGGCAGATAGTCCTCTGATTAAAGTGATAATTTTTGATCTTTAAACCAATTATTTATAATAAGAAATTCATGTAATGAGATACCTTTTTTAGTATCATGAACGAATACTTTTTCTTGAATACCTTCCTTATAATTTTCTGAGTCGAATTTTTTTTCATTATTTAACCATTTGTCAGGAAAACTCATCATTTTAGAATGGTTTTTATATATTTTTTTATAGTTTGGATATTCTATTGCGTATTCGTGACAACCCCGCTTACTTTCAATTGTAAAATCATCTAATAATGTTTGAAACAGTTTGTTAGTTTTTTTTTCAACATCTAGAACTTCTTCTAAACTTGTACAATAAATTATGCTTTTAAATACATCTTTATTTGTTTTTTTATCAATCATATTTTTTCGATTAAATTTATCAAAAAAATTGATTTGATCAAACATCAAAGAGACTTTCAATAAGTCAAAAAAACTTTTAGTCTCTATAACTACTTTGAAACACCCAAAACAAAATTCTGGTATTGAATTATATTTGAAAAAAATTGCCTTATGCCTTTCACAATTAAGAAAGATTGATTTTTTTCTAAATATTTGAACTTTATTGTATGAGGTATCATTTAAGTCTTTTAGTACAATTTCTTTGCAATTTTTAAAGTAATCTATAATATTTTTATCAGTTATTTTACTTGTAAAATCTATATTACTTGGAATATTTATAATTTTTTCGTTTAACTTCAATATTTTATTTTTTGAATTATCATCAGGTTTATAGAAAGATAATAATTCAATAATTTTATCTCTTGCAAGCTTATAATCTTTTTTTATGTTTAAGGCCTCTAGGAGGAAATCATATGATTTATTTAAATTTTTAGTATTAAAATAAACTAAACCTAAATTATAATAGGCTGTGTGAAAATTTGGATCTATTTTAATAGCTAACTTAAAATGGAATATCGCCTGATTTAAATCATTTAATCTAAAATTAATTAATCCAATAATATTATGAAATTGAGGAATGTTATTTAAATTGGGTAGTTTTGATCTACAATAATTAGCATAAATTAAAGTTTCTTTAAGTGGCTTTGTATTATAGCTAATTATAATTTTATTTAGTTGTTCTAAGTCTTTTTTTGTATTTTGTGTATTCATATTATGACTACTTTTAATATTTTTGAGAGGTGATCAACAATTCTAATTAACATAGATCAAAACTGGAGCGGGCAATGGGACTCGAACCCACGACCTTCTCGTTGGCAACGAGACGCTCTACCACTGAGCTATGCCCGCCTTTTAAAGTTATTATAATTAGCGAGTTTTTGAAATGCAAGAAATATTAGGGTTGTTAAAATTTAATCTGATTATTCTTTAAAATTTTTTGCATTGGTTTCAAGTAGTCGCTATATTTTTCCCATTGTTTGGAAGTATTTTTTTTAATTTTACCTCTAACTTGTTGAAAAGATGCAGTTCTAACGGCACGGTTAGTTTTTTCATAGTTCCTTAAATCATCCTCCCAATCCAAATTTATTTCTAGAAGAATATTTTTAGTTTGAACTTCAAAATTTTGAACAAAATCTTCATATTGAATATTGATTATTTGATTCTTAAATTTTTTAATCCAAAATGACATTAAATCATTATACATAACATAATATTTAGCCATATCTTCCTGACTTAGACTAAAATCTAAACCACTATCAACAAAAAGTGTTTTATAATTTGACCAACATACTGCCATAGGATTTCTTTCTATGTGAATAATTTTGGCCTCAGGAAAGGCATTTATAATAAAACCTATCCACCTGCAATTAAGTGGGGTTTTATCTATAATATACTCTTTATTAGAAATTCTTCTTAAACTTTTATAATAGTAATCTCTGATTTTAGTAAAATAATTTTTTATATCTTTATTTTTTTTTAATCCTAACTGATTTATAATTTTTTCAAAGTAATTAAGTTCACCAGCACCATAAATTTTAGAATGAGTTGATAGAATTTGCTCTAATAAAGAAGTACCTGACCTTGGCATACCCAGTATAAAAAGTGGTTTGCTTTTAATTTGATCATTAAATTTTAAATTAAAATTTGCTTTTTCTGAAAAGAAGTTTTTAATATTTTCATATTTATCTTTTTGATTTACGAGAGAAAATTTCGTTTTTTCTTTTTTAATTAAGTTAGATTTTGTAAGGAAATTAAAACCTAGATCATTATTATCTTGATCAAAATAACATTTGCTCAATGCATCAAAAATTAGAATTTTATCTTGATCTTTTAATTTATCAAAGTTTATATTTAGAAAGTGCTTAAATAGTTTATTATCTTTGTCTATCTTGGTAACATTAACATAATTTCTAAAACTAGGGATATTATATTGATCAAGTTCCAGTACTTTCTCAAAGTATTTTTTGCCTTCTGTAATGTTACCCAAAAAAAGATGAGTTGATCCCAAATTATAAAGAGTTTTTATATGGTTTTTGTCAAAATTTAATAATTTTTTGTATACCAAAATAAGATCTTCAAACTTATTATTTTCTTGATATATGCGAGCTAGATTGAAAAGTGCTTCAAAATTATTTTCCTTTAATTTGATGGCTTTTTTAAAACATTCTATTGCTTGATCTGGTTCGTCTAAAAACTTCCTAGTATTACCTAAATTATTATAGGCTTCTGAGAAGTTTGGATTTAATTCAATAGCTTTTTCAAATGAAATAGCTGCATCGGAATACTTTTCTAAATTCTTAAGTATATTTCCATAAGTATAGTATATTTCATGTGTTTTTTTTAGAATTAATAAATTTTCAAAGTATCTTTTAGCCTCTAATAGATTTTTGCAATATATAGAGCTTAAACCTAATAGGTAAATTACTTGTTTATCGTTTGATTTTATTTTAAGTAAACTTTTTCCAATTTTAATAACATCTACATATTTTTTTTCTTTGAATAAGTCTAAAATTTTTTGTTTTTTTTTATCAAAAAAATTTGAATTCATTTATTAATTGTTATATTTTAATTATTATGAAAAAAGAAGATCTTCCAAATATTTTACCAGTATTTCCTTTATCCAATTTTATAATTTTTCCACGTACTACTGTCCCCTTAAATATTTTTGAACCAAGATATATTAAAATGATAGATAAAAGCATGAAAAGTAATAGGATTATAGGCATGATACAGCCCAAAAAGACAGGTGATTTGAGAAAACCTGATTTACACAGTGTTGGTTGTGCAGGAAAAATTACAAGTTTTAATGAAACTGACGATGGAAGATATCTAATTATTCTGAATGGAATATGTAGATTTACGATCTTGGATGAAATAAAAAATGATAATCTTTATAGAGAATGTTCAGTAAAATATGATGATTACTCTGGTGATCTAAAAGATAAAAGCCATGAAGTAAAATTTACTGACTTAGAGTTAATATTTAAAAATTTAAGAAGTCTGTTTCAAAAACAAGGCTATGAAATCAATTGGAAGGAAATTGAAAAACAAAATTTAGATCAAACGATTAACACTCTATCTATGGCATCACCATTTTCATTAGAAGAAAAACAAGTTTTACTCGAAAGTAAAGATTTAAGCTTAAGAAAACAGAAATTAGAACAAATTTTAAATACTTATATTTTAGATAATTTTAATAATAAAACTTTACAATAAATAATAAAAGCTAATTGGATAAAAATGTTGCATATTTATTCAAAAATTTATTACCTTTTAAAACTTTAAAAATAGGTTCTGATAAATTATTTTTTAACTTAGCGTCAAGTTTGAAAAAAGAGTTTATAGTATCTATTCCTAATCCAAACATGAAATTTAAATGTTTATTATTTTCCTGAAATTTTTGAGCAATCATTTGCCCATCCTCAATTCCTAATTTAATATTTTCATCTAAAATATTAGATAAAGATTTAATATCTCTAATAGTCATATTAAACCCTTGTCCTGCTAACGGATGAACTTTATGTATTAAATCACCAAAAGATAAAATATTTTTATAGATATACTCTCGAAGTACTGAAAACTTGATATCAACAGATTCGACCTCGCTGATTTTAGTTATCTTATATTGATAATTATAACTATTTATTTTTGCAAGAAGGTTTAATTTATTCATTAATTTTGTTGAATTATTTGAAAATACGATTGAAGTTTGATTATTGGACAAAGGAAGAAATGCTAAAGGACCATTTTTAGTGAATATTTGAGTAGCTATTCTATTTTCAATTTTTTTATGATCTATTATTGCCGTATGAGCTAAAGATTTATAGTTTTTTTCTACTTTTTTTTGGAAATATTTTTTAGTTATTGGATTATTCTTTTCAGAGTTAATAATTAAATTATAATTTCTTTTATTAATATAATTAAAATTATAAGTTTTAAGTTTAATAATTTTTAAAAATTTATTTTTTTTCATTAAGTTAAAAAAAGTACTATATTTTAATAAGTAAAAATTATTTTGTTTTTTATTTTTGAACTCAAATAACTCAGACGATTTATTTTTATCTGAATAAATTTTAATTTTTTCTGTTGGCCATCCCAGACTTGATAGACCTTTTATATTTTCTTTCAAAAATTCATAATTTTCATTTGAGATTGCAATTGTTCTAATAGAATTTGTTAATGAAGATGATTTAGCTTGAGATATAATGTCAACATTTATCTTTTTCTTTAGTAATATATTTGCTAGAACTAAATTTGTTAAATTATTTCCTAAAAGACAAATTTTCATAATATTATTTAATTTTATCAATAAAAATTAAATGATACAAAGTGACAAATCATTAATAACAAAATGAAAATTAAAAATTTAGTAGATAAAACAGCTAGTTTTCTATTTAAAAGGTTATCTGAGGCAACAGGTTTATCTTTGCTTTGCTTATCTCTTTTACTCCTAGCATCACTAATTAGCTACTCACCAGAAGATCCTAATTTTATTTTTCCAGAAAATTCAGAAATAAAGAATTTAGTTGGTACAAAAGGCAGCTATGCCTCTGATATTTTATATCAATCAATCGGTTTAATCGCATTATTAGTGCCAGTATCTATTTTTCTTATATCTCTATCAGTAATAATTGAAAAAAAAATTTTTCATATTGTTGAAAGTTTATTTTTTATAATTCTATATTCAATTACAGGGACATTATTTTTTACAGTTTTTCATACCGAAACGTACTGGCTTACAATTAATGGAAATAATGGATTTGTAGGTAATTTACTTGAGGAAACTTTCTTGATAAATTTAATAAATCTTAACAATCAAGTAAGTTATGTAATTTTAATAATTACAATATTGTTATTTTTTCTTCTAAGTGTAAATTTTAAGTTAAAATATTTTAAATTCATAATTGCAATTTTCTCTAAGCCCAAAATAATGCCAACAAAAAGAGTTTTTGATATTGATAATGAAAATATATTAGATGAACCTGAATATATTAATAACGAAACTAGAGTCCAAGAAAATTTCTCATTTGACAAAAATATAAAAACTACAGACAAAACGATTATAAAATATAAATTACCTCCATTAGATTTTTTAAAATCTCCCTCAAAAAAAGACAGAAATTTATCAGAAAATAAAACTGACGAAAAAACTTTAGAAAAAATTTTATTAGATTTTGGAGTTGAAGGAGAAGTTAAAAAAGTTAGTCAAGGTCCTGTAGTTACATTGTATGAATTTGAACCTGCCCCTGGTGTTAAAGTATCTAAGATAATTAATCTTTCAGAGGATATTGCTAGAAATACTAGCTCAGAGTCTGCTAGAATTGCAACCATACCTGGAAGTAATACTATAGGAATTGAATTGCCTAAACCACAAAGAGAGAACGTTTTCTTAAGTGAAATAATTTCTGATACCAGTTATAAAAAAAAAGATATTAAATTACCGATTGCTCTTGGAAAAAGTATTTCTGGATTACCAATAACTGGGGATTTAAGCAGTATGCCTCATTTACTAATAGCTGGTACAACGGGATCGGGTAAATCAGTTTGTATTAATACAATTATTTTATCCCTTTTGTACAAACACTCTCCAGAAAAATGTAAGTTTATATTGATTGATCCTAAAATGTTAGAATTATCAACATATGAGGGAATTCCACATTTGTTATGCCCAGTAATTACTGAGGCCAAAAAAGCTGCATCAGTTTTAGGTTGGGTAGTGAAAGAAATGGAAAATCGATACAAGCTAATGACTAAAGTAGGAGTAAGGAACATAGACGGCTATAACGAAAAACACAAAATTTCTATGCCTTATATCGTTGTTATTGTTGATGAAATGTCTGATTTAATGCTTGTTGCCGGTAAGGATATAGAGAATTACATTCAAAAGCTTTCACAAATGGCAAGAGCTGCGGGAATTCATATTATAATGGCAACTCAAAGACCAAGTGTTGATGTGATTACAGGAACAATAAAAGCTAATTTTCCAACTAGGATATCATTTCAAGTTACATCCAAGATAGATAGTAGAACAATTCTAGGTGAGCAGGGAGCAGAGCAATTACTTGGTAAAGGAGATATGCTTTATATGACCTCAGCCAACAGAATGACGAGAACACATGCACCATTTGTATCAGAAGAAGAAATTGAAAAAATAAATAATTTTTTGAGGAATCAAGCCGAACCAAATTATGTAGATGAAATTCTTAATTTTGTAGATGAAAAAGAAAGTGCTAAAAATTTAAATGATAATGAAAATCTTGACGATTTATACAATACAGCGTTGGAGATTGTAAAATCTGAAAGAAAAGCATCTACCTCATTTTTACAAAGAAAATTACAAATTGGTTATAATAGAGCAGCAAGGATAGTTGATCAAATGGAGGCAAACGGAGAGGTAAGTCAGGCTAATCATGTTGGTAAAAGAGAAGTACTTAAATGAAAAAATACTTAATTTTTTTTTTTATATTTTTTTTTAATATAAATGCACACAGTTTTTCAAACCAAAAAATTATAAATCACTTAGAAAATATAAAATCTTTGCAATTCAAATTTACCCAGAAGATAGATAATAATAATATTGAGAAAGGAGAATGTGTAATTTTATACCCTAAGCAAATTTTTTGTGAATATTATGACATTTATAACAAAATACTTGTTTCAAATGGTAAATCTCTAGTTATAAATTCAGATAAAATCAAAAATTATTATAGATATCCACTAGATAAAACACCTTTAAATTTTATACTCGATAAAAAATTTTTGATTTCAAAAATGAATGAGGCAGAAAATGATAAGAATTATCCATTTTATTATGTCTTTAATTTTGAATTCGAAAATAATTTGATTAAAGTTTTTTTTGATAAAGAAAGTCTAAATTTAATGGGTTGGGAAACCAAAGATATTTATCAAAATCTAATACAAACTTTTTTAAGTGACATTAATATTAACGTTAAGGTTGAAGAAAAATTATTTTCACTACAAAAATATACTAATTAACCTCAATATTAATTTTTTCATATTTAAATACCTGCATCCCTCTAGCTAAATAATTTTTAATTGCATTTTCATGGTCAAGTGAACAGGTATGTAGCCAGATTCTTGACATTCCTTCCTCGAATAGCTTCTTAATAGCCTCAGAGAGAAGATAGCCACCACATTTTTTTCCAAAATATTCCTCTAAAATACCAAAATATGCAATTTCTGTATGATTGTTATCAAGATCATGGATAGTTTCATAATATCCGGCTAAGTTGTTATTATCTTTTAAAATAAAGGTTTTTATTCTTGAATTTTCAACATACTCAATCCATTTTTTATCTGCCCAAACTAACCTATCTATCCATCTATGTTTTCTTCCAATTTGTTTGTAAAAAAACTTGTTTAATTGGAAATCAGGTGGGTCTAATTGAATAATTTTGAAGTTAGGCCCAGGACTCTTTGAGTAGTTTAAGTCTCTTGCTGAATTAATTTCTAAGAAACATCTGTCTACATTAATTTTCACGAGACCATTTTACCAATTTTCTCTCCACCAAACAAATGAAAATGCAAATGGGGAACTTCTTGCCCACCGTCCTCACTTACATTTGCTAGAGCTCTGTATCCCTTACCTGTATCAACAGATATGTTTAATTTCTTTGCAACAATATTTATACCCTTGAGTAATCCAACCATTTCATTGGGTGATGCGTTTTGACTAAAGTCATCTAAGTCAACATACTTACCTTTTGGGATTACTAATGCATGAATTTTTTTTTGAGGATTTATATCATGAAAAGACAAAACAAATTCATCTTCATAGATTTTATTACAAGGTATCTCGTTTCTTAATATTTTTGCAAATATATTATTATCATCATAACTCATGACTACATTTTTTCTAAAACTGATTTAACTGTGTCTCCCATAACAGATGGATTTTTGGAAATTGTAATTCCACATTCTTTTAAAATTTCAACTTTTTCAATTGCACTCTCTCCATAAGCTGAAACTATTGCACCTGCATGACCCATTACTCTTCCTTTTGGAGCTGTTAATCCAGCAATATATGCAATTACTGGTTTTTTCATATTTTCTTTTGCAAACTCTCCTGCAGCGACTTCCTGGGGTCCACCAATTTCACCAATCATTAATATTGCATCGGTCTCATCATCTGTTTCAAACTTTTCAATTATATCTCTAAATGAACTTCCATTTATTGGATCTCCTCCAATGCCTACACTTGTAGAGACACCTATATTTAAATTTTTAAGTTGTTGAGCAGCTTCATAACCTAATGTTCCTGATCTACTAATAATTCCAACTCTTCCTTCTTTATAAATATGACCTGGCATTATTCCTAACATTGATTTTCCAGGACTTATAATTCCGGCACAGTTTGGTCCAACTAATGTCATTTTAGAACTTTTAGTGTATCTTCTCATGTATCTTTTTATTCTAATCATGTCATGAGAAGGTATTCCGTCAACTATAGCTACACATATTTTTATTCCAGCATCCGCTGCTTCCATTGCGGAGTCAGCTGCAAAAGCTGGGGGTACAAATAAAATTGAAGAGTCGGCTCCTGTTTCATTCACAGCATCTTTAACTGTATTGAACACAGGTAAATTTAAATGTTTTGAACCTCCTTTTCCTGGTGTCACTCCACCAACAACATTTGAGCCGTATTTAATCATTTCATCTGCATGAAAAGAGCCCATTTTACCTGTAAAACCTTGAATAATTATCTTACTATTTTTATCAACAAGTACAGTCATGCTTTATTTAATGCTGCAACTGCTTTATTAGCTGCATCCTCTAAAGTATTTGCCTCAATATAATTTATTTTACTTTCTTTTAAGATTTTATTTCCTTTTTCGACATTGGTACCTGCTAGACGAATAACTAATGGAACTTTAATTTCAATTTTTTTTAATGCATCTACAATTCCTTCTGCAACCCAATCACATCTATTGATACCAGCAAAAATATTTACGAGAATTACTTTAACTTTTTCATCCATTGTAACTAGTTTAAAGGCTTTAACTATTTTTTCCGGTGTTGCTCCACCTCCTACATCTAAAAAATTTGCAGGAGTTCCTCCAGCTAATTTAATCATATCCATAGATGCCATCGCAAGACCAGCACCGTTTATTATGTTGCCTATATTTCCATCTAAACTGACATAGTTTAAACCTCTGTCTGATGCAAAAATTTCTTTTGAATCTTCTTGTGTTTTATCTCTTAGCTCAGAAACTTGACTTCTTCTAAACATTGCATTGTTATCAAAACTCATTTTACAATCTAAAGCTAATATTTGCTTTTGTTTAGAAATAACTAATGGATTAACTTCAACCATTGTTGCATCTAATTCACTGAAAGCTTTATAACATCCAATAATAGTATCAGAAGCTCTTCTAATTAAGTCTGGCTCTATTCCAAGACCAAATGCTAATTCTCTGGCTTGAAAATTTTGCATTCCAACCGCAACTTCAATTTTAGATCTAATAATTGTTTCTGGTTTTTCCTTTGAAATTTCTTCAACGCTCATTCCACCTTCTGTGGATGCAACAACCATAATACTTTCTGAGCTCCTATCAAAAACCAATCCTAAATATAATTCCTTTTCGATATCTGTAGCTTCTTCGATATAAATTCTGTTTACTATTTTTCCTTCAGGTCCTGTTTGATTTGTTACTAATTTTTTTCCTAATAATTTATCTGTCGCTTGAGCAACTTCTAATGGAGTATTACAAACAATTATCCCTCCAGCTTTCCCTCTAGCACCAGAATGAATTTGTGCTTTAACTACCCATCTTGATCCACCAATTTCTCTAGCTTTATTCTCAGCATTCTCTGGGCTGTAAACAATTCCACCTCTAGGAATTGTTACTCCAAAATCTGAAAGTATTTTCTTTGCTTGATATTCGTGAATGTCCATAATTTTATTTATTTAATATGAATTAACTTATCGATATTTACAATGTTTTCAGCCATTTTAGCTGATGCAGCATCTATCATTCTGCCATCAAGCTGAGCAGCTCCTTTACCTTCTTTGGCGGCCTTTTCTAGCTCTTCCAAGATCCTTTTAGCCTTAGTAACCTCTGCTTCTGGTGGAGAGAATACATTGTTTGCTAATGCAATTTGTGAAGGATGTATTGCCCATTTACCCTCAATACCAATTGCAGCACCTCTTTTAGCAGCTGCTGTGTAAGCATCTGGATCATTAAAATCTCCAAAAGGTCCGTCTATTGCTCTTATTCCATACGCTCTGCAAGTCATTACTAATTCAGATAAACCATGATGCCACTGGTCTCCTGGATAATTTTCATTAAGACCACCTATAACAGTTGTTCTTGCCCTTAAACTTGCTGCATAATCTGCAACACCAAAATGCAATGCCTCTAATCTTTCACTTGAAGTTGCAATTTCTTTAATATTTGACATTCCTAATGCTGTCTCAATCAGACATTCTATTCCAATTTTATTTTTTAATTTTTTATTTGTCTCTATTTGAGTTAACAAACAATCAACCATATAAACATCGCTTGCTGTTCCTGCTTTTGGAATTAAAATTGTATCTACATTTTCTCCAGCTTGTTCAACAATCTCAATTAGATCTGAATACATGTAATGAGTATCTAAACTATTTATTCGTACAGAAATAGTTTTACCACTACCTCTCCAATCCATTTCATTCAAAGCTTTAATAACATTTGCTCTTGCAGTTATTTTATCATTTGGAGAAACTGCATCTTCAAGATCTAAAAAAACATAATCGGCTGCTGAACTTAGAGCTTTTTCAAACATTTTAGGTGATGAACCTGGAACTGCTAATTCACTTCTTTGCAATCTTGATCTTGCAGGTTTATAAAATTTATGGCTCACTTTTTTCTTTTGTCTAATTCACTCATTACATCTTCAATCTTAATATTGTTTGCTTCAAGGTACATAGCTAGATGATAAAACACATCTGCAGCTTCATGAATTTTATTTGTATCTTCTTCTACTGCCTCTATCAATTCATTTATTTCTTCTAAAACTTTAGCTTTGGTCAAAGATTTATCATTAAGAAGTTTATTGGTATAAGAACCATCGACTGGTGAAGATTTTCTTTCTCTCGCAAGTTTAAATAGGTTCTCAAGGGTATTTAGCATCTCAAATCCTAACAGGTATTCCTTTTGAGTCCAAATATTCTTTAGCTTCTTTGACAGAATATTTACCATAGTGAAATATAGATGCTGCCAAAACGGCACTAGCATTGCCTAATTTGATGCCATCGACTAAGTGATCAAGATCACCCACTCCTCCTGATGCTATTGTGGGTATGTTTACCATAGATGAAATTCTTGACATGAGATCAATGTCATAGCCTACCTGGGTACCATCTCTATCCATTGAAGTGACCAACAACTCACCTGCACCACTCTCTTCCATCTTTTTTGCAAACTCTATAGCATCAATTCCAGTATTGTTTCGTCCTCCATGAGTAAAAACTTCCCATTTATCTCGATTTTTCTTAGCATCTATTGCAACAACAATACACTGTGAACCAAATTTTTTTGAACTTTGAACTACTACATCTGCATTTTGAACTGCAGCTGTATTAATTGAAACTTTATCAGCACCACAATTTAATAGTTTACTAATATCTTCTACACTTCTTACTCCTCCACCCACTGTTAAAGGTACAAAACATTTTTTAGATGTATCTTTTACTACTTCATAAATAGTATCTCTATTTTCATTTGAAGCAGTTATATCTAAAAAACAAATCTCATCAGCTCCACCATCACTATATATTTTTGCTTGTTCAACAGGATCACCTGCATCTTGTAAATCAACAAAGTTTATACCTTTAACAACTCTGCCATTTTTAACATCTAAACAGGGTATAATTCTATTTTTAAGCATCTATTTCTTTTGCAAGTTCATCTAATTTAATATCACCATCATATATGGCTTTACCAACAATAATTCCCTCAATATTTTTATTTCCTATTTCTTTTGCTTTTCTAATATCATCTATTGAAGAAACACCTCCAGATATAATTACTGGGCAATTTGAATTATTTGCAATATTTGCCGTTTCACTAAAATTTGGACTTAACTTCATTCCATCTCTGTTAATATCTGTATAAATTAATCTACTAACTCCATAATCAATTACATCTTTTAGGAAATCTAAAGTTTTTAAATTAGAATTTTCTTTCCATCCAGATACAGATAAATAACCATCTTTAGCATCTAGACCTAAAGCAATTTTATTTAGAAATTTTTCACACGCTTCTTTTAAAAAATTTTTATCTTTAATTGCAGCACTTCCTAAAATTACTTTCTCAACTCCAACGTCTATATATTTTTTAATACTTTCAAAGTTTCTTACACCACCACCTATTTCAATTTTAAGATCAAATTTACCAACAATTTCCTCAATAATATCAATATTAACAGTCTCCCCAGTTAAAGCTCCATCCAAGTCAACTATGTGCAAGTTTTTAAATCCGTGATCTTTGTATTTATTAGCTTGATCAATAGGTGAAATATCGTACTCAGTTTGGTTATTAAAGTCTCCTTTAACCAGTCTAACGCACTTTTTATCTTTTATATCTATAGCAGGAAAAATTTTCATTAGTTAATATTAGTATAAATATAATCAGGCCTAAACTTAGATTTAAAAATATTCTTATAACCAACAGTATCTAAAAATTTATTTGCTTCATGGTAATTTCTCTCACTTATTTCTATTAGCAATAAACACTCATTATTTTTTAAATTATTTGTCAGACCTTTTAAGGTATAAATTTCATGTCCTTCAACATCAATTTTGATAGATAATTTTTCATTTTTAAAGGTTAGGACTTCATCCCCAGCTTTAAAAGTTGCCTCTCTTACATCAAAGTCTTCTGGGTCAAATTGATGATTAGTGTACAAAACTGAAGAGTTTGATTGAACAAATCCATCTTTAATCATAGATCTAATCTTAGTTTTCTGATTTATATCAGATAATCCAAAATTAAATATTTCAATATTATTAAAAGAATTCTTTAACAGTGTTTTATAGGATTTGTTGTAAGCATCAATATTTGGTTCATATGCTTTAATTTTTAAATCTTTAAATTTGTCTGCAAGGTAAAAAGAATAGTACCCACAATTAGATCCGATGTCTAAAAAATATGAAAATGAAGTTTGTTTCATTTGATCTTCTAAAAAAATAACCTGATCACTCTCATACTTGTGAGTCAAGATTATTTCTCTATCAATTGGATCTAAAAAATCTAAGTAAAAATAAATATTATTAACTTTAAAATAGTTTCTATTTTTTTTGAAAAATTTTAAAAACCTAGTTCCTATTGATGAAACTAGTTTTTTTAAAAAAGGTAATCTTACTAAGTGCTTGATCATTATAAATTTATAAAATTTTTAATTATTTTAAGACCTATATTATCACTTTTTTCTGGGTGAAATTGAGTGCCAAATATATTTTCCTTTTCAATAGCGCAAACAACAGTGGATGAATAATCAGTAGTTGCTGAAATTACTAATTTGTCATCTGGGATAAACTCATAACTGTGCACAAAATACATATGGGATTTATTTTTTACATTTTTAAAAAGGTTACTATCTTTAACTATATTTATTTCGTTCCAGCCAATATGTGGAAGTTTAAATTTGCCGCCTTGGTTATCAATTTTAGAAACTTTACCTGAAATCCATCCTAGACCTTTAGTCTCAACTTCCTCATATCCAACGTCAGCGAACATTTGAAGACCAACACAAATTCCAAGAAGTGGCTTCTTGTTAATAACTGCAAACTCATTAAGAGTATCAATCAAACCATTAATACAATTCAGTCCGTCGATGCAACTTTTAAAAGATCCCTGCCCAGGCAATACAACCTTATCGCTAGTTTTTATTGTTTTAAGATCAGATGTTACATCAATATTTACTTTACCTTTTACAACTTCTTTAAACGAATTAATTACAGAACTTATGTTACCTGAATTGTAGTCAACAATTGTGACATTCATTAAATTTATAAAGAACCTTTTGTAGAAGGTATTGTAGTTTTGTTTCTTGGATCCATTTCCAAAGCAGTACGTAATGATCTTGCCAATCCTTTAAAGCAAGATTCAATTATGTGGTGACTGTTATCGCCGTAAATATTTTCTACGTGCAAAGTAATTCCTGCAGCCTGTGAGAACGCTTGGAACCATTCTTTAAATAATTCTGTATCCATCTCACCTAATTTTTCTACTTTCAATTTTACTTTCCAAATTAGATAAGGTCTGTTTGAAACATCGATTGCAACTCTAGTTAGTGTTTCATCCATTGGAATCATTGCGTGGGCGTACCTTTTAATTCCAACAAACTTTTTTGATGCTTTTTTCAAACATTCACCAATTGCAATTCCTGTATCTTCAGTTGTGTGGTGAAGATCAATGTGCGTATCACCTTTAGCTTTAATATTCATATCCATTGATGAGTGTTTTGATAATTGCTCAAGCATGTGATCTAAAAATCCTATGCCTGTATCAACTTTGTACTTACCTTTACCATCAATATTTAAATCAACACTGATGTTGGTCTCTTTTGTTTTTCTACTTATTTTAGCTTTACGTTTCATAATCTGAAAAAGGTATATATCTATTATTCAATTATGGCAATAATTCTAGCCCTGGTCTTGAACTATAAGATTTAATATCCATCTATATGCCATGACAACAATAGTATTAATAAGAAAAAACAATGAAGTAGTAGTTGCTGGAGATGGCCAAGTTAGTATGGGTAATACAGTAATTAAGAAAACTGCAAACAAAGTTCGTAAGATTGAGAAAAGAAATGTAATTGCAGGATTTGCTGGATCTACCGCAGATGCCTTAACATTATTTGAAAGATTAGAGTCTAAACTAGAAAAACATGCTGGAAATCTAGCAAGAGCAGCTGTTGAATTAGCTAAGGATTGGCGAACAGATAAATATTTGAGACGATTAGAAGCCTTGATGGCAGTTGGTGATAAGGAAAATAGTTTTATTATTTCAGGAACTGGAGATGTTTTAGAGCCTGAAGGAGATGTTATTGGAATAGGATCTGGAGGAAATTATGCGCTAGCTTCTGCAAAAGTTCTAATGGATACAGATTTATCAGCAGAAGAGATTGCAAAAAAGGCAATTAAAGTTGCATCTGAAATATGTGTTTTTACAAACGATAATTTAAACATTGAGAAAATTTAATATGGAAAAATCAAACGTTACTACTCTTCCAAATACAAAAGTTAAAAAAGAACAAAATAGTATTCAAAATTCATTAACTCCAAGAGAAATAGTTTCTGAATTAGATAGATTTGTTGTGGGACAAAATAATGCAAAAAGAGCTGTTGCAATTGCTTTAAGGAATAGATGGAGAAGACAAGCTTTAGAAGGTGATATGAAAGACGAAGTTCTTCCAAAAAATATTTTAATGATGGGGCCAACAGGTGTTGGTAAAACAGAAATATCTAGAAGACTATCAAAATTAGCTGAGGCACCATTTGTAAAAGTTGAAGCAACAAGATTTACTGAAGTAGGTTATGTTGGGAGAGATGTTGAACAAATTATAAGAGATCTTTTAGAAATTGCTATTGCAATGGAAAAAGTGAAAAAAAGAAAAGAAGTTCATTCAAAAGCACAAAAACTAGCTGAGGACAGAGTTCTAGATGCAATAGTTGGAAATAAAGCAAGTGTTGCAACTAGAGAAAGTTTTAGGAAAAGATTAAGAGATGGTGATCTAGACGATAATGAAATCGAGGTAGCTGTTACAGAAAGTAATAGTGGAATGCCATCATTTGAAATTCCTGGAATGCCAGGTGCAAATGTCGGTATGATTAATATTTCAGATATGCTTGGAAAGTCTATGGGCCAAAAAGCTAAAAAGAAGAAAATGTCAGTAAAAGAGTCCCATGAAATACTATTAAACGAAGAGGCAGATAAATTAATTGAACAAGATAAAATTATTAAATCAGCAAAAAATACAACTGAAAACAACGGTATCGTATTTTTAGATGAAATAGATAAAATTTCAGCAAGAACTGATAGAGTTGGTGGAGATGTGTCAAGGGAGGGAGTTCAAAGAGATTTACTTCCTCTGATTGAGGGAACAACAGTAAGCACTAAATATGGTCCAATAAAAACAGATCACATATTATTTATAGCTTCAGGAGCTTTTCAGTTAGCAAAACCATCAGATCTTTTACCTGAGCTTCAAGGAAGATTACCAATTAGAGTCGAGCTAGATGCATTGAATAGTGAGGATTTTAAACGAATTTTAAAAGAGCCAGATAATAGTTTGATCAAACAGTACAAAGCTCTACTCAAAACAGAAAATGTTGATTTAGAATTCACAGAGGATGGGATTGACACCATTGCAACAATAGCAAGTGAAGTAAACACAACAGTTGAAAATATTGGTGCCAGAAGACTTCATACTATTATTGAAAGAGTTTTAGATGAAATAAGTTTTACAGCAACAGATAGAACTGGTGAAAAAATCAGTATAGACTCGGAGTATATTAAGAAAAATATTGGTGAACTTGTTAAAGACGCAGATTTATCAAAATTTATTTTATAATTCTTATTTTTTTTTTTTTAAAAAAATATCAAAATTTCCAACAGATGGATTTTCAACAGCCTCAAAATCAATACTTATGATTTTACTCATTAATTGATTGTTTCGTTTAATAAAATTAGGCACTGAGTGTTTTAATATACTTAAATTATTAGATTGATATGGATCATTTAAATTTTTTGATCTTAAACCTTTGCCAGTAATTACAT
>CACLSF010000009.1 GCA_902609535.1 uncultured Pelagibacteraceae bacterium | reverse complement strand
CTTTATATCTGCTCCTATGGGAATAACAGGAGCTATGATGAATGTTCCTATTCTAAGATATTTTGGGTACCCAATTAGTAGAGCGATTGGTAGTTCTGCCGCAATAGGTTTTGTAATAGCATCTATTGGTTCAATTGGTTTTTTGACATCTGGTTTTTTATTAAATGCAAATCTTCCTATGAGTTTAGGTTTTGTAAATATTCCTGCATTTTTGATATTCATCCCCATCACATCTTTCATGGCTCGGGTCGGTGCAAATATGGTTCACAATTCAGATAAAAATAAAACCCAAAGAATGTTTGGTGTATTCTTGTATGTTATAGGAACTCTTTTTTTGATTAGGTTTTTAGATCTTTAATTAAATCTTTTGATCATATTCACCAATTTTGCCAGTTTTTTGTAGCAATTGGTCAATAAAATCAAATATCTTTTTCTTTCTATCATCTGAAGTAGGGCTTTCAGTAACGACAACTAGAGAAGGTTTATTTGAAGAGGCTCTGATTAAACCCCAAGATCCATCTTTAAATGAAAACCTAACACCATTTACAGTTAGAACATCTTCAATTTCTTGCCCATCAATTTTATCTTTATTATCTTTAATTTCCTCTATTTTGCTTACTAATTTATCGACAACTTTATACTTTTCATTGTCCTCGCAGAAAGGAGCCATTGTTGGTGACTGAAAAGTTTTTGGTAAATCATCAATAATTTCACTCATGAGTTTATTGTTATTATTTAATAAATGACAAACTTGAATTGCAGAATTTATCCCATCATCGTATCCATAGCCCAAAGGTTGGTTAAAAAAGAAATGACCACTCTTTTCAAAGCCTGCTAGTGCTTTTTCTTCGTTTACTTTTCTTTTGATATGGGAATGACCAGTTTTCCAATATATAGTTTTACATGAGTTGTTTAATAAAACTCTATCATTAGTATAAAGACCAGTTGATTTTACGTCTACTATAAATTTAGAATTTTTATGATGATCAGATAAATTTCTTGCAATTAATAATCCTATTTTGTCAGCAAATATTTCATTTCCTTTATTATCTATAACTCCAACTCTATCTCCGTCTCCATCGAAACCAAATCCAATATCAGCATTATTTTCAATTACATGTTTACTTATAGCATGAAGCATCTCAAGATCTTCTGGATTTGGATTATATTTTGGAAATGTATAATCTAAATTACAATCCAACTCTATTACATCACAACCTATTCCTCTAAGTATATCTGGGGCAAAAATTCCAGCTGTTCCATTCCCGCATGCAACAACAGCTTTTATTTTTTTCTCAATTTTATTATTTTGAATTAAATCATTTTTATATATTTCCTGAAAATTACTAATCTTTTTTTCATTACCTGAGCCAATTGTAAATTTTTCATTTAAAGTTATTTCTTTTAATTCAGCCATTTCCTCAGGGGCGTGTGTTAATCCTTTTTTGATGCCCATTTTTACACCCGTCCAACCATTTTCATTATGACTTGCTGTAACCATAGCAACTGCATCAGCATCTAAGTTAAATTGTGCAAAATATACCATTGGAGATAACGATAAACCTATATCATCAATAAAACATCCAGTTGAAAGTAGACCTTTCTTTAATGCTGATTTTATATCTTCACTGTAAGATCTGTAATCATGTCCAACAATGATTCTTGGATTTTCTTTTTTTGTATGAGATTTAATTTGAGTTCCTAAACCTTTGCCCAAATGTGTCACACCTTCTAAATTGATATTATCAGGGTACAACCATCGCGCGTCGTACTCTCTAAAGCCAAAAGGATCAATTTTTATTGAATTTTTCATGTTAATATTTTTATATTTTGTTTATTTTTTTATTGATAATTTTTTTCTCAAGTTCTATAAATGTTCTATTGATTTGTTGGTCATATAGTATATTTACCAAACTATCATACAACATCTAGTTGTTTTACTAAATTAAGTATAGTACAAAAAAGGAGCTAAATGAACAAGATTTTATCACAAGCTATTAGGAAAGCTGTCTCTGATTATACACCAAATGTAAATCAAGATCCTAAAGATAAAAGATTAGATTTATTTTCTCTTAATAGTGAAACTGAACTATTTCAAAATTCAAAAGGCATAACAATTAAAATTGATAGAAGCAGAGATGAGAATTTAACTGACTTTGGAAAAGCTACTCTTAAAGATAGATATTTGGGTGCTAACGAATCTTTCCAAGATTTATTTGCTAGAGTAGCAAGTCATTATGCTGACGACAATTTACATGCTCAAAGATTATATAATTACATTAGTAATCTTTGGTTCATGCCAGCAACGCCAGTTTTATCAAATGGTGGAACAACAAGAGGATTGCCAATTTCTTGTTTTCTAAATGAAGCTAGTGACAGTCTTAATGGTATTCTCGATCTATGGAGTGAGAATGTTTGGCTTGCAGCACGTGGCGGTGGTATCGGAAGCTATTGGGGAAACCTTAGATCAATAGGTGAGAAAATTGGAAGAGTTGGTAAAACCTCAGGAATAATTCCATTTATTAAAGTTATGGATTCTCTAACAATGGCAATTAGTCAAGGCTCACTAAGAAGAGGTTCGGCTGCTTGTTATATACCAATAGATCACCCAGAAATTGAAGAGTTTATAGAGATGAGAAGACCAACTGGAGGAGATCCAAATAGAAAATCGTTAAATTTACACCACGGTGTTTTAGTTTCAGATGCTTTCATGAGAGCTGTTGAACTTGACGAACAATGGGGGCTTAAAAGTCCAAAAGATGGAGCCGTTCAAGCAACAGTATCTGCAAGAAATCTATGGATAAGATTACTTACAGCTAGAATAGAAACAGGAGAGCCATATATTATATTCATCGATACTGTTAACAGACAAATACCACAACATCATAAATTAGCAGGTCTTACTGTTAAAACTTCAAATCTTTGTAGTGAGATAACTCTACCTACAGGAATTGATAAAGATGGTAGAGATAGAACGGCTGTATGCTGCTTATCATCTTTGAATATTGAAAAATATGATGACTGGAAAGATGATGAGAATTTCATTAGCGACGTAATGAGATTTTTAGATAATGTTATGACGGATTTTATTGAAAACGCACCTGAACAATTCAGTGATGCTACTTACTCAGCGATGAGAGAAAGAAGTGTCGGTTTAGGTGTTATGGGACTTCATTCATATTATCAAAAGAAAATGATCCCAATCGAGTCAGTTATGAGCAAAGTTTGGAATAAAAAAATGTTTGAACATATTCATAAGCACGTTGATAAAGCATCAAAAGATTTAGCTGAGGAAAGGGGAGCATGCCCAGATGCAGCTGATTATGGTATAATGGAAAGATTTTCAAACAAAACTGCAATAGCACCTACAGCTTCTATCTCAATTATATGTGGTGGAACATCTCCTGGTGTTGAACCAATTGCAGCTAATAGCTTTACCCACAAAACATTGTCAGGTTCATTTAATGTTCGAAATAAATATTTAAGACAACTATTAGAAAAACATGGCAAAGATACAGATGAAGTATGGTCAAGTATTACAACAAACCAAGGATCTGTTTCACATTTAGATTTTTTAACTCAGGAAGAAAAAGATGTTTTCAAAACAGCTTTTGAGTTAGATCAAAGATGGCTTGTAGATTTAAGTGCAGACAGAACTCCACATGTTTCACAAGCCCAATCTATTAATTTATTTTTACCTGCGGATGTACATAAAAAAGATTTACATCAAATCCACTTCCAAGCATGGAAGAAAGGATTGAAGAGTCTTTATTACTGTAGGTCTAAATCAATACAACGTGCTGAAAATGTTAATGATGCAAATTCAACTGACATTGCAGCAAACGTTTATAAATCAAAAGAAGAAAGTAATAACCAACAAGATTATGAGGAGTGTTTATCGTGTCAGTAGCAGAAAAAATTAATAAAGAAATAATTCAACCAAAGAAAATGGGTCTATTAGTTGAGAACCCAGTATACAAACCTTTTAGATATCCATGGTGTTATGATGCATGGTTAACGCAACAAAGAATTCACTGGTTACCAGAGGAAGTTCCATTAGGTGATGATGTAAGAGATTGGCAAAAAAACTTATCGCAAGCTGAAAAAAATTTATTAACTCAAATCTTTAGATTTTTTACACAAGCAGACGTTGAAGTTAACAACTGTTATTTAAGACATTACACAACCGTATTTAAACCAACTGAAGTTTTAATGATGATGACTGCATTTGCGTCGATGGAAACAGTTCACGTTGCAGCTTATTCACATCTTTTAGATACAATCGGAATGCCTGAATCTGAATATTCAGCATTTATGAAGTATAAAGAAATGAAAGATAAGTATGATTACATGCAAAACTTCAATGTAAATTCAAAAGAAGATATAGCAAAAACTGTTGCAGTATTTAGTGCTTTTACTGAAGGTCTGCAGTTATTTGCTAGTTTTGCAATTTTACTTAATTTTCCAAGACATAATAAAATGAAGGGAATGGGTCAGATTGTGACTTGGTCAGTAAGAGATGAAACACTTCATTGTAATTCAATGATCAGAATCTTTAAGGAATTTATTAAAGAAAACCCAGAAATCTGGACACCACAACTTAAAAAAGAGCTTTATGAGGCTTGTAGAACAATTGTTGCGCACGAAGATTCTTTTATTGATCTAGCCTTTGAGATGGGTCCATTAGAAGGATTAACTGCTGCAGAAGTAAAAGGTTACATAAGATTTATAGCTAACAGAAGATTGGACCAACTAGGTTTAGAGCCAATTTATGATGTTAAAAAGAATCCATTAACGTGGCTAGATACAATGCTAAATGCAGTTGAACATATGAACTTTTTCGAAGGAAGAGCGACGGAATATTCAAAAGCGTCTACAAGAGGTTCTTGGACAGAAGCTTTTTCTTAAGATTATCTTTGATTTAATTGGAGAACTTTACGGTGCTTGCTACCTTTATAACTTGCTAAAGGTCTAATAAGTTTATTAGCAGCATGCTGCTCAATAATATGAGCTGACCAACCTGTAATTCTTGAAATTACAAAAATTGGTGTGAAGAAATCAGTATCAAATCCCATTAAATGGTAAGTAGGTCCAGTAGGGTAATCTACGTTTGGATGGATATTTTTTCGATCTATCATTACTTTTTCTACAATGTCGTAAATTTTTTCAAACTTTCTATCTTTTTTGATTTTAGCAACTTTTCCAAAATATTCTCTCATTGTAGGAACTCTTGAATCTCCACTTTTATAAACTCTATGGCCAAATCCCATTACAACATCTTTATTATCTAGAGCTTTGTTTATCCATTTAAGTGCATTCTCTGGTTTTTTGATTTTATTCATCATATGCATGACTTCTTCATTAGCACCTCCATGAAGAGGTCCTTTTAAACTTGCTATTGCACCAGTTATTGCGCCATGAATATCTGATAGACTACTTGTTATTGTTCTAGCTGTAAAAGTTGAAACATTAAAACTATGTTCTGCATATAAGATTAAAGATACATCAAAAGCTTTAACAATTTCTTTGTTTGGTACTTTGCCAAAACACATATGAAAAAAATTTTCAGAAAATGAAAGGTTTTTTTTTGGTGCAATGATTTTTTTTCCTTTTCTAGCTCTATAAAAAGCAGCTAAGGCAACTGGAGTTTTCGCAAAAATTCTCATTACTTTTCTCATATTAGCTGCTGGTGAATTATCTTTTGTCTCTTTATCTTCAAGACCCATAATACTTACAGCTGTTCTCGCAGCATCCATAGGGTGAGCTTTTTTTGGAAATTTTTTTATATCATCTAATAATGTTTTAGATAATTTTCTTTCTTTTCTCTCTTCTTTTTCAAATTTTTCTAATTGTTTCTTACTTGGAAGTTCACCATTTAAAATTAGATACGCAACTTCTTCGAATTTGCAATTTGCACATAGATCTTGAGCAGCATAACCTCTGTAAGTTAATGAGTTGATTTCAGGCATAACTTTAGATACTTCTGTTTCATCAACAACTATACCCAATAACCCTTTTTTAATTTCATCACTCATTATTCGTGTCCGTCTGTCTTAAAATTATAAATTTTTTCGTCTAAAGAATTGTATTTCTCGTATTCTACAAGATCATATAACCTTTTCCGCGTTTGCATTTTATCAATAATATTGTTTTGATGTCCATCAGCAAAAATGGCACGTAAACCATCCTCCACATTTTTCATTGCCAATCTTTGTGTAGAAACAGGATATATAACGATATTGTATCCCAGGTCTTGTAATTGAGTATAATTAAGTAATTTTGATTTACCGAATTCAGTCATGTTAGCTAAAAGATAACAATCTAATGATTTTCTAACTAGTTCAAACTCACTTTCATCTTTTAGAGCCTCAGGAAATATTACTTCAGCACCTGCATCTACGTATGCTTTACATCTATCTATCATGCTGTCAATTCCTTCTACACTTTTAGCATCTGATCTAGCTATAATTTTGAAATTTTTGTCTTTTCTGGCGCTCACACATTCTTTAATTTTTGAGACCATTTTATCTTTAGATATAAGTTCCTTATTATCTAGGTGACCACATCTTTTCTGCTCAATTTGATCCTCCAGATGAACAGCCGCAACTCCAAACTCTTCAAATGTCTCAATAGTTTCTTTGCAAGATTTAAATCCAGTATCAATATCAACAATTGTTGGAAGGTTCGTTACTCTCGAGATGAGATAAGATCTAGTACTTACATCCTGAAGCGTTGTTAAGCCAATATCAGGAAATCCTAAATCATTTGCCATAACACCACCTGATACATAGACTGCATCGTAGCCAATTTCTTCAATTAATTTAGCTGTTAAAGGATTATAAGCTCCAGGAACTCTAAGAATTTTATTAGATTTTAACTTAGTATCTAAATCTATTCTTTTTTGCGTTAAATCCTTTTCAACAAAATGCATTTAAAATATACCTTTTTTATAGTTATTTTTTAAATATTTTTTACTTACCTCAATATTTAATCTATCAAGACTACCCTTTTTTAATTTTTTTAAATTTTGAACAGATTTCAAAAATCTATCACTTTCTTTTTTGGAAATAATATTTTCAGTCAATGTTGTAAATTTTTTAATATAGTCTTTTCTTTTAAAAGGTCGTGCTCCATAGGGATGTGCGTCTGCTTTCTCTAATTCTTCAGATATCTTTTTACCATTATTTAAAGTTACAATAATTCTTGCACCAAATGATTTCTTTTTTGGATCAGGATGATGATATTTTTTTGTCCATTTTTTATCTTCATGAGTTGTTATGGATTTCCATAATTTAATTGTACTTTTTCTATTCGCTCTTGCTTTTGTATAAGATTTTACATGATGCCAATCAGCATCCTCTAAAGCAACGGCAAATATATACATAATTGAGTGATCTAATGTTTCTCTTGAGGCATTTGGATCCATTTTTTGTGGATCATTTGCTCCTGTTCCAATTACAAAATGTGTGTGATGGCTAGTGTAAATGTCAATTTTTTTTATGCTTTTTAAATCTTGAATTTTCTTATTTAATTTTTTACCAATATCTATAAGAGCTTGAGCCTGGTATTCTGCTGAATATTCTTTTGTATATGTCTCTAGAATAGCTTTTTTAGGCTCATTCTTTTTTGGCAATGGAACATTATATTTTGCATTCTTTCCATCTAGTATTCTTGCAATAACACTGTCTTCTCCCTCATAAATTGGGCTAGGAGCACCTTCACCTCTCATTGCTCTATCAACAGCCTCTATGGCTAATTTACCTGCATGTGCAGGTGCATATGCTTTCCAACTTGATATTTCACCTTTTCTAGATTGACGAGTTGAAATAGTAACATGAAGAGCTTGTTGAACAGCTTGGTAAATTGTTTCGGTTTTTAATTTTAACATTGATCCAATCCCAGCGGCAACACTTGGTCCTAAATGGGCTATATGATCTATTTTATGTTTATGAAGGCAAATCCCTTTTACCAAATTCACTTGAACTTCATAGGCAGTAATAATTCCCCTTAAAAGATCTAATCCACCTCTATTAAGTTTTTCCCCAACAGCTAAAATTGCAGGAATGTTGTCACCTGGATGACTATAATCAGCTGCCAAAAAAGTATCATGAAAATCTAATTCTCTTACCGCTGTTCCATTAGCCCAGGCAGCCCATTCAGGATCAAATTTGAATTTTGAATTAACTCCAAAAACAGTTGAGCCTCCCTTTCTAAAATGCCCCATAGCCATATTACGAGCAGATATAACTGGTTTTCTGTTTAATGATGCTATAGCTACAGATGCATTATCAATTATTCTATTGATAACCATATTTATTGAGTCTTTATTTAACTTTGCATTATCACTAGCTATCTCTGCTATTTTCCATGCGAGTTGTTTCGTCTTTGGAAAATTAATTTTTGATGGATATACTCTAACTGTGTTTAACAACAAAATAACTCCTTACTTATAATTTTGTTTTAATAGTTAAAATAAATTAATCAATATTAAAGATATTTAGAGATAATTTTATCAATATCCACAAAGTCTTTTATTAAGTGATTATGATAAATTTCATCAATTTTTTTTTCTGTATATCCATCTTCTAATAAAATCATTGGAATTTCAGCTGCTTTAGCAGCATTAGCGTCTGACTCACTGTCTCCAATCATAATTGATTTATTTATATCACCATCAAGAATTTCTATAATTGTTGTTATATGTCTTGGGTCAGGTTTGCAATAAGTGAATGTATTATAGCCTGCAACATATTCAAAATAATCGTAAATTCCAATTTTTTTTAAAAGATCAATAGCTAGATGTTCTGTTTTATTTGTACATACAGCCATAGATATATTTTCTTTTTTACACCATTTTAAAAAATCTTTTACACCACCAACCAAAGTACTCGCATTTAAAATATTTTTGCTATAATATGAAATAAACTCATCAGTCATTTCATTTTTAATTTTTTCATTAATAGAACTTAATTCTTTTTTAGCTTGACTCCAAATTGATCTTCCAATCATTGCACCTGCACCATGACCAACGGCACTTTTTAACTCGTCTAATGATTTACTTGGATAACCAAACTTTTTCATTACATGATTATGTGCAAGCATTAAGTCTGGAGCAGTATCAACAAGAGTTCCATCCAGATCAAATATAACAGTGAATTTTTGCGTCATTTAAAAGTATTATTAAGAAATATATTGTGAATTAATTAAACTAATACCCAAATATATAAAAATATCAAATGAAACTAAAAAAATTAACAAATATTCAAATAAGGTTAAGAAACAAATTTTTAAAAAAAGGTGTGAAAATGATTGCACCAGAAACAGTATTTTTTTCTAAAGATACCAAAATTGGTAAAAATGTGACTATTGAACCTTATGTAGTTATTGCCGAAAAAGTATCAGTTGGAAATAATGTAAGAATTTTATCTTTCTCTCATTTAGAAGGTGTGAAAATTGAAAATAATGTGAACATCGGACCATATGCAAGAATAAGACCAGGAACGATTCTTAAATCAGGATCTAAAGTTGGAAACTTTGTTGAGGTAAAAAAAAGTATTATTGGTAAAGAATCTAAATTAAATCATCTTTCATACATTGGTGACACAAATTTGGGTAAAAAAGTAAATATAGGTGCTGGAACAATTACATGCAATTATGATGGTGCGAAAAAAAATAAAACAGTAATTGATGATGGAGTGTTTGTAGGCTCAAATTCATCACTGGTTGCCCCAATTAAGCTTGAAAAAAAAAGTATAATTGGTGCAGGATCAGTTATTACTAAAAAGGTTTCAAAAAATTCATTAGCTTTAACAAGAGCTGAGCAAATTGAAATAAAAAATTATAAAAAGAAAAAATAAATGTGTGGAATAATTGGAATAATCAGTAATCAAGAAGTTTCTAGTAGAATAGTAAATTCATTAAAAAAACTAGAATATAGAGGATATGACTCAGCAGGAATTGCAACTCTAGTTGATGGAAATATAAATGAGGTAAAATGTGAAGGAAGGGTTGATGTTTTAGAAAAAGATATTGCAAAATTTAATCTTAAAGGAGATATTGGTATTGGCCATGTTAGATGGGCAACTCACGGTAAACCAAGTAAAATTAATGCTCATCCACATTCTTCAGAACAGGTTTCACTAGTACATAATGGTATAATAGAAAACTCAACTATTTTAAAAAAACTTTTAGAAAAAAAAGGATATGTATTTAAATCACAAACTGATACTGAGGTCATTGCTCATCTTGTTACGGAATATTTAAAAAAAAACTCTTTGAAAGATAGTATTATTAAGGTTTTAAAAAAACTTCATGGTAGTTTTGCCCTAGGGATAATTTTTAAAGATAGAAATGATTTAATGGTTGGTGCTAGAAGAGGATCACCTTTGGCTGTTGGCTATGGACCAAATGAAAATTATCTAGGATCAGATTCATACGCACTTAAATCTATGACAAATAAAATTTCTTATTTAGATGATGGAGAATTTTGTATTATCAAAAAAGATCAAATAGAGTTTTTTGAAGGTAATGGGGTAAAAATAAATAAAAAAGTAATGAATCTCTCTAAAGAAGATATTCAATATGATAAAGGTGATTATAAATATTTTATGGAAAAAGAAATAGACGAACAGCCGTCTACTATTAATGATTGCATAAATGAGTATGTTGACAAATACAATAATCAAATAAATATTTATAATTTTCCTTGGAAGATAAATTCCTTTCAATCAATTGTACTCATTGGCTGCGGTACAGCTTATCACTCTTGTTTAGTAGCAAAGTATTGGCTGGAACAAAATACAAATCTAGATGTGAGTATCGATATAGCTTCAGAATTTAGATATCGAAAAGTTAGGTTTAAAAAAGATTGCTTGTATGTTTTTGTTTCACAATCTGGTGAAACTGCAGATACTTATGCAGCTCTAGAATTATGTAAAAAAAATAAAATGAAAACTTGCGCTGTTGTAAATGTTGTTGAAAGTTCAATAGCGAGAGATGCTGATTTAGTTTTACCCATTTATTGTGGTCAAGAAATTGGTGTTGCATCTACAAAAGCATTTCTTGGACAAATGCTAGTACTATATATTCTGTCTATAAAAATTTCTTTTGATCAAAAATTTATTACAAAGAAAGATTACCAATCTAAAATTAAAAGTTTACTATCACTATCTAATTCAGCAAAAAAAACGCTTAAATTAGATCATAAACTTTTAAATATTGGTAAAGTTTTTGCGCATGCTAAAGGATGTATGTTTTTAGGAAGAGGTTATTCTTTTCCAATTGCCTTAGAGGGCGCCTTAAAGCTAAAAGAGTTAGCTTATGTTCATGCTGAGGGTTATCCTGCAGGTGAAATGAAGCATGGACCATTAGCTTTGATAGAAGAAGGTATGCCAGTAGTTGTTATAGCTCCTAGAGATGATCATTATAAAAAAACAATGTCTAATATGCAGGAGGTTATTGCAAGAGGGGCAAAGGTTTTGCTAATAACAAACAAAAATAAAGACGAAGTTGTTTCTGAAAACATTTGGGAGCAAATAGAAGTTGATAAATTACATGATGAATTAATTCCGTTTCTAGTAACTATACCCCTACAAAAACTTGCTTTTTACTCAGCACTTGAAAAGGGATATGATATAGATAAACCAAGAAATTTAGCAAAATCTGTCACTGTTGAATAATATCCAAACTCTGTTAGAACACTCGTAGGTTGAATATGAAAAAATGGAAAGTGAATAGTTGGAGAAATTATCCTGTTAAACACATACCTGAATATAATGATGAAGGTGAGCTAAATTTAGTTTTAAATAAATTAAAAAATTTTCCTCCATTAGTATTTGCAGGCGAAACAAGACATCTTAAAGATCAACTAGCTAACGTTGTAGATGGAAAAGCATTTTTGTTGCAAGGTGGAGACTGTGCCGAGAGTTTTGCAGAATTTCATCCAGATAATATAAGAGACTATTTTAAACTAATGTTACAGATGTCTCTAGTGCTCACATATTCGGCATCTTTACCTGTTGTTAAACTTGGAAGAATTGCAGGACAATTTTCTAAACCAAGAAGTGCACCAACTGAAAAAATTGGAGATGTAGAATTACCCAGTTATCTTGGAGATAATATAAATTCTATAGAATTTACTGAAAAAGGAAGGGCCTATGATCCAAAGAGGCTATTTAGAGCTTATTCACAATCTGCTTCAACTTTAAATTTATTAAGAGCATTTTCTAATGGTGGTTTTGCAGATTTAAAAAATGTTCATATGTGGAATTTAGGTTATATTAAATCAGCAGCTCAAGCTAAAAAATTTAGGGAATTAGAAGATAAAATAGCTGATGCACTAGGTTTCATGGAAGCTTGCGGAATTACATCTGACTTTAATAGAAGGCTATACACTGTAAATTTCTGGACCTCTCATGAAGCGCTACATTTACCATTTGAAGAAGCTATGACTAGAATAGACTCAACAACAGGTGAATATCACGATACTTCAGCACATTTCGTTTGGATAGGGGATAGAACAAGACAAATCGATGGAGGACATGTTGAATTCTGCAAAGGAATTGAAAACCCAATTGGAATTAAATGTGGACCAACTTCTAAGCCTGAGGAAATTGTTAAAATTTGTGAATTAATTAATCCTAAAAATGAAAAAGGAAAAATTACACTAATTTCTAGATTTGGTCATGATCAGGTAGAAAAATATTTACCAAAACTAATTAGAGGAATTAAAAAAGAAGGTTTAAATGTAATTTGGTCATGCGATCCAATGCACGGAAATACAATTAAATCAACAACTGGATTTAAAACAAGACCTTTTAATAATGTTTTAAATGAAGTTAAAAATGTATTTGGTGTTCATCAAAGTGAAGGTTCATACGCCGGTGGTCTTCATATTGAAATGACTGGACAAAATGTGACAGAATGCACTGGTGGAGCGCAAAAAATATCAGACACAGATTTATCAAGTAGATATCATACACAATGTGATCCAAGACTTAATGCTAATCAAGCCCTTGAGTTGGCTTTTTTAATATCAGACGAGATTAAAAAGAATACCTTGTATGCTAAAAACGGTATAAGAGCGGCATCTTAATCATTTAATTTTTTAAATTAATTATTATATTTCAACTATGGAATCGAGCCAAAAAGTTACATTTATTAAAGATTGGATATCGAATTATGTAAATTCAATGCCTAAAAAAGCTGAATCTTTAGTTATAGGAATTTCTGGCGGAATAGATTCATCTGTTTCAAGCACATTGAGTGCAATGACGGGTCTTAAAACTATTGTTTTATCCATGCCTATAAAACAGAAAAGCGCTCAACATGATTTAAGTTTAAAGCACCAAGAGTGGCTAAAACAAAATTTTAAAAACGTTGAAGGTATTACAGTAGACTTAGACAACCTTTTTTCTACATTTGAAAATACTTTAAAAGATTTTAATAGTTTGCATGGTATGGCAAACTCTAGAGCTAGATTAAGAATGACAACCCTTTATCAAGTTGCTGCAGCAAACAATGGAATAGTCGTTGGTACGGGAAACAAAGTTGAGGACTTTGGCGTAGGTTTTTACACCAAGTACGGAGATGGTGGAGTTGATATATCACCAATAGCTGATTGCAATAAAACAGAAGTTTGGCAATTAGGAAAAGAGTTAAAAATTTTACAAGAGATCATAGATGCTCCCCCAACAGATGGTCTATGGGACGATGGGAGAACTGATGAAGGTCAGTTGGGTTTAAGTTATAAAGAACTAGAAGAAGCAATGGAAAATGAAAATTCAAAAAATAGAGAAAAATACATCCAAATAAGAAACGCAAATTTGCATAAAATGGATCCTATTCCAGTTTGCAAGATTCCTAGCTAATCAAATAGATTCACAAATCTATAATTAAAGTATATTCCTAGAATAATGAATAAAGATATTTTTTTAACAAATAGCTATGGAGGAAAAAAAGAAAAATTCCAGCCAATTGATAAAAATAATATCAAAATGTATGTTTGTGGCCCAACAGTTTATGATGATCCACATATAGGAAATGCAAGACCATTGGTTATATTTGATTTACTTTTTAAAGTCCTTAAATGCAAATATGGAAATGACAAAGTTGCATATGTAAGAAATATTACAGATATTGATGATAAGATAATTCAATCTGCAAAAGAAAAAAAAATCTCGATTAAAGATTTAACCACTAAAATTACTAATAATTTTCAAGAAGATTGTAGTTATCTTATTTGTGAAAAACCTAGCTTTCAACCTAAAGCAACAGAAAATATTAAAGAGATGATAGAGATGATCAGTATTTTAGTTAAAAAAGGTTTTGCATACGAAAGCATGAACCATGTCTATTTTGAAGTTAATAAATATAAAGATTATGGAAAGTTATCTAATAAAAAAATAGATGATTTAATATCAGGATCTAGGGTAGAAGTTTCAAGTAATAAGAAAAAAGCTGAAGATTTTGTATTATGGAAACCTTCAAGCCAAGATGAGCCTAGCTGGACATCACCGTGGGGGAATGGCAGACCTGGCTGGCACTTAGAATGTTCAGCAATGTCAAAAAAATATCTTGGTGATGAATTTGATATTCATGGAGGTGGAAGAGATTTATTATTTCCACACCATGAAAATGAAATTGCACAATCATGTTGTGCTAATGGAACTGAAACTTTCTCCAATTATTGGGTTCACAATGGATTTATTACTCAATCAAATGAAAAAATGTCTAAATCACAAGGCAATATATTAAAAATAAGTGATTTTAAAGAGAATGTTAACGGACAGGTTTTAAGGTTAGCTCTTATCAGTGCTCATTATAGACAACCATTAGATTGGAATGATAAACTTTTAGAAGAAAGTCAGAAAACAATTGATAAATGGTACAACAGCTGTATTGAATTAGATAAACCTAAATTAATCTCAGATGATGATCTTTATCCTTTGTATGATGATTTAAATACACCAAAGTATATAGCTAACCTTCATAAGCTATACGAAAAATCACAATCAGGGAATTTAGAAGATAAAAAAGTATTTGTATCAGCATGTAATTTTGTAGGTCTGTTAACCGAAACTAAAGAAGAATGGAATAATTTTAAAAAAAATAAATCCACCTTAAGCAATAAGTTAATTGAAATAAAAATTAAAGAACGAAATAAGGCTAGAGACAACAAAAATTACGAATTAGCTGACAAAATTCGTAATGAGCTTTTAGAAAAAGGAGTTCAAATAGAAGATAAAGATGGTAAAACCTCGTGGAAATTTAAATAATGTCAGACAAAATATACATTTTTGATACTACTTTACGTGATGGTGCTCAGACACAAGGCGTTGATTTTTCCATAGATGATAAAGAAAAAATCTCACTAGCATTAGATAACCTAGGAGTAGACTATATTGAAGGAGGTTGGCCAGGTGCAAATCCAACAGATACAGAATTTTTTAATAAAAAACATTCTTTTAAAAATTCCATATTAACAGCTTTTGGGATGACCAAGAAGTCTGATCATAGTGCTGAAAATGATCCAATGATTTCATCATTAATAAATTCTAAGGCAAATTCAATTTGCTTGTTTGGAAAATCTTGGGATTTTCACGTTGACGTTGCTTTAGGTATTTCAAAAGAACAAAATTTAAAAAATATTAGTGAAAGTGCAAAACACATCATTAATTCTGGAAAAGAGTTTATGTTTGATGCTGAACATTTTTTTGATGGTTATAAATCAAATAAAGAATATGCTTTAAATTGTATTAAATCTGCTTATGACCAAGGAGCCAGATGGATTGTTCTATGTGATACCAATGGTGGAACATTACCACATGAAGTATACAAAATAGTTACAGATGTTGTAAAACATATCCCTGGTAAAAACCTAGGAATCCACGCACATAACGATACAGAAAATGCAGTTGCTAATTCATTAGTTGCAATTCAAGCTGGTGTTAGACAAGTGCAGGGAACTATTAATGGTTTGGGAGAAAGATGTGGTAATGCTAATTTAATGTCATTAATACCTTCTTTATATTTAAAGCACGAATTTTCTAATAATTATGAAATAAATATAAGTAAGGAGAGTATTAAACATTTAACGCAATGCTCTAGACTATTAGATGAAATTTTAAATAGAAAACCAAATAAACATTTACCTTATGTCGGCGCTGCAGCATTTTCGCACAAAGGTGGAATGCATGTTTCAGCAGTACAAAAGGACCCAAAAACCTATGAGCACATTGATCCTAGAGATGTTGGGAATTCAAGAAATATTGTAGTTTCAGATCAAGCTGGACAATCTAATATTTTGTCTAGATTAGAAACTATAGGAATTGATATAAAAAAAAATGATCCAAAAATCAAACAACTCTTAGAAGAAGTTAAAGGAAGAGAATTTATTGGTTATAGTTATGATGGTGCAGATGCTTCGTTTGAATTATTAGCTAGAAGAATAGTAGGTGAAATTCCAAGATATTTGTTAATTAAAGCTTACGATGTTTCTGTTAAGAAAAATTCATCTGGAGAAATTGTTTCATCTGCAAAAGCAGAACTAGAAGTAGATGGCGAAAGGATTGTATGTGAAGGTGAGGGTAATGGTCCAGTAAATGCTTTAGATAACGCGATCAGAAATAACATAAAAAAGATCTCTAAATATTCGGATTATCTTAAAGATTTAAGATTAGTTGATTATAAAGTAAGAATATTAAATACAGGAACGGAGGCTGTAACTAGAGTTTCAATTGAAAGCACAGATTCCCAGGGCAAAAATTGGTTTACAATAGGTGTATCACCAAATATTATTGATGCCTCATTTAAAGCATTAATAGATAGTCTTGATTATAAGTTATTTAAAGATAATGCACCAGCAAGTGCTTAATGAATTTTAATAATATTTCATTTATCCTTCACAAACCTCAGCTATCTGAAAATATTGGATTATGTGCAAGAGCTATGAAAAATTTTGGTTTTAACAATTTATCAGTAATAGAACCAAAACCAATATTCCCAAATGATAAAATTATAGCAACTTCTGTTGGAGCAAAAGATATAATAAAAAAAACTAAAGTTTATCCAAACTTAGAAAAATCATTATACAAAACTGATATTTTAATTGCAACCTCAGCAAGATTTAGAAATAAAAATATTAAACATATTTCATTAGATGGCTTAAAAAAAATAAACTTAACGAAGAGAGTTAGTTTTTTGTTTGGTTCAGAAGCTTCTGGATTAACAAATGATGAAGTAAGTTATGCTGACTATACATTACAAATTCCAAGTAATAGTAAATTTAGATCTCTAAATTTATCACACAGCCTGGTAATTTTAGCTCAAACAGTTTCCTACTTTATATCAGTAAATAAAGTTGACTTTCAAAAGTCAAAAAAAATACAAACAGCTACCAAGAAAGAAATATCTAGCATGCTGAACTTCTGTCTATCTACACTAGAAAAACAAAATTTTTTTAAACAAAAAGCAAAAAAACCTATTATGATTGAAAATTTACGAAGTATTTTTTATAAAATGGAACTCTCTAAAAAAGAAATACGCATTTTATCAAGTGTATTTGCGGGTCTAACTAAAAAACCTTGATTGACAAAAATATTTTGATGTCTATAAACCCCATTATCATAATATGACAAAACGATTAAACTCAAAGCATAAAGTAGATAGAAGACTTAAAGTTAATTTATGGGGTAGACCAAAAAGTCCTTTTAATACTAGAGCATATCCCCCAGGACAACATGGACAATCGAAGTCATCAAAACCATCAGATTATGGAATTCAGTTACAAGCTAAACAAAAATTAAAGTGCTATTACGGCAACATGAATGAACGACAGTTTAGAAATATGTATAAAAGAGCGATAATGAAAAAGGGTGATACAGCTGAAAACTTAATTGGATTATTAGAGAGAAGATTAGATGCTGTAATCTATAGATCAAAATTATCAAATACTATTTTTTCTTCAAGACAATTGATAAATCATGGGCATGTAAGAGTGAATGGAAAAAAAGTTAATATTTCTAGCTACCAAGTAAAAGAAGAAGATAGTATTGAAATAAGAGATAAATCAAAACAATTAGCGTTAATCGATATTGCTCTTGCAAATAAAGAGCGAGAAGTTCCTGAATACTTACAATTAGACGAGAAAAATAAAAAAGTAAAATTTGTGAGAATACCCAAGTTTGAAGAAGTTCCATACCCAGTTGTAATGGAGCCAAATTTAGTAATTGAATATTATTCAAGATAATTTTTGATAAAAAGAACATCCAAATCTCATATAGAAAAAACTCTTACGGAAAACCCAGGCTGGAAAATTTTAGATATTGGCTGTGGATATGGAGCAAGTAAGTTCGCAACCACAATTAGTGATATAATAGATTTGACAGAACATTATAAAGATAGACATTTTATAAAGATTAAGGAAAAAAAATTACCATTTAAAGATAAAGAGTTTGATTTTGTTATTGCCTCTCATGTTGCAGAGCATGTTGATGATATTTCTTATTTTTTAAATGAATTAGCAAGAATAGGTAAAAAGGGATACATAGAAGTACCAACAAGACTAGAAGATAACTTGGTATTCGAAAATAAAAATGCTCATATTTGGCATTTAATATTTGATGACGTAAACAATCAAATTAATATTTCAAAAAAGCAAATATATTTTGAACCTGTATTAACAGTAAGTACCGCAAAAAAGCTTCATAACTATTTTAGAGAAAGTTTAGTAATTGAACTATTTTGGGATAATAGTATTGAGTTTACCTTAAATGAAGAAAATTTTAAAATATCCAATAAGATGTCTATTTTAAATTTATTAAAAAAATATTTTTCAAAAAAAATTAGGTTATTTTTTAAATAATTTGAGACAATTAGTTTTTCTTTTTAAATTCAATTCCGTTATCTTCAAAAAGTTTTGCTAATTCACCACTTTCGTACATTTCTTTTACAATATCACAACCACCTATGAATTCATTTTTAACATATAACTGAGGAATTGTAGGCCAGTCGCTAAAAACTTTAATTCCTTCTCTAAGGTTTTGATCCGCTAGGACGTTTATTCCTTTAAAATTAACTTCAAGCATTTTTAAAATGTTTGTTACAGCCATTGAAAAACCACACTGGGGAGCGTCAGGTGTTCCTTTCATAAACAAACATACTTCGTTACTTTTAATTTCATTATTAATTAATTCATTTGTTTGACTATCCATCTATTTCTCCTTTGTTTTAACGGCTAATGCGTGTAATTCATTCCCCATCTTGCCTTTGAGAGAACTGTATACCATTTTGTGCTGTTGAATTTTACTTTTTCCTGCAAATTGCGACGAAATTACTGTAGCTGAATAATGATTACCATCACCTGCAAGATCTTGAATTTCTATTTCCGCATCGGGAAGTGCTTCTTTTATTAAGCTTTCTATTTCTTTTAAATCCATTGCCATTAGTTAACCATATATTCCTTTAGCCATTTTTTATAGCCTTCTTTGATATCGTCAATTGATATTTTTAGATCATTTCCGTATGTAATCTGATCACTCTCTATTACACCCAATTTATCAAAATGGATTGAATCTTTTTTAAGTATTTTTTCAACAATTTCTAATTTTTCAGGCTTTATTTCTATTATATACCTTGCTTGGTCCTCTCCAAAAAAATATTCAAATTTATTTACCAAACCCTCAATTGGAAATAATTTTACCCCTTTATTTCCTTTTATAGCCATTTTTGAAACAGCAGTTAAAATTCCCCCCAAGGAAACATCATGACAAGTCTCAATTAAATTTTTATTTTTTAAATTTAAAATACTCATCCCATTTTGTTTTTCATTGAATAAATTAATTTCTGGAGGAGGTCCTTTATGATTAGATAAAATATTTTTTGCAAATATTGATTGATCTAAATGACCTTCTGTCTTACCAATTATTAATAGATAATTTCCTTCACTTTTTAAATCCATTGCAATCATCTGTTTATAATCAGATAATAAACCAATACCTCCAATAGAAGGAGTAGGTTTAATTCCTTTATCTTTTGTCTCATTATAGAAAGAGACGTTTCCAGAAACTACAGGGTAATTTAAATATTTTGAAGCTTCTGTAATTCCTTCAACACACTCAACAAATTCTCCCATATTTTTTTCTTTTTCTGGATTTCCAAAATTAAGGCAATTTGTAATTGCTATTGGTTTAGCTCCAACAGAAATCATATTTCTCCAACTTTCACAAACCACTTGTTTCCCCCCTGTTAATGGATGAGCATGACAATAAGTGGCTGATGAATCTACTGCTGCAGCAATAGCTTTATTGGTTCCATGCACTCTTACAACACCTGCATTACCTCCTGGTTTTTGTATAGTATCACCCATAACTGTATGATCATATTGGTTCCATATCCATTCTTTATCTGCAATGTTTGGTTCAGTTAAGATTTTATTCAAACAATCACTTAATTTCAAAGACTTAAAATCATCTTTTGAAAAATTGTTTTCTTTAGGTAATTTAGCTTTTATCCATTTACGATCGTACATTGGAGCATTTTCGGCTAAAAAATCTATCGGAATTTCAGCAACTTTTTTATTTTCAAAAAATAATTCTATATTTTTACTACTGGTTGTCTTTCCAATAACTGCAAAATCTAAGTTCCACTTATCAAATATTTTTTTTGCTTCATCTTCTTTTCCAGCCTCTAATACAATTAACATTCTCTCTTGGCTTTCTGAAAGCATTATTTCATAAGGAGTCATGTTTTCTTCTCTACAAGGTACTTTTGTTAAATCTATTTCAATACCCAACTCACCTTTTGAGGCCATTTCAATACTTGATGAAGTCAGTCCAGCAGCACCCATATCTTGAATAGAAATTATAGATTTTCCAGCCATAAGCTCTAGACAAGCCTCTAAAAGTAGTTTTTCTGTAAATGGATCCCCAACTTGAACTGTTGGTTTCTTTTCCTCTATTTTATCATCGAAAATAGCTGATGCCATACTTGCACCATGAATTCCGTCTCTTCCTGTTTTTGACCCAACATATATAACAGGCTTATCAACTCCAGCAGCTTTTGAGTAAAATATTTTATTTTTATTTACTAAGCCTAATGTCATTGCATTGACTAAAATATTTCCATTGTAAGATTCATCAAAGCAAGTTTGGCCAGCAATAGTTGGAACGCCAATACAATTACCATATCCACCAATACCTTTTACAACTCCTCTTAATAAATTTTTTGTTTTTTCATGATCAGGAGAACCAAAGTGAATTGAATTTAAATTAGCAATAGGTCTTGCACCCATTGTGAATACATCTCTCATAATTCCACCAACTCCTGTTGCTGCACCTTGATAGGGCTCAATAAATGAAGGATGGTTATGGCTTTCTATCTTAAATACAATTGCATCATCATCTTCAATGTCAACAACGCCAGCATTTTCCCCAGGACCCTGAATAACCTGGTCACCCTTCGTGTGTAATTTTTTTAGATGTTTTCTGGATGATTTGTAAGAGCAGTGTTCATTCCACATTGCTGAAAAAACTCCTAGTTCTGTAATATTTGGCGTTCTTTTTAAAAGGTCACAGATTTTCTTATATTCATCACTTTTCAATCCATGCTCAATTGCTATTTTTTCACTAACCTCAATCATTAAATGCTACCCATTAAATTTTCAAAAAAAAGTGACCCATCTTCACCCGAAAGAAAAGGATCAATCATTCTTTCTGGATGAGGCATCATTCCCAAAATATTTTTATCTTTATTAAATATCCCAGCTATATTTTTAATAGCCCCATTAGGATTATTATGTTCGTTATCATTTCCTTTATCGTCACAATAGGTAACCGCTATTTGTCCATTATCTTCTATTAATTTTAATTCATCATTTGAACAAAAGTAATTTCCCTCGTTATGAGCAATATGAAGTTCTAAAACTTCTTTTTTAATGTTTTTAAAATATTTATTTTCTTTATTTTTAATTTTCACAAAAACATTTTTACAAATAAAATTTAGGTATTTATTTTGTTGAAGTATTCCAGGCAGCAGACCTGTTTCAGTCAGTATTTGAAAACCATTGCAGATACCAAGCACTAACCCTCCAGAGTTTGCAAAATCAATTACAGATTTTATTATTCTTGATTTACCAGCAATGCTCCCACACCTAAGGTAATCACCATAAGAGAAACCTCCAGGCAGTACAATTAAATCACTTTTGGGAATTTCAGAGTCGTTGTGCCAAACCATTTGATTTTCAAATCCAAATTTTTTAAGAGCTACATCCATATCTCTATCACAATTTGAGCCAGGGAATATTATTACAGATGATTTCATTCAGTAGTTACAAGATTTTATAATCCTCAATAACTAGGTTTGCTAAAAGCTTCTTACACATTTCTTCTACTTGTGATTTAGCTTTATTTTCATCATTCTCATTTACTTCGATGTCAAAGAATTTACCTTGTCTAACCTCTGATACATTTTCAAATGTCATACCATTTAGAGTTTGTTGTATAGCCTTACCTTGAGGATCAAGCACTCCATTTTTTAAAGTGACTATTACTTTTACTTTCATTTTTTCTTAATTTTTACTGCTTTAGGTTTAGGGTAAGTTAATGGTCTTATATTTGATTGTTCGTGTAATATATTAAGCCTAATTGCCACCTCTTGATAAGCTTCAACTAAGTTTCCAAGGTTATTTCTAAATCTGTCTTTGTCTAGTTTTTTATCTGTTCTCATATCCCAAAGTCTGCAAGTATCGGGACTAATTTCATCTGCTAACATAATTTCTCTTTTACCATCAGTTTCTAATCTTCCAAATTCAACTTTAAAATCCACTAACTTAATTCCAACACCTCTGAACATACCTTGAAGAAAATCATTTATTCTTCTTACCTCTTCATAAATAAAATCTAACTCAAAAACATCCATCCATTTAAATGCTAAAATATGTTCTCTGCTTACAAGGGGATCTCCTAGATCATCATTTTTTAGGCAATATTCAACTAGTGGATAATCAAGCACTGTTCCATCCTCTATTCCCAATCTTTTCGTTAAAGAACCTGTTGCAATATTTCTAACAACAAATTCAATTGGAATAATTTCCACTAACTTAACAAGTTGTTCTCTCATATTAAGTCTTTTTACTAAATGGTTTTTTATTCCAACATTGCTTAATTGAGTAAGAATATGTTCTGAAATTCTATTATTTAAGATACCTTTACCTTCAATGACATCTTTTTTTTGATTATTAAAAGCGGTTGCATCATCTTTGAAATGCTGAATTACTAAATTTTTATCATTGCTAGCATAGATTATTTTTGCTTTACCTTCGTATAACTTTTTACCTTTTTTCATTATTTAAAGATCCTATTAAAAATTAAATTAACATTCTTAAAGTGTGAAGAATAATCAAATATTTTTTTCATTTTCTTGCTTGATATTCTAGATGTAATGTTTTTATCACTCATCACAACATCTAAAAGATTAAGATTATCTGCTATGCATTTTTTGGCATGTGCTTGAACTAATCTATAAGAGTTTTCTCTAGTCAAACCTGATTTTGTTAGTTCTAACATCAACTCTTGGGAGAAAATTGTACCCTTGGTGATATTAAGATTGTTAAGCATTTTTTTTGGATAGACGATCATCTTATCTAATAAGTTTGCTAACCTTACTAAGGCAAAATCCAGAGTTATATTAGCATCTGGACCAATATTTCTTTCAACGCTTGAATGTGAAATATCTCTTTCATGCCAAAGTGCAATATTTTCTAGTGCTGGAATAGTATAACTTCTAACCATTCTTGATAATCCTGTTAAGTTTTCACTTAATATTGGATTTTTTTTATGAGGCATTGCACTTGAGCCTTTTTGTTTTTTTGAAAAAAATTCCTGCAATTCATAAACCTCTGTTCTTTGTAAATGTCTAATTTCTGTTGAAACTCTTTCAATTGATCCAGCTATAATACCTAAAACCGAAAAATAATATGCATGTCTATCTCTTGGAATAACTTGAGTAGATATGGGTTCAACTTTTAACCCTAGTTTTTTAGCAACATGTTTTTCTACATTAGGATTAATATTTGCAAAAGTACCAACAGCACCAGATATTGCACACGTTGATATTTCATCTATTGCACTAATTAATCTTTTTCTATTTCTTTTAAATTCCTCATAATATGAAGCTAATTTAAGTCCAAATGTAATTGGTTCAGCATGAATACCATGGCTTCTACCCATACATGGGGTAAATTTATATTTTTTAGCTTTTGATTTTAAAACTTTTAATATTTGGTCAATATCCTTAATTAAAATCTGACCAGATTGAACTAATTGAATATTAAAACTTGTATCTACCACATCTGATGATGTCATTCCTTGATGCAAATATCTTGCTTTAATCCCTACCTTTTCAGTAACCGATGTAAGGAATGCAATAACGTCATGTTTAACTTTAGCTTCAATATTGTGAATTCTTTTAACATTTATTTTAGCTTTTTTTCTAACAGCACTTGCTACACCTTTTGGAATAGTCCCTAGTTTTTCCATTCCCTCAGCTGCAGCAATCTCTACATCTAACCAGATTTGATATTTATTATGTTCGGACCAGATATCCGTAAGTTCTTTTCTAGAGTATCGTGTTATCATTAATTATATGGAGGCCTCTTATAACCTTTAACAGATTCTGTGAAAATTTCATAAGAGTCTTCTGTAATTCCTATTGTATGCTCAAATTGTGCTGATAAAGACTTATCCTTTGTTACTGCTGTCCATCCATCATTAAGAACTTTTACATCTAATTTTCCCACATTTATCATAGGCTCTATTGTAAAAGTCATACCAGGTGTTAGTTCATAACCTGTATTTTTCTTACCATAATGAAGAATATTAGGTTGCTCATGAAAAGTATTACTAATACCATGACCACAAAAATCTCTTACTACTGAAAATCCTCTTTCTTCAACAAAGGATTGAATTTCATATCCAATGTCACCTAATTTTATTCCTGGTTTCAAAATTGCTATTCCCCTCATCATAGACTCGTAAGTAGTCTCAATTAAATTTTTAGCTTTAACCGGTATGTCTCCAATAGTAAACATTCTACTGGTATCACCATAATACTCATTAACTATTGCGGTTACATCTATGTTAACTGCATCTCCTTCATTCAAAACTCTATCAGAAGGAATACCATGACAAACAACATGGTTTAAAGATGTGCACAAAGATTTTTTAAAACCTCTATAATATAGTGGAGCAGAGTGTCCACCATTGTCTCTTATAAATTCATAGCCAAGTTGATCAATTTTATCTGTTGTAACACCTTCCTTAACTTCATCTGTTAACATGTCTAACGTTTTAGATGCTAGTTTCCCTGCAATTCTCATTTTTTCAAATTTTTCTGAATAATTACTCATCTATAATTTTTATTTTTTTTTCAATTTTAATTTCTTTAGAATTTAAACTGCATCTGTAAGCAAGAAAGCTTACACCAGATTTTTTAGCATCTAAATATTCTTCATAATAAGTAGAGTCTAAATCTTTTGCTATTCTAAAATTATTTATACCCTGAATTTGAGTTAAAAATAAGACATAAGGCTTATATCCTTTTTTAATTGATTCTTTTAACTTTTGGAGGTGTTTTGTACCCCTTGATGTAACAGCATCTGGAAATTCAGCCAAATCATCCTCCCTCATTAATGTTGTATTCTTTACTTCTAATATCTTCTTATCACACAAAAAATCAAATCTGGTATCATCAGAATATTTAAATTCTGCTCGAATATTATTAATAGAATTAAATTCTTTAATTAATTTATTTTCTAAAGCATGCTCAACAATTCTATTAGCTCTCTGAGTATTTACCCCAATTATTCTTTTTTTTACTTTTATCATTTCCAGGGTAAATTTTAACTTACGTTTTGGATCATTATGTTCACTTATCCAAGCTTCATTTCCTTGATCTAATAAACCCATCATAGAGCCCGTATTTGGGCAATGCGCTACAACAATTTTATTATTTACTTCTATATCTGTGAAAAATCTCTTATATCTCCGTTGTAATTTGCCTTTTAATAAAGTGTTGGTAAATTTCATACAATTTTATTTATATTTAGAAATGACTAATAAAAAAGAAATATCTGCATCAATTATCATCATAGGTAATGAAGTATTATCTGGCAGAACAAAAGATTTGAATACAAGTACGCTTGCAACTTGGCTAAATTCTCTAGGAATTATGGTGGGTGAGGTGAGAGTTATTCCAGATATTGAGCAAACAATAATTGATACGGTTCATGAATTACGAGTTAAATACAATTATGTGTTTACCACAGGTGGTATTGGCCCTACTCACGACGACATTACTGCAGAATCAATTTCAAAAGCTTTCAATATTGAATATGGATTTCATAAAGAAGCTTTTGCTATTTTAGAAAAATATTATGAGCCAGGCAACTTTAATGACGGTAGACAAAAAATGGCAAAGATGCCTGTAACCGCAAACCTAATTTTAAACCCATCAAGTGGTGCCCCAGGATTTTATGTAGAAAATGTTTTCTCTCTTCCAGGAGTTCCATCAATTTTAAAAGCAATGATTGGTGGATTAAATAATGTATTAGTTGGTGGAGATCCAATTTTAAGTAAAACTATTAATTTAAGAACTTATGAGAGTGAAATCGCAAGTTCATTAACAGATGTTCAAGATAATAACAAAGATGTTGAAATTGGAAGTTATCCTTTTTTTAGACAAGGTAAATTAGGTGTCTCAATTGTATTAAGATCTAAAGATCAAGATAAAATAGATCTGTGTAATTCATTAATTCTTGAATTTGTAAAAGCAAAAAATATTGAAGTAGTTGAATTAGAGTAATGTTATATTTTGCTTACGGAAGTAATCTTAATCTCTTTCAAATGAAGCGTAGATGCAAAGACTCGGTTTTCTTAAAAAAATATGAACTTAAAGGCTACAGATTAAACTTTAGAAGCAAATATAGAGCTGCTGACATAGAAAAGAGCAAAAATTCTTTAGTTCCTGGTGCTTTATTTGAAATATCAAAAAGTGATGAAAAAAAATTAGATGTTTATGAAGATTATCCAATTCTTTATAAAAAACTTTATTTTACTTATTACAACAAAACAGTGATGACTTACATTATGGTTAATAAAACAGAATTTAGATATCCAACTGAAAGATATTTAAATGTTATTAAACGAGGATACAAAGATTGTAAGTTAGACACTAAATACCTTAAATCATCTCTACAACCAGTCAAGTAAATGCTCTCTAAAAAACAACTTTTTACTAAAGGAATATTGGCTGTTGCACCTCACATGTTTTCAGTAATTCCTTTTGGGATTGTATGTGGAGCAATTGGTATTGAGTTAGGTTTTAGTCCAATATTAGTTTATGCAATGTCTATCATTATTTTTGGTGGCGCTTCTCAAATTGTCTTTTTACAGCTTCTTTCTGGAGGAGCTTCTGCATTAATTGCAGTTACTTCAGTTGGGGTGATTAATTCTAGACACTTATTATATGGGGCTGTTTTATCTGAATACTTAGAAAAATTATCATTTATCAAAAAGCTTTTGATATCTTATTTAGTGGTAGACCAAGGATTTGCAGAGTCTAATAAGTTTTTTCAAAAAAACAAAAATGAAACACATCTTCATTATCATTTATTAGGAAGCGGTGGAACTCTATGGGTTTGTTGGCAAATATCTACACTAGCTGGAATAATTCTAGGCTCATTTGTACCTGCGGAATTAGGATTGAAATTTGCAGTTCCTTTAACTTTTATTGCAATTGTTGTTCAAGATATTAAAAAATTAGATCATGTAATAGTTATGATTACCTGCGGATTAAGTTCTTTATTATTTTTTGAGGCGCCTTTTAAATCATACATAATCATATCACCTATAATTGCATTATTTGTTGCTGCATTAGTTTTGAGGTTAAAAAAATGACTTGGTTTACAATTATAATTGCAGGAATTATTACATATTGTATGAGAATGACCATGGTTGCTTTAGTTGATAGAGATCTATTAGGAGAAAAAGTTAAGGCAGTATTAGCATATGTCCCATCAGCTGTATTTCCAGCAATAATATTTCCAGGAATATTTATTAATGATTATGGAACTTTTATAGAAATGAATGATCCAAAAATCTTTGGCGCAATAATTGCTATATTAGTTGGGTATTTTTCAAGAAATGTAATAGCTACAATAATATCTGGGCTATTTTCATATTGGATAATTATTTTTTTATTATAAAATCAAATTATGAGTATCACTATATCAGATAGTAACTTTTATAAAAAGAACGGCTACTTAGTTAAAGATCGGCTTATTTCAAAGAAAGACATCAATAAATTAAATGTTCTTATTAATAGTATTGTAACAAAGGAAAAAAAAAGTAAAAAAAAAATTAAAGATCAGGGCGGAACCCAAAGTTACAATAATTATCACTTCGTATTCAATAGCAACTCTTCAAAAAATAAAGAAATAATAAGATTAAACAATCCTCAAAATAATAATAGATTATTTTATGATTTATCAAGGAATAAAAAGATTATTGATATTGTTAAAAAATTAATTGGTGGAACGGTAAGATTTCATCTTGGAAAATTAAATTTTAAATTACCTAATAAGAAAAAGGGCAGTTTAGTTGAATGGCATCAAGACTTTGCCTTTTATCCACATACAAATGATGATTTAATTACAGTAGGCATTTATCTTGAAGATTGTGATGAAAAAAATGGCCCTTTAAAAGTTATTAAAGGCTCTCACAAAAAAGAATTATATAGTCATCATAATAATGATAATTACTTTGTTGGCAAAATTAACACCAAAAAAAACAAAATTAATTTAAAAAAATCTGTTTCACTAACTGGAAAAGCAGGTTCAGTTACTTTTTTTCATTGTCGAATAATTCATGGTTCGGGTTTAAATCATACAAATAGTTCAAGACCTTTAATGTTATTTGGCTATAGGGCATGTGATGCATGGCCTATAATTAATGATGGAAATCCACATCCAGAAACAAACTTTGAAAATTATGATAAAAATATTATTTATGGAAAAAAAAATCTTGTTCCAAGATGTGCCGATGTACCTGTAATTATACCTCTACCTAAAAAGAAACATTATGTATCAATTTATCAACTACAAAAAAGTTAGTAAGTTACTTTTCATAACATTTACTTTTTTTACTATTAGTAATTTAAGTTATTCCAATATTGTAGAGGAGCTTACCAGTTTAAATAATCTATATAAAGAGGGTGCAATAACTAAAGAGGAATTCTCTAAAGCCAAATCCATAATTTTAAAGTCAAAAAACAAAGAGAGCAAAAAAGATGTTAAGGACATAGAGCTAAATAAAAACAATTTATCAATTAAAGAGGACAAAGAGGAAGTTAAAAAAAAAGTTAAGGAAATAGAGCTAAATAAAAACAATTTATCAATTAAAGAAGACAAAGAGGAAGTTAAAAAAGAAGTTCTAGAAGTTAAAGGTGTAGATTTAACAAAGACATATATTTCTCTAAAAGAGCTTGATCAACTAGGAACTTATATTAAAATTGATAAATACCCGGATGGATTATTTAAAGCTTTAGGATCACCCAAACATACTGCTAAGGATGCTATGAAGAAAATGTATATGACATTCGTTCAAAAACCTAAATTACTGGAAAAATATCCAGAAGATATGATGAAAGCAATGGCATACTTTGAGGTTTTTTATAATTATGAATTAAAAGATAAAGAAAAATCAATAGAAAAATTTAAAAAAAACTATCCAGATATAAATTGGAAAACCAAAAAAGATATTAAATCACTTTATTCATTAAATAATGCAAAAAAATCTATGCGAGAGGCAATGTCTTTAAATGACGAGAATACTTTGGAAGAAGCATTGAATAGATATATGTTTATGCATAATTTTTTAAAACCTGCAGAAAAAATTACACATAATTTGTCTAAAAAAGAAAAAAAACTAAAAAAAGAAAATTCAAAACTTAAAAAAAATTATGGTAATCTTGAAAAAATATTTTCAGAAAAAAGTGAAAGTAGAATCAACAACAAGGATTTTGAAAAAAAATTAAACAAAAACTTAAAAAAAATAAAAAAATCTTTTAAAACCATAACCAATATAGATTCTAAAACAGACGTATTATATTCCTCAATAAATGAAATTTTTGTAAAATCGATGGACTATTATGAAAACTGCAAGCCTTCTTGTAAGAAGAAAGAATTAGATTTAATAATAGATACAATTACTCTAAATTTATCAATATTAAAAGAATTTGAACCTCAAATAATTAGAAAAAAATATACACAGAATATGGATGTTTTGAATATAGATAGTTTAAAGGAAAATGAACAAGCAACATTAGTCTTGATAACATCAAATTTAAATAAAAAAAAAATAATAGAATCTGATGAAAACCAAGAGGCACTGTTAAATATTCAGACGAATGGTTTCAATATTGATGATGATTTAAACACACTAGATCAAAACGGGTTTGAAGTTAAATCATTATATATGTCATTTGATACTCTAGATAATATGAAATTATGGAGTATGAATGACTGGGCTAATTCTTGGAGAGGTGAATTGCCAGATGAATTAAAAGATAGTTCAGGAAATATCATAGAATTTTCAGATGAAAATATAAAAGATATTGAAGCTCAGCTTGCTATAAATTATTTTAATTCCATTTTAGAAAATGGAGAGCTAAGAGATGCAATGGGTGATAATGTAAACCCATATATTCAAGAGATATCAGAGAAAATTAAAGATAGTGCTGATTTCGATGTCGATGCATGGTTGGCCCAAGATTTTAGCATATCATTAGATAACTACAGTAAACTTGTTGGGAATTCCCTTGGAATAGAACTTGGAAATTTTGATGACCTGACCACAACAATCAATACTCTGCATGGAACCAATATTTCAGCAGAGGAATACGCTTCAAATTGGGAAACTTCAAAGTATATGGATGGTACATCCACTTGGGGTGATGTAACAAGAGGTGTTGACTTAATAAATCAACTTGGATCTTTTGATGCTGCTTCTATAGCAAAAGATTTAGGCACAGATTTGGAAACAGTCGCTGATACTATTATTGCTGCTGCAAATGTAGGAATTAGTTCTGATTTAGAAGCGGTGGCTGAAGGTTTGGGGTATTCAAGTTTTGCGGAGGCTGTGGCAGCATATAATGAACAATATGGAACAAATTATACGGAAGAATCAGCTAAGGAAGCTTTAGGACAATAGTAAAAAGAGTAATTTTAGTATTTATTAGAATATTATACCAAAAAGAGTGAGTATAATTAGAGCTTCCATTCCAACAAACATAATTAGTTTTTACGAGTTATATAGGTTAGGTCTTGATTATGTTTTTCAATTATCCATCCATCATTTGCACGAGCATGTGGATGGACAATTAAGAGGATAACGAAAGCAACTAAATGAAGAAAAAAGAATAATGATAATCTCATGATTCTATTTTTAAAATAATGATTTGTTTTAATTAGGTTCTAATTTCGTTACGATTATGAAAAAATATCACATTTTAAACACAGATTATTTTAGGTATAAGATTAAATATGAAATATATTTTATTAGGCGCTGCGATTGCATTTGCAATGTATCTTAGCGATAAATACATCTTTTAAAAAATTGAAATAAATGAGTTCTGAAGCAATTAGTTTTAATTGGAAATGTAAACATACCTGGAGAAGAAGTGCCAAGAATACTGCTTGGTGTTTGTTAGGTTGTGCTATTGGTGATTTTGGAACTATATTGTTTTTTCAATTAACTAAAATTCCTTTTCCAGTTTTAAGTATTATGATTTTAGCAATAATTAATGGTTTAATTACAAGTGTAATTTTAGAGACATTTATTTTAATTAAACAAAGTTTTACTTTTCAAAAAGCTTTAAAGACTGCTTTAGGAATGAGCTTTATTTCAATGATTAGTATGGAAATTGCTATGAATATTACAGATTATGTATTAACAGGGGGAGCAATGCTTACCTGGTGGGTTATGCCTATAATGTTAGTAGTTGGATTTGTTACTCCTTGGCCTTACAATTATTGGAGACTTAAAAAGTATAATCAGGCCTGTCATTAAATTAAAATAATTAACCAAAGGACTAAAATGAGAATATTAAAAGAATTAGAAGATGCAAAATTAGTAATTGTTGATCTGGAAGTTAGATTAGGAGAAGATGTTAGAAGTGCTCCAACTTTATGTGCTAAATATAAAGGCAAAATTATACCTCTTAACACCGCACATGATGGTAGACCAATTTTAATGAAAGAGGAAAATTCAATAGAAAACTAAATTATGATTGAACAAATAAGTATTTACCTAACAGCAATGATTTTGGGTATTATGTTATTCTTTTCATTTGTTATTGCCCCAGTTGTATTTACCACTTTAGATGAAGAGAATGCTCGTAAATTCATAAGAAGAATATTTCCTTTCTATTACAATGTAAACTTAGGTTTAAGTTTAATTGTTCTATTAACTTTTTTATTCTTAAGTAAATTAGGAGTTGATTTTTATTTGATTTTATTAATTACACTTTTATTTGTAACTTCAAATTATTTGTTAATGCCATTAATTAATAAATATAGAGATGAAAAACAGGATAAAAAATTCAAATACTCACATTTTATATCTGTTGTGATTAATTTTATTCAGATAATAGCACTTACCTTAATATTATTATAAAACCAAAAGTTGTATAACAATTTAATATAATTTTTGTTAGTGTAAAGAGTGAGAAACATTTTATTAATATTTTCTTTATTATTTTTATTTTCATGTACGACAGGTGAAAAACTAATTTCCTCTGGTAAAATTCAAAAAGGTCTTAGCAAACAAGACATGAGAGGTAAATTCATGAGCTCTAAACTAAGTGAAGACCCTTTTTTACCTGAGGGTGGTAGATTATATTTTAGAGATACAAAAACAGAAATAATATATCCTTCATCAAAATCATATTTTTATGTTTTTACTAATGTCTTCACTATTTTTAACATCTACAAATACCCCCCAAAACCATTTTTGCTGATCTCTTTGAAACCATTTCCCATAGTAAGTTTGATTACCTTGTATGCCATTATTAATTATATAAACATGTCTAGAGCTATACCATGCAACCTCATCCAAATCTGAATTCCACTTATCACTTGTATTATCACCATTTGGATCTTGCATTGTTTGGTATGCTATTCTGTCCTTATAATAAACTATGAAGTGTTGTTCTTTGTTTGTGTTATCTAAATCAGGGTGAATAATTGCTAAATATTTTCTCTCACTTCCATCGTCTTTAAAATCTTTTTTAGTCCAGATAGCATAATCTTTTGAGTCAAATATAAATTTTCCATCTACTTTATATTCATCTCCAAATTGTAATATTTCTCTCAAGGTTTCACCTTTTCTTTTTATATCAGCTTTCTGCTTTAAATTATGACAG
>CACLSF010000008.1 GCA_902609535.1 uncultured Pelagibacteraceae bacterium | reverse complement strand
AAAAAATATTAAGTAATTTAGGATTCAAAAAAATTACTCAAGGATATCAGTCTTTTTCTCCAGATAACTCTAGGTTACCTATTATTTTGAACAATTTTAAATTTATCCCACTTATTTGTTATGAAATTATTTATTCTGGTCAAATAAATAAAAGTAATCAAAATTATGATTTTATTTTAAATATATCTGAGGATGGATGGTTTGGAGACTCAATCGGTACTCACCAGCATTTCTCTCACTCAATTTTCAGGTCAATTGAAGAGGGTAAGCCTGTTATTCGGTCTGCAAACAATGGAATTTCAGCTCTAATAAATGCAAAAGGTCAGCAATTAGAACTAATTTTATCAACTGATAAGGGATTTATTGAAATTAACTCTTTTAAAAAGTCCAATAAAACTATTTTTAGCTCTTATGGCAATAAGATCTTCTTTTATTTTCTATCTATTTATATTAGTTTAATTTTTTTTTTTAAAATACGGGAGAATTAATGAAGAAAAATTTTTTATTTACTAGTGAGTCAGTGTCAGAAGGACACCCAGACAAGGTTTGCGACAGAATTTCAGATATGGTTGTTGATAGTTTTTTGGCTTCCGAACCTCAAGCAAGAGTTGCTTGCGAAACTTTAACAACAACGAACAAAGTTGTATTGGCAGGAGAAGTAAGAGGTCCAGAACTTAAAGAAGATGAATTAATTTCTAAAGTTAGAGATTGTATTAAAGATATTGGCTATGACCAAGATGGCTTTTCTTGGAGAGATCAAACTAAAATCGAAACACATTTACATTCTCAGTCAGCTGATATTGCAATGGGAGTAGACTCTGCAGGTAATAAAGATGAAGGTGCTGGAGACCAGGGAATTATGTTTGGATATGCATGCAATGAAACAGATGTGTTAATGCCAGCTCCAATTCATTATTCACATAAAATCTTAAGACTAATGGCCGAAGACAGAAAATCGGGAAAGTTGAATGGAATTGAACCAGACTCAAAAAGTCAAATTACCATTGAATACAAAGACGGAATGCCAGCAGCTGTAACATCAGTTGTAATTTCTACACAACATTCTAAGGAAGTTAACTTGGCTCAAGTTAAAGAACTTTGTATGCCTTACATAGAAAGATCTATACCTAAAAACTTATTAGGAAGTCTTGATGAAAAGGAGATTTACATCAATCCTACTGGAAATTTTGTAATTGGAGGTCCAGATGGGGATAGTGGTTTAACTGGTAGAAAAATTATTGTTGATACATATGGAGGAGCTGCACCTCATGGAGGTGGAGCATTTTCAGGAAAAGATCCAACAAAAGTAGATAGATCAGCAGCATATGCATCAAGATATTTAGCTAAAAATGTTGTTGCATCTAAAATTGCTGATAAATGTTTAATTCAATTAGCTTATGCAATTGGTGTATCTAAACCACTCTCAATTTATGTTGATTTATTTGACAATGATGAAGAAAAAAATATGCATGTTGAAAAACTTATTAATGAAAATTTTGATTTAAGCCCGAGAGGAATCAGAGAAATGCTTAGTTTAAACAAACCCATATACGAAAAAACGTCAGCCTATGGGCACTTTGGAAGAACTCCTGAGAGTGACGGTTCATTTTCATGGGAAAAAACAGACAAATCAGATATTTTTAGTAAGTAAATATTGTTGAAAACTGACGAAAAATAACTATATTCCAATCACATTGTTGAGATTTCAAAAATGGGCTTAGGCCCATTTTTTTTTGCTAATAAAATTATGTTAAATAGAAGAGCTGATAAATTAGAATTGTTAAGAATTGCTGAAGCAGTGGCATTAGAGAAATCTATTGATAAAGAACTTATTATAGGATCAATGGAAACAGGAATTGCCAAAGCTGCAAAATCAAAATTTGGGCAAGATAACGAGATAAAAGTAGAGATTGATAGGGATAATGGAGATATTGAAATATTTAGAAAATTATTAATAGTCGAAAACCCTGAGAATGCGAGCATAGAAATCACTTTAGAAAATGCAATAAAGTTAAATCAATCTAACAAAGACAAAAAAATCGGTGACGAAGTTCTACAACCTTTGCCATCATTTGATTTTGGAAGAATAGCAGCACAAACTGCAAAACAAGTTATAAGCTTTAACGTAAGAGAAGCTGAAAGAGAAAGACAGTACAACGATTTTATTGACAAAAAAGATACAATTTTAAGTGGAATAGTAAAAAGGTTAGAATTTGGCAATGTAATTGTTGATTTAGGAAGAACCGAAGCAATAATTCAAAAAAACGAAATGATACCTAGAGAAAATATTAAAGCTGGAGATAGAGTCAAGGCTTATTGTTTAGATGTAAGAAGAGAGCCAAGAGGTCAACAGATTTTTTTATCAAGAGCACACCCAAAATTCATGGACAAATTATTTATTCAAGAGGTCCCAGAAATATATGATGGATTAATTGAAATCAAATCATCAGCAAGAGATCCTGGAAGTAGAGCAAAAATATGTGTTAAAGCTATAGACACTTCTTTAGATCCAGTTGGAGCATGCGTAGGAATGAGAGGAAGTAGAGTGCAAGCTGTTGTAAACGAACTTCAAGGTGAAAAAATTGATATTGTGAATTGGTCAGAGGATACAGCTGTGGTAGTTGCTAATGCACTGTCTCCTGCTGAAGTGCAGCGAGTTAATGTAGATAATGAGGCCAAGAAACTAGATGTTATATTAACTGAGGATAATTTAAGTAAAGCTATTGGAAGAAGAGGTCAGAATGTAAGATTAGCCACTAAATTATTAAACTACGAAATAAATATAATGACAGAGCAAGAGGACTCAGAAAGAAGACAAATAGAGTTTAAAGAAAAAACTGACAATATTGTTAAAAACCTAGAACTAGATGAAACATTGGGGCAATTATTAGTAGCTGAAGGATTTTCATCAATAGATGATATAAAAGATAGTTCATCTGATGCTCTTATTAAAATTGAAGGTATTGAAGAGGATACTGCAAAAGAATTGATTGAAAGAGCAAAAGAATTTTATGAAAAAGATCAAAAAGAAATATCAAAAAGAATAAAAGATCTAGGCTTAGAGAATGACTTAATTAATCACGAAGGACTGACTCCAGGTATGTTAGTTACATTAGGAGAAAAGAAGATTTTATCTTTAACAGATCTAGCAGATTTAGCATCAGACGAACTTACTGGAACATTTGATGTAATAAAAGGTGAAAGAGTAAAAATTAGAGGGTACTTAGAAGATTTTGCACTATCAAAGCAAGAAGCTGATAATTTAATTATGTCAGCAAGAGAAAAAGCATACAAAGATTGAGAGATGATAAATGGAGAAAAAAAAATTAAAGTTATCGATTGTTGGAAGTTCAAAAAAAGCTTTTAGCAGTATAGAACAAGCTAAATCGAAATCAAAAAATACTGTTGTTATTGAGAAAAAAACTCCAAAGTTTGCTGGAAAGCCTCAGTTTTCAAGACAAAATAATAGTAACTATAGAACAAACACGAGTAACTCATCAAAACCTAACAATTTTACTAGACCATCTCCACAACCTTCCTCGGATTTTGAAAAAAGGAAATTAGCTGAGCAAAGAGCTACTAGAAGACTAAAAGGCGAAACAACACAAAAAGAAAATAAGTCAAATAAAAATGTTGCCAAAAGAAGGGAATTAAAGCTAACAATTTCTAGGGCTCTGAGTGATGACCATTCTGAGACTAAATCAAGAAGTTTGGCATCTCTAAAAAGAGCGAAACAAAAAGAAAATAGAAGTTTAAGTCAATCTGACAACGATGATAATTTTAAGCAAATTAAAAGAGAAGTAAACCTTCCAGAGGTAATAACAATCAAAGAGCTAGCGAATAGGATGGCAGAGCAGTCTAGCAGTATTATTAAACATTTGCTTGGTATGGGGGTAACAGTAACTATAAATAATACAATTGATGCTGATACAGCAGAATATCTAGTTAAAGAATTTGGACATAGTCCTATAAGAGAGAAAAAAGCCGAAGACATAATCGAAAAAATAAAAGAGATAAAATCAGAAAATTTAAAAAACAGAGCACCAATCGTTACTGTAATGGGTCATGTTGACCATGGAAAAACATCAGTTTTGGATGTACTAAGAGAAGCAAATGTAGTTTCTGGTGAATTTGGAGGTATTACCCAGCACATTGGAGCCTATCAGATCAAGCATGACAACAACAAAATTACATTTATAGATACGCCTGGTCATGCAGCTTTTACTGAGATGAGAGCTAGAGGTTCTAGGCTAACAGATATAGTAATATTAGTTGTCGCTGCAGATGATGGTGTAAAACCACAAACAATCGAGTCAATAAAGCATGCAAAAGCCGCAAAAGTACCAATAGTTGTAGCTATAAATAAATGTGATTTGCCTGACGCAGATCCACAAAAAATAAAAAATCAACTTTTAGAATATGAATTAATAGCTGAAGAATTATCAGGTGATACTTTGATGGTAGAGATCTCAACAAAAACTAAAAATAATTTAGATAAGTTAGTTGAGTCTGTTTTGTTACAAGCAGAATTATTAGATTTAAAAACAGATTTTGAAACAAATGCAAAAGGAATAGTTTTAGAGTCAAAAATAGATATTGGAAGAGGCCCAGTTGCAAATATTATCATAACAGCAGGCACTTTAAAAAAAGGGGATTATTTTGTAAGTGGATTAAAATGGGGGAAAGTAAGAGCAATAATAAATGATCAAAGTAAAAATATCGATATTGCAGAGCCAGCTACTCCTATTGAAATAATTGGAATAAATGGTGCAGCAAAATCAGGTGATGATTTTATCGTTTTGCCAAATGAAAAAGAAGCTAAATCTTTATGTGAAGCTAGAGTACAAGAATCAAAGGATGATAAAATCCCACTTACCTTTGTTACACAAGATTCAGCTTTTCAAAACTCAGTATCTGAAGAATTAAATATAATAATTAAATCTGATGTTCATGGTTCATCGGAAGCAATCAAAAATGCTATAGATCAAATTAAACACGATGAAGTAAAACCAAAAATACTTCTATCAGATATAGGAATGGTAACCGAAACTGATGTAACTTTAGCAAAAGCCTCAAATGCAGTGATAATCGCATTTAATGTTAAACCGAGTAAAGAAGCAAAAAAAAGAGCGGAACAAGAAAAAATTTTAATTTCTTCCTACAATATAATTTATGAGGTTTTAGATTTTATAAAAGGCAAGATGGGAGGTTTGTTATCTCCAGATGTAGAGGAAAAAATAATTGGAAGTGCAGAAATTCTTGAGATTTTTAAAGTTTCAAAAGTTGGTAAAGTAGCAGGATCTAAAGTAGTTGAGGGAGAAATAACTCAAAACTCTAGTGCAAGGGTTATAAGAGATGGGGCAATAATTTTTAATGGAAAAATTGGTTCAATTTTTAGAGAAAAAGATCAAACAAAGCAGGTTTCCGCTGGTTTGGAATGTGGTATTACACTGAAAGACTTCGCCGACTATCAAAAAAAAGATATCATAGAAGTTTATAATTCAACAATAACTGAGAGAACGATTTAAATGAAACATTTAGGGAAGCCTATAACACAACGACAACTAAGAGTTGGTGAAATGATAAAACAAGCTTTGGGTACACTTTTTATAAGAGATGAAGCAAAAATACCAAATTTATCTACAAATGAAATTACTGTAACAGAAGTTAGAATGTCACCAGATCTAAAAACGGCAAAAATATTTGTGATGCCATTAGGAGGAAAAAATTCAGAAGAAATTATAGAAAAATTGAAAATAGCTTCTTTTATGATTAGAAAAGTTCTATCTAAAAAAATAACTATGAAGTTTCTGCCAAAGCTATTTTTTGTAAAAGATGATTCTTTTGATTATGCAGAAAAAATAGAAAATTTAATTAAACAAACAAATAAATAAAGGAAACAATGAAAGAAAAAGTAAAAGAACTTCAAACCCATGACAAAGATACTGGATCTTCAGAAGTTCAGATTGCCCAATTGACAGGGAAAATTGAGAGTCTGTCAAAACATATTAAACAATTCAAAAAGGATAAACATTCTTCGGTAGGCCTTTTGAGAGCAGTAAATAGAAGAAAAAAATTATTAGACTATTTAAAGAAAAATAATATGGAGTCTTATAAATCAGTTTTAACAAAATTAAATTTAAGGAAGTAAATGTTTAAAGTAGTAAAAAAAGAAATAGAAGTAAGTGGAAAAAAATTAAGTTTAGAGACTGGAAAAATAGCAAGACAAGCTGATGGAGCAATTGTAGCTCAATGTGGTGAAACAGTTATCTTAGCAACAGTTGTTGGTGCAAAGAAAGTAAACCCAGATATGGATTACTTTCCTTTATCTGTAAACTACCAGGAAAAGTATTATGCAGGTGGAAAAATACCAGGAGGATATTTTAAAAGAGAGGCAAGACCAACTGAAAGCGAAACATTAATCTCAAGATTAATTGATAGACCTATAAGACCGTTATTTCCAGATGCATTTAAAAATGAAGTACAGTTGTTACCAACAGTGATTTCATATGATGCAGAAAATCAACCTGATATTTTAGCAATTACTGCTTCGTCAGCAGCCCTAGCTATTTCGGGAATGCCATTTATGGGTCCTGTTGGAGCTTCTAGAGTTGGCTTTATTGAAGGAAAGTACGTCCTTAACCCATCTAAAATAGAATTAGAAAAATCTAAGCTAGATCTTGTTGTAGCTGGAACTAAAGATGCAGTTTTGATGGTCGAGTCAGAAGCAAATGGTCTTACAGAAGAAGAAATGTTAAACGCAGTTAAGTTTGGACATGAAGGATTTGTTCCAGTAATAGAAATGATCGAGGAACTAGCAAAAGAATGTAGAAAGCCTGAATGGACAGTTGAGAAAAAAGATCTTTCAGAAGTAAAAGAGAAATTAGAAGAAGAATTTACAGAAGATTTAAAGAAAGCATTCTCCACTAGAGATAAACAAGATAGATCTAATCAAATTTCGGAAATTACCGAAAAAGCTAAAAAGCTTTATGAAGAAAATGAGAGTTACTCAGACCTAGATGTAAACTCACAACTCAAAAATTTGGAAAAATCTATAGTAAGAACAGATATTTTAAAAAATAAAAATCGTATTGATGGAAGAGGTCTTGCTGATGTTAGACCAATAATGTGTGAAGTTGGAGTTCTACCAAGGGCTCACGGTTCAGCATTATTTACTAGAGGCGAAACCCAAGCAATTGTTGTTACCACTCTAGGGACTTCTGATGATGAACAACGTTTAGAAAGTTTAGATGGACAACATAGAGAAAGATTTATGCTTCATTATAACTTTCCTCCATTTTCAGTTGGTGAAACTGGAAGAATTGGAACTGGTAGAAGGGAAGTTGGTCATGGAAAATTAGCATGGAGAGCAATTAATTCCTCATTACCATCAAGAGAATCTTTCCCATATACTTTTAGAATTGTATCAGAGATAACTGAGTCTAATGGATCTTCTTCAATGGCGTCTGTTTGTGGAGCATCTCTTGCACTTATGGATGCAGGTGTTCCAATAAAAGAGCCAGTTGCAGGTATTGCAATGGGTTTAATTAAAGAAGGTGATGATTTTAGCGTTTTGTCTGATATTTTGGGCGATGAAGATCATTTGGGTGATATGGACTTTAAAGTTGCTGGAACTAAAGATGGAATTACATCATTACAAATGGATATTAAAATTACAGGTATTACATTTGAAATAATGGAGCAGGCCCTAAATCAAGCTAAAGATGGAAGAATTCATATTCTTGGTGAAATGAATAAAGCTTTAAGCGAGTCTAGAGCTGATGTTGGAAAACATACTCCAAAAATGGAACAAGTAACTGTTGATAAAAAAGATATTGCAGCTGTTATTGGAAAAGGTGGAGCAACTATCAGAGAGATTGTTGAAAAATCAGGTGCTAAAGTTGATGTTAATGACGAAGGTGTAGTAACAGTTGCTGCTCCTGATGAAGAGTCTAGAAATATTGCTATGCAAATGATTAAAGATATAACTGCTAAAGCTGAATTAAATAAAATTTATAGCGGGAAAGTTATGAAAATTATGGAATTTGGTGCTTTTGTTAATTTCTTAGGTAAACAGGATGGTCTTGTTCATATTTCAGAACTTGCCCCTAAAAGAGTAGAAAAAGTTACTGACGTAGTCAAAGAGGGAGACGAAGTAAAAGTTAAAGTGATTGGTTTTGATAGAGGTAAAGTTAAACTTTCCATGAAACAAGCTGCTGAATAATCAGTAACATAAATTAAAATTCTAAACCCCTGGAATGAATGTTCTGGGGGTTTTTTTATGGGGTACCTGGCAACAGAACGTCCCACTTTTTTAATTTCCCTTTGCTTCCTCTTGTTTTTGTAAAATTCAGTTGCATACACTTTTTGCATACACTTTTAAAAATGTGTTATATTCTGCGACATAGGGCAGACTGATAAGGAAACAGAACGCCCCTTAAATAATTTATTATCTTTCTCTATCAACGATAATTATTTTTAAAAAGACTATGTACTGACTATGTACCATACCTTCAAAACTCAAAATTTTATTTTTTTAAAATATTCTTTTATGTCTTTTTGAAACAATAGGTAAATACAAGAAATCTGTAATAAAGTATTTAAAATTAAAATAGATCTTACTGTCAATTCATTAAATCCTATTTCTGGTATAGGTCCATAAGGAGCAGCAAAACTTACATTTATTGCGTGGATTAAATCTAACAAACCAATCACATTCCAAGACAGCAAAAGACCCCATAGTATAGTGCTTGGTTTTTTTATAATGTGGTAAACTAAAAATAAAGCAGTTATCCCAATAAAAAAGTCGCCCACAAAAGGAACTATCCATTCAGATGGTGCAGAACGCTCATTTTCAGTAAAGATCCAAAACAAAAACAAACCTGACCCAACTGCTCTGAATGACATCCATCCAGTTACAAAAATAATCCAATTTAATTTCACTTGAGAATTACATATCAGAAAGAAACCTCAATTACAAAGTCATCACAAAGAAATCCTAGATTAACTATGTACCCTACTATGTACCTTTCAAAAAAGTCATATATTATGTTATGTATTGATTTGGGTCGGACAACAAAACGCCCATTAATTACTAACTCTCCGGTACGAAAAGCAAGCAAAGACCGTTACTACAATATCTTTTTCCACCATCAGGCCCGTCATTGAAAACATGACCATGATGAGCACCGCAGTTTGCACAAGAATATTCAGTTCTTTTCATTCCAAATGAATAATCAGTTTTTGTTACAAATACGCCAGGTAATGCCTCTGTAAAAGATGGCCAACCAGTTCCACTGTCAAATTTTTTAACAGACTCAAATAATTTTACACCACAATTTGCACAATGATATGACCCTTTTCTTTTCTCATAATTTAATTCACTAGTTCCAGCACGTTCAGTACCCTCTTCAAACATTATTATTTTTTGTTCATTTGTAAGATCAGGATTAATTATATTATATTCACTCTCATCTTTTTTTAATTTTTTTTTAAAACCCACAATGTTATTTGCTAATGAAGTTAATGGATAAAATATAAAACCTAATATAGAAGCCCCAGCAATTTTCAAAAACTTTCTTTTCACAATAATTATTTGTTAGTTATTTATTCTTTTTTCCAAGCTTATTTATTAAAAATAAAGCTATAGCAGTCAATAGGGCAAAAACTTCAAGTGCATGTCCAGAACCCTCAAGAATTAATTGAACAAAAATAAATATTATACAAACTACAAACCAAACTAAAATTAGCATAATAACAAACTTTTAAGATATATTTTTAGGATCTGGCATACCTACTTTATTATAGCCAGCATCAACATAGTGAATTTCACCTGTAACACCACCTGCCATATCACTAAGAAGATATAATGCTGAGTTTCCAACATCGATGTTATCTACATTTCTTTTTAAAAATGAATGATCAGCATTCCATTTGTATAAAAATTTTGCATCTCCGATAGCTGATGCCGCCAAAGTCTTAATTGGACCTGCACTTATTGCATTAACTCTTATCCCTCTAGCACCCAAATCTCTTGCTAAATACTTCACACTAGACTCCAAAGCAGCCTTACAAACACCCATTACATTATAATTAGGGATTGCTTTATTAGCTTCATAGCTAAGAGTTATCATACTTCCTCCATTTTTCATGACTTTTGAAGCTTCTTTTGCAACCTCAGTAAATGAAAAGCATGAAATCAGCATGCTTCTTAGAAAATTTTCTCTTGTTGTATTTAGATATTCTCCCGAAAGTTCAGATTTATCAGAAAAAGCGATTGCGTGAACAACAAAATCAATCTCTCCCCATTGGGATTTAACATCCCTAAATAATTTTATTACATCATCTTTTTTTTCAACATCACAGCTAAAAGTAACATTCGAATTTAGTTTTTCTGCAAGAGGAATTACTCTTTTTTTTAGAGCATCACCTAAATATGTAAAAGCTAATTCAGCACCTGCCTCTGAAAGTTTTTGAGAAATACCCCAAGCAATAGATCTTTCGTTAGCAACACCCATTATTAGTCCTTTTTTACCCTTCATTAATGACATTTATTAAACTTTCTCAAATACTAGAGTTGCATTTGTTCCACCAAAACCAAAACTATTAGACATGACAGTATTTAATGTTACTTCTGTTTCTGTTTTAGCAACTATTGGAAATTTTTTAGCCTCATCATCCATTTCACTTATGTTAGCTGACCCGGTAATGAAGTTATTTTTCATCATAATTAAACAATATATTGCTTCATGGACTGATGCAGCTCCCAGAGGGTGACCTGATAAAGATTTGGTTGAGCTAATTTTTGGAATTTCACTTCCAAAAGCTTCTTTAACAGCATTTAGTTCAGTAATATCTCCAACTGGAGTAGAAGTTCCATGAGTATTTATATAATCTACTTTATTTTTTGAAGTTGTCATAGCCATTTGCATACATCTTACTGCACCTTCACCAGATGGTGCCACCATATCATATCCATCTGAAGTTGCTCCATAACCAGTTAATTCTGCGTATATTTTAGCTCCTCTAGCTTTAGCATGTTCATATTCCTCAAGAACTAAAACCCCTGCACCTCCAGCAATTACAAAACCATCTCTAGTTTTATCATAAGCTCTTGATGCTTTCTCAGGTGTATCATTATATTTTGAAGATAATGCTGTCATCGCATCGAACATAGCTGTCATTGCCCAATGTATCTCTTCGCTGCCACCTGCAAAAACAACATCTTGTTTTCCCATCTGAATAAGTTCCATAGAATTTCCAATACAATGTCCGCTAGTTGCACAGGCTGAACTCATTGTATAGTTTGTTCCTTTAATTTTAAATGGAACAGCAAGTGTTGCTGAGGCAGTACTTGCCATTGTTCTTGGAACTATAAACGGTCCCATTAATTTTGGTGTTTTAGCTCTAGTTTTATCTGCTGCTAAAATAACATTTTCAATTGAAGGTCCACCCGAACCCATAACAATTCCTGTTTTAAAATTACTTACATCAGTGTCGTCTAATCCAGAGTCCTCTATTGCTTCTTTCATGGCGATATAATTGTAAGCTGATCCTGATCCCATAAATCTAATTGTTTTTCTATCTATATGATCCTCAAGTTTAATATTAGGCTTTCCATGAATATGACTTTTTAGATTATGTTCTTTGTATTCTTCAGAAAAAGAAATTCCTGATTTTGTATTTAATAAAGATTGATGAACTTCTTCTTGATTATTACCAAGACATGAAACAATTCCTAAACCTGTAATTACTACTCTTCTCATCATTTAAATAATCCTACTTTTAAACTATCTGCAGAATATATTTTCTTGCCGTCTGCAAGAAGAATACCATTTGCTAGCCCAACTGTTGTTTCACCTTTAATCAATATTCTTTTCATATCAATAATATATGTCGCCATTTTGACATTTTTTAAAACCTCTCCTGTAAATTTTACTGTGCTTACTCCTAAGGCTCTTCCCCTTCCAGGATTTCCAAGCCATCCTAAGTAAAACCCAACCAGTTGCCACATTGCATCTAAACCTAAACATCCTGGCATCACTGGATCTTCTTTAAAGTGACAACCAAAAAACCACAAATTATCTTTAATATCAAGTTCAGCCTTCATCAACCCTTTGTTAAAGGCTCCATTTTTTTCACTAATTTCTGTAATTCTATCAAACATTAGCATTGGTGGAGAAGGTAATTTTGCGTTTCCAGGGCCAAAAAGTTCACCATTTGCGCAACTAATTAAATCGTCATAATTGAAGGAACTTTTTTTCATAATTTTAATCTTATTACTTGATTTACAAACATTATAATATAGATATTCTTTAGAATAATTATAATTAGTAATGGCTTACACCGAACGATATATAGACAAATTAAGAAATTCAGGATTGAGACTTACAAAACAAAGAATTAAAATTTGTGAGGTGTTATTTGATACTGATAGAACCTTTCACTTTACTATTAAAGAACTAGTTAAAATCATTGAAAATCAAGCAAATATTAAGGTTTCTTTAGCAACTGTTTACAACACGGTTCATGCATTTATCAAAAAGGGTTATTTAAAAGAGATTCCTCTAAATGCTTCACAAAGTTACTACGATACAAATATAACTCACCACCACCATTTCTTCGATGAAGACGAAAATAAACTGATTGATATTCATCAAGATGATGTTGATGAGGTTAAAATTAAGAGAACTATTCCAGGAAAAAAAATAAAATCAGTAGAAGTTATCGCTAAAATTGTAAGTGATAATCAATCGCAAAAATAATTTAATAATATCAATAGTTTAAATAATAAATTATATTTATTCTAAACTGTTGACTTATTATTAATCCTCTATATATAAACCACTTTAGAATCATTATTAAAACAAGGAGTAAAAATGTCATTAAAAGGTAGTAAAACAGAGGAAAATTTAAAGGAAGCATTTTCTGGCGAAAGTCAAGCAAACAGAAGATATCTTTATTTTGCTCAAAAAGCGGATGTTGAAGGTTTTAACGATGTAGCGGCTGTATTTAGATCAACTGCTGAAGGTGAAACTGGACACGCGCACGGTCACTTAGAATATTTGGAAGAAGTTGGTGATCCAGCAACTGGTAAACCAATTGGTGAAACTAAAGCAAATCTTGAGTCAGCAATTCAAGGTGAAACTCATGAATACACAGATATGTATCCTGGAATGGCTAAGACAGCTAGAGATGAAGGTTTTGATGAAATAGCTGACTGGTTTGAGACTTTAGCAAAAGCTGAAAAATCGCACGCTGGTAAATTTCAAAAGACTTTAGAAAGCATCGCTTAAACAAAATTTGTGGACGAACCCTCTCGTCCACAAAAACCATATCTAAAAATATTTATGAGTAAAGAAGGCGGTACACAAGCACCTATAAGGCACCCATTAAAATTTAGGGATCCTGATTTTATTAATCCTGAGAAAATTGATCAGGAGATGAGAAGAGTTTTTGATATTTGTCATGGATGTAGAAGATGTTTTAATTTATGTGACAGCTTCCCAAAATTATTTGACTATATTGACGAAACAGAAGGAGGTGAAGTATCAGATCTTTCAAGTGATAAGTTTAAGCCAGTTGTTGATGCTTGTACTTTATGTGACATGTGTTTTATGACTAAATGTCCTTATGTGCCACCACACGAATTTGATTTAGATTTTCCTCATTTAATGTTGAGATATAGAACGGCTCAAAGAAAAAATGGTGATGTTTCGAAAACTGCCAATCAATTAACACAAATTGATAGAAATTCTAAAATAGGAATATTTTTTAGCTTTTTCATAAATTGGATTACCAACGTAAAAAATATATTTGCTAGAAAAGTTTTAGAATTTTTTACAGGAATTGATAAAAGAGTTATTTTGCCAAAATATAATAAAGAAACATTCGCAAATTATTTTCAAAAATTTAAAAAAAATATTTTACCAAAATACAAAGAAAGAAAAGTTGTAATTTATTCCACATGTTTTGTTAATTTTAATAAGAAAAAAACTGGAGAAGCAGCTTTAAAAGTACTTCATCATAATAATGTAGAAGTAGAGCACTCTTATCCAGGTTGTTGTGGTATGCCTTATCTGGAACAAGCAGATTTAAATCAAGTTACAAAGCAAGCGGAGTTAGTTTCTAGAGAATTAATCAAATATGTCGAAAAGGGTTATAAAGTAATAACCTTAACCGCAAGTTGTGGTTTAATGTTAAAGTTTGAATGGCCTCTGTTAATGCCAAACGATGGAATAATTAATAAACTTTCAAAAAATACACTCGATATTGATGAATATGTTATGGATATTGCCAATAAAGAAGGATTGGTAGATGGTTTGAAAGAAATTGATGGCGGAGTAACAGTACATAATGCTTGTCATGCTAGAGCACAAAATATGGGTAACAAGGCAAGAGATATGCTTAAATTAATTCCAAATATTAAATTAGATGTTGTTGAAAGATGCGCAGGTCATGGAGGAACTTTTGGTATTATGAAAGAAACTCATGATATAGCAAACAAGGTGGGCAAAACTACCGCAAGTACTGTTAAAAGAAAAAATAATAAATATATGGCATCTGACTGTCCATTGGCTGGTAAACATATTAAACAGCTAGCTGATGACACAAACATCGTAAGTGATGAAGCTGTGCATCCAATTGAGATAGTCTCAAAAAGTTATGGATTATAGAATGTCAAAAGAACAAAAAATTATTACAAAAGAAGATCTTCTTCCTTTAGATGCATACTCAAAGGTTAGAAGACAAATGAGAAAAGAATTAGTTGAGTTTAAAAAAAATAGAAGAATTCTTTTAGGGCCTTATGCAACATTTTATTTTGAATGTTATGAAACAATGATAGCTCAGGTACAAGAAATGCTTTACATCGAAAAGGGTGGAGATGAACAAGTTGCAGATGAACTTGCTGCATATAATCCTCTTATCCCCAATGGCAAAGAGCTAGTTGCCACTCTGATGTTTGAGATAGACAACCCCATCATTAGAGCTGAGTTTCTTGGCAAGTTAGGTGGTGTTGAAAATAATATATTTATTAAAGTTGGAGATGAAAAAATTTATGCAGTTCCAGAAATGGATGTTGATAGAACTTCAGATGATGGAAAAGCATCTTCGGTTCAGTTTATACATTTTCAATTTTCAGATGATCAGGTAAATAAGTTCAAAGACCAAAGTAATTCAATTGAAGTTGGCATTGATCACAAGGAGTATTCACACACGACTAAATTTTCAGAGGAAAATATCAAAGCTCTTTCTGCAGACTTTAATTAACGATACCCCATATATTATCATCTTTCATAATCCAGCCTGAGTAATCGCCTGTCCTAATATTACACCATTTTTCCTCGCATTTAATAACTTTTAAAAGACGACCCTCATCCAATTTAGCTAATGGTTTTGAGTATTTTGTTGGGTTTTTAAATAGAATCTTTTCAGATTTGGTGATTATTGAGCGTGAATTCCTCAATTGTGAAATATGAATCCAACCACTATTTTTTTTATGGTCGATAACTCTTCTGAAATTTTCTTTTTTATCGATTACTTTCAGAGGTAACTCAATCATTCTATATACATATTTAATTGGATAATCAAAGCTTGGACCGTATCTAACATTTACTTTTTTATTTTTTAACATAAGAAAATAATTATTTTCTTGAGCAATCGATGAAAATGGTAAAAGAAAAAGAAATGAAAATATTAAATATTTTCGCATATACATCCTTTTTTTTTTCTAAATAATACTTTCCTAAATTTAAGATTTAATAAATCTATTATGAAAATATGAGAATTTAAATTTTTACCAACATTTAATATTGTCTTCAAAACCTCATTAGCTTGTAGGCTGCCTGTAATAACTGCAGTTGATCCCAATATACCATCTGTTTCACAATCCAAAACTCCTTCTGCTGGCTCTCCTTGGTAGAAACATTTCAAACAGGGACTTTTTTTTAAACTAAAATCAAATGTAAAAATATGTCCTTCAAATTTACTTATAGCTCCAATAATAAGTTTTTTTTTATATTTTAACGAAAATTTATTTAAAAGAAATTTTGCTTTAAAATTATCTGTACCGTCAACAATAACATCATATTGTTTAAGAATTTTTGCTAAATTTTTATCTTCTGCTTTAACTCTATATGTTTTTACTTTTACCTTTTTATTAATTTTATTAATTTTTTTTTTTAAAATATTAACTTTATATTTTCCAACATCATCAGAAGTGAACATAACTTGTCGATGTAGATTTGATATACTCACTTTATCATGGTCCATCATGCCAATTTCACCAATACCTGCTCGACAAAGTAAATCAATAACAGGTGTCCCTAAGCCACCACACCCAACAACCAAAACTTTTGCATTTTGAAATTTCTTTTGACCTAAAACTCCAACTTTCTTTAAAATAATCTGTCTTGAATATCGCTCTAGGTCCTTGTTACTAAACATTTACTATTTACCAGTAGATCCAAATCCTCCAGATCCTCTGATTGTCTCTGGTAATTCATTTGTTTCTTCAATTTCTACTTTTAAAATAGGCATTAAAACCATTTGAGCAACTCTATCTTCATCATTGACAGTAAATTCGTCTTTACCATGGTTAAATAAAATAATCTTTAGCTCTCCTCTATAATCACTATCAATTGTACCTGGTGTATTTAGTACGCTAATACTTGATTTTGCGGCAAGACCAGATCTTGGTCTAATTTGAACCTCTGTATCTTCAGGAATTGCAATTGCAATACCTGTTGGTATCAACATCGACTCATTTGATTTGATTGTTATAGGTTTATCTATACATGCCATCAGATCCATACCCGAAGATCCACTAGTTTTATAACTTGGAAGTTTTGCTTTTTGGTTAAGTCTCTTAAATAAAACCTTCACCATTACTTAATTAAGCTCAGAGATAACTCTATCTACTATCTCAGATGCTATTAAAGATTTGTTTTTCTTTAATAACTTTTCACTTTTTTTATTTTTATAAAATATAGAAACTTCATTATCATCTGAGTCAAAACCTATTGTTTTATCAGAAATATCATTTGCAATAATCCAATCGCAGTTTTTTTGGTCTAATTTTCTCTTTGAATTTGTCTCAAGATTTTGTGATTCTGCTGCAAATCCAATTGTAATTTTTGGTCTAAGAGAATTATGATTTGATATGTTTGATAAAATATCAATATTTTTTTCTAACTTAAGATCCAAATGTTCACTTTTCTTAATTTTTTCACTTTTAATCTCTTTAACTTTAAAATCAGCTACTGCTGCATTAAAAATAGCAACATCAGTAGGTAAATTGCTGAGAGTTTCCCTAAACATTTCTTCTGCAGTTTTAACTGAAATAAATTTAACGCCCTCAACTGGGTCTAAATTTGTTTCTCCAGAAATAAGTGTTGTTTCAAAACCATTATCTCTTAATGATTTGGCTATTTCATAACCTTGTTTTCCACTTGATTTATTAGTTATAAATCTTACTGGATCTATAAACTCTTGAGTAGGTCCAGCTGTAACTAATGCCTTATATTTTTTATTTTTTTCAATATTCTTAAAATAATTTTCTATAGTATCTAATATATATGAAGGTTCTGACATTTTGCCTTTTCCATACTCTCCACAAGCCATATCCCCAATTTCTGGGCCAATTATCCTATAACCATAACTTTTTAATTTTGACAAACTATCTTTAGTTGATTTGTGTTCCCACATTCTGACATTCATAGCTGGGACCAAAAACACTTGTTTATCAGATGCTAAAACGACAGTGCTAGCTAGGTCGTCAGTTAAACCATAACTTAATTTTGAGATTGTATTTGCTGTTGCAGGCACAATTAAAATTAAATCTGCCCATCTAGAAAGTGAAATATGATCCATTTCAGCCTCATTTTCTGCACTGAATATATCTTCATATACTTTTTCTTGCGAAAGTGATGAAATAGATAGAGGTGTTACAAAGTTTTTACCACTTTTTGTAAGTATTGTTTTAATACTTACATCTCTTTTTTTTAAACCTCTTATTACTTCTAAGCTTTTGTAAGCAGATATGCCACCACATATGATTAGAAGTATTTTTTTATTTTTCATGAGGAGAATTAAAATACCAATAGGGTTAAAATTACAAGAGATAATAAGCCAATAATAGACTGGTTTCTAAATGACTTCATTTCTTCTTTTTTAGTATTTAATTCATTATAAGAATTCGAATTTTGTGGTATTTGACCATTTGCAAGGTAATTAAGGGCTTGGTTTGCTTTATCCATTACTTGAGGTAAATTTGGAAGACGTTTTAATACTTCCACAGAGTCTTTTAATGTTTCATTCATTGAATTTATAGGATCTTTTGTTTCTTTTAGCCATTTTTCTAGAACAGGTTTGGATGTTTCCCATATGTTTGTTTCAGGATTTAATCTTCTTGCAACTCCTTCAACTACTACCATTGTTTTTTGTAACATAAGTAACTGAGGTTGCGTTTGCATATTAAATTTTTCGGTAACGTCAAATAGTTGTTTTAAAAGCTTACCTCCTGAAATATTTTTTATAGAGTGACCAAAAATAGGTTCACCAATTGATCTTAATGCTTGAGCAAGATCATTGACAGGTACATTATTCGGGACTAGTCCTGCTGCAAGATGTACCTCTGCAACTTTTTTATAATCTCTTTGTATAAAACCAAATAAAATTTCGGCTAAAAATCTTTTACTGACATTATCTAGCCTTCCCATGATACCAAAATCTATAGGAACAATTTGACCACTTTCATTTACAAAAATATTTCCTTGATGCATATCTGCGTGAAAAAAGCCATCTCTTACTGCATGCCTTAAGAAATGTTGAATTATATCAGTAGCAATTTTTTTTGTATCAATAGATCTTTTCTCTAGCTCTTCTGTCTCTCTAATTGACACACCGTCAATCCAATCAAGCGTCATTATATTTTCACTTGTATAGTCCCAATAGATTTTAGGAACTTCAAAACCCGCATCATTTTTGGTATTTTCTGCATATTCGTTAGCTGCAGCGGCTTCAAATCTTAAATCCATCTCAAGACTGGTAATTTCTTTCAATAAAAAAACTACTTCAACTAGTTTTAATCGTTTAGTTTTCTTGATTAATGACTCAATGATGTAGGCAAAAAGCATCAAAGCATCCACTTCTTCGTTAAAAATTTTTTTTATATCTGGTCTTAATATTTTTATTGCTACATTTTTAATAACTCCATTATCGTTAATTTGAGCTTTATGTACTTGGGCAATTGAAGCAGCCGCAACTGGCTCACTTATATTAATTATTGAATTATATAGTTCATCACCTAAATCTTTTTTAATCATTTCTTTAGCTTTGGATTGTGAAAAAGGTGGAAGTTTATCTTGTAAATTTTCTAGTTCCCTAGACAATCTATCTCCTATTATATCAGGCCTCGTGGCTAAAAATTGGCCGAGTTTAATAAATGTTGTACCCATAGATGCTAATGAATTAGATAATTTTTCGCCTTCACTTAAATTATCAAATGACTCATCTTTTTTAGTAAAGGAAAGGGAAAGTAATTTAAATATTACACTTATAAATAAAGGTGGTTTATTAAATTTTGATAAAATACTTAAAACATCAGATTTAGCGAGTTTTCTACCGAGTTTAAATAATGTAATTAATTTTTTGAACATTATATTTTCCAACCAGAATGAATAGCTACTATCCCGCCAGATAAATTTCTATATGAACAATTTTTAAAATTATTTCCTTTCATTAAATCTATCAATTCTTCCTGATTAACAAATTCTTCTATACTTTTAGTCAAATATTCATAAGGGTCTTTATCACCAACAACTGCTTTTCCTATGTGAGGAATTAATTTCGAGTAATTTTTGTATAAAAAATCTAAATTAGAATTTTGAATTTTTGAAAACTCTAAACACATATATCTTCCACCAGGTTTAAGAACTCTATAGGCTTCTGATAAAGATTTACCTAAATTTTTTGTATTTCTTAAACCAAAACTAATTGTATAAAAATCAAAAGTGTCATTTTCGAATGGCAGTTTTTCTGCCTCTGCAACAACCCATTTTATATTTTTATACCTACTTAGTCTTTTTTTGCCTTTTTCAATCATTTTGTTGTTAGAGTCTGAAGAGGTAATTTCTCCATTCTTATCAGTATAATCTAAAAATAATTTTCCTAAATCACCAGTTCCACAAGCAACATCTAAATACTTCCTGCCTTTTGTTGGACTCATCCAATTCATAAGGTTTTTTTTCCAAAGTCTATGAATTCCAAATGACATAAAATCGTTCATCAAATCATATTTATCATAGACTTTATTAAATACTCCTTCGACAAGTCCTGCTTTATTTTGAAGATTTTGTTGCATATAAATTATATTAAAACCCTAATATAGTATGAAATGCCTGAATTACCAGAAGTAGAAATTGTCAAACAATCTTTGAATAAGAGTATTACAGGAAAGATTATTAGAGACATATTAATAAAAAATAGAAATTTAAGGTTTAAGATCCCAAAAAATTTTGAAAAAAATATAATAAAAAAAAAAATTATTAAAGTAGATAGGTTTTCAAAACATTTAATACTCAAATTTGAGGATAGCTCTAATTTAATGATACATCTTGGGATGTCGGGAACTATTCATTTAATTAGTAAATCTAGTAAAAAAAATTCCATAACAAATACCAGTTTTTATCATTCTCCTTTGTTACCCAAAAAGCATAACCATGTAGAAATCAAAATTGATAACTTTAAACTAATTTATAATGATCCTAGAAGATTTGGCTATTTTTCCTATTTTAAAAACGATGAACAAATAAATAATAATTTTAAAAAGTATGGACCAGAACCTTTTGATCCTTTATTTGATAAGGATTATATTTTCAATTATTTTAAAAATAAAAAAAAAAATATTAAGAATTTTTTAATTGATCAAAATTTTGTTTCAGGAATTGGTAACATTTATGCAAGTGAAATATTGTTTTTATGTAAGATTTTACCGTCTAAGGAGGTAAGCTTACTTAGTTTAAGTGACTGTCAAAAAATCTCTCATTTTTCAAAAGTAGTTTTAAGAAAAGCAATTGAAAAAGGAGGATCAAGTATCAGAGACTTTTTTAATACAAGTGGAGACCAAGGTTCTTTTCAAAAAAATTTTAACGTTTACCAAAGAGAAAATAAAAAATGTTTAAAATATAATTGTAAAGGAACAATACATAAAAAATTTATTTCAAATAGGTCTAGTTTTTTTTGTAATTTATGTCAAAAATAAGCAATTATTGTATTGACCCAATCATTATCTGAAGATATACACACTCGCTTATGGCAAATACGAAATCAGCAATTAAACGAACTAGAAAAATTAAAAGACAAACAGCCGTTAATAGGTCTAGAAAGAGTCGTTTTAGAAGTGCGTTAAAGAAAATGAACTCAATAATTGAAAAAAAAGATAAAAAAGAAGCTCTAGCATTTCTGCCCAAGCTAAATTCTGAGTTAATGTCAATTGCAAAAACAGGAATCATTAAAAGACAAAACGCCTCAAGAAACGTATCGAGAATTACAAAAAAAATTAATTCTTTGTAACAACCTCTAATAAGTAAATTTTTTTTTGTATACAACTTAAGCGTACAATTTATTAATAATTTACTACATCTGAAAGTTTAATTTCAAAAATCACTAGATATAGATTTAGTAAAATTTTAAATTTAAAATCTCGTACCCGACTAGGTTGAAAAAAAAGTTTTTAAAAAATTCAATCACAAATTTATTCAATCATAAATTTTATTTATTTTTGTTTTTATGAATAAACTTATTGCATTAAATTTTTATAAGTCTTAAGTGGAATTCCCTCATGAAAAATAATTTACAAAACAATAAAGCACTCGAAAAGAAGATTGATTGGCAAAATGTCAAAAATGAAATGCGCGAAAAATTTGGTAACGAGATTTTTGAGAGCTGGATAAAAAAAATTGAGTTAGTTGAAGAATTCCATAATTATATTTTATTTTCAGTTTCAACGAGATTTATTAGAGACTGGATAGTATCAAGATATTTAGACCAAATATTACAGATAATAAAAGAATACAAAAAAGACTTAGTTAGGATTGAATTCACTATAAAAGATAACAAAAATATCGAAATAAAAGAGTCAAATGTATCATCTCAAAATTCTATTGAAACTAATAATGATAATGTTTCATTTATAAAAGACTCTTACCTTCAATATAACAGAATTGATCCAAATAAAAATTTTGAAAATTTTATAACTGGAGGAAGTAATAAACTAGCATTTGAAGCATCAAAAAAAGTTTCAAAAGATATAGCGCATTATAATCCGTTATACTTATATGGTGGAGTAGGAATGGGAAAAACTCATTTATTAAATGCAATTGGTTTAGAATTGAAAGAAAAGAATAAAGTAATGTTTATATCTGCAGAAAGATTCATGTACCAATTTGTTAAGTCCATAAAATCAAATGAGATGGTTAAGTTTAAAGAGTATTTTAGAAATACAGATATTTTACTAATTGATGATATTCAGTTTATGAATGGCAAAGAAGCAATGCAAGAAGAATTCTTTCATACATTTAATGCTTTATTAGATAAAAATTCACAGATAATAATCTCTGCAGATCGACCACCTAATAAATTGTCAAGAATTCAAGAAAGAATAAAATCTAGATTTTCTGGAGGCTTAGTTGTTGATATTCAAAATCCTGACTATGAGCTTAGATATAAAATTATTAAATCTAAAACCGAAGAGTTAAAATTATCATACTCAAATCAAGTTATTATTTCTGAGGAAATACAAAAATTTATTAGTACAGAAATTAAAACCAGTATTAGAGAATTAGTTGGTGCACTAAATAGGATTGTGTCTTTTACTAGGATTTATAATAAAGTCCCAAGCTTATCAGAAGTTAAAATTGTTTTAAAAGATTTACTTAACCTCACTGAAAATAAGGTAGATATTGATACAATCCAAACAATAGTCTGTAAATTTTATAAAATTAGCAAAAATGAAATGCTTTCTCCAAGAAGATCAAGATATCTTGTTAGACCTAGGCAAACTGCAATTTATCTCGCTAAAATGTTAACATCCAAATCTTTACCTGAAATAGGTAGATCCTTTTCCAATAGAGATCATACAACCGTAATTCACTCCGTTAAAACCATAGAGAGATTAAGGAAAGAGGATAGCGAATTAAATATCAATATTGATAGTTTAAAAAATAAGATTTTGTATAATAAAGAAAATGAAGTTTAGCTTAAATCAACAAGATCTTCAAAAATCTTTAAATTATTGTCAAGGTGTAATTGAAAAAAGAAGTACATTACCGATACTTTCAAATGTATTATTGGACGTAAGTAATGGAAAGCTAACAATTACAGCTACCGATCTTGATTTGATTTTTATTCATCAAATTCCAAATGTCGAAATAATAGAAGAGGGTAAAACTACTTCATCTTCATCAATAATGTATGATATCGTTAGAAAGTTTTCATCTGGGAGTAAAATTAACTTTTCTAATCCTAGTGAAAATAAATTGCACTTAGAGTCTGATAAATCTGTTTTCAATTTAAATTGTATAAGTGCTTCAGAATTTCCATTAACAGATGAAAATTTTAATGAAAATGAGTTTTCGATTAAATCAAAAGAGCTACTAAAACTTTTAAATAAATGTAAATTTTCAGTATCTAACGATGAAACAAGACATTATTTAAGTGGAATTTTTTTACATCAGACAGAAGTTGAAGATAAAAATTTCTTAACAGCTGCAGCTACTGACAGTCATAGAATGTCTATTTCTAAGATTAGATTACAAAATAAAGTTCAATTTGATCAGATAATTTTACCAAAAAAGACTATTTTTCAACTTTGCTCATTACTAGAGGACTATGAGGGCGAAGTTAAAATATCAAATATAAAATCAAAAATTAAATTTCAAATTAATAATAGTATATTGATATCCAAGCTTATTGATGGAAAATTTCCAAATTACGTACAGGTAATACCAAAAGAAAACCAAAAAAAATTAGAAGTAGATTTAAAATCATTTTTGAATTCGGTAGATAGAGTTGCTTCAGTTTCTTTAGATAAAAAAGATGGTGTAAAATTTAATCTATCAAAAGATAATCTTGATCTTTCAGTTAACAATACAAATAGTGGTGATGGTAAAGAAAGTTTAAGTGTTAAGTTTGATCATGAGCTTGATATAAGCTTTAATTCTAGATATTTAATTGATGTTGCTTCTCAACTGGATGGAGATCATATAGAGATTTATCTAAAGGATACAGGCTCGCCAGCGTTAATAAGAGATCCAGCTGATTATGATAGTATTTATGTTGTAATGCCCATGAAGGGTTAATTCATAGAATTCAATTCATTATAGATTCTATCTTCTATGTAACTTGTAAATTCTGCTGATCTCATTCCGGGTTTTATACCTGTAAGAATTGATATCGTTATTGTTTTATTCATGATTAGGCTACCATTTTTTGGCCAAACATTTCCAGAATTTATGGCCACAGGTTGGCAATTTATTTTTAATTCATCGTAAATTCTTCCAACCCCTTTTTTGAAAGGGACCTTTTCACCTGGTAAAACTCTTGTTCCTTGTGGAAATATAATTAAAGGTCTTTCAGAAATTTTTACAGAATTCTTTATTTTATCAATTAGACCTAAATTATCCTTACTAATTTTATTTCTATTAATTGAAACTGAGCCTATTTTTTTTAAATACCAACCAAAAATAGGTATTTTGATTAACTCATGCTTTAAAATAAATATTGGTGAATTGAAAATTGTTTGTAAATAAAAAGTCTCAAACATCGATTGATGAGAGCAAGCAATAAAAAATTTTTCGTTTTTAATTATATTATCTTTCCCTTTCACAATAATTTTTGTTTGTAAAAAAATTTGAAGGCATAGTGCAGCCCATTTTCCCATCATTTTTCCACCAAACAAAACTATTTTAGTAGGCATTATAAGCGATGGAAGGAATAATATTGAAATTATAGATATGCCTAGAAAGAAAAAAAATAAAAATAGCAGTTTTCTTATCATCTTTGTAAAAAAACTAAATTATATCTTTTAGTTTTTGTCTTTTTTTAATTATATTTATTTTTGACCCTTTAATTAATATTTCAGCAGGTTTAGGTCTAATATTATAATTTGAAGATAATGATGAACCATATGCTCCTACATCACAAATAATAATATAATCTTTCTCATTTAATTTTTGAAATTTATTTGTCGTCAAGAATTTATCTGTAGTTTCACAAATTGGGCCAACAAAATCATAGCTTTTTTTAATAATTTTATTAGTTCTTTTTAATGGAATAATTTTATGCTTTGCACCATACAATGCAGGTCTCATAAAATCATTCATTGCGGCATCTACAATGATAAAATCTTTTTTAGGATTTTCTTTTATATAGATAATTTTAGAAATTAATATGGCAGTATCACCTATAATGGATCTACCAGGTTCAAATATAATTTTTGTTTTATGTTTTTTCAAAAATTTTTTTATTATTTGATTATATTTTTTATAATTAAATTTTTTATTGTTCTTGTTATAATCAATACCCATTCCACCACCAAGATCTATGTATTCAAAATTAAAGTCTATTTTTCTTATTAATTTATCTAATACGTTAATCATTTTTTGGTAGGGTCTATGATCTAGAATTTGACTTCCAATATGAACACTTAAACATTTTAAATTTAAAAATTTTGAACCTTTAATATATTTTAAAACCTCAATTAATGTTTTTTCATTAATACCAAATTTATTTTCTTTTTTACCAGTCGAAATTTGTTTAAGCGTTTTCGCATCTGTATTTGGATTTAATCTAATTCCTATATCTGCTTTTTTATTTTTCGATTTTGCTATATTTTCAATTTCTAATATTTCGCTTTTCGACTCAGTATTAATCAACAAAATATTTTTATCTATTGCATATGTTAATTCTGACCTAGTTTTACCTACTCCAGAAAAAACAATTTTTTTTGGTTTAATTCCAGCTTTAAGAGCAATCATTAATTCACCTTTAGAGACAACATCGGCTCCCAATCCATTTCGTTTTATCAATTTAAGTATTTCTAAATTACTGTTTGACTTTGTTGAAAAACATATAATTGGAGAAAATGATCTAAAACTATTTTTAAGATTATTTATATTGTCATTTATTTTTTTCTCAGAGTAGCAAAAAATTGGTGTTTCAAATTTGTTAATTACCTTTGTGAGTTTAGATTTTTCAACTGTAAAAATATTATTGATATATTTCATCTTTTTTTTGGCGTTTAAAATACGTTATTTATATTATTATAACCCGTAACATTGTTATTTAATGAAGCCTCATATTTCGGTTCATTTTTTCTTCCACAAGAAGTTAATAAAATTATACACATAGTAATTAGAATTACTTTTTTAATCATAGTTATCTCTTTTTATAACTTATTATCATCTTCTTAATGTTGTCGAAAGAAGTTCCTCCGTAAGAAACTTTCGAATTAACAGATTTTTTTAATTCAAATACTTTTAGAACATCAGATGTTAAACCTTTTTCAATTTTATTTATCTCTTGTATTGTAAGTTCTGACAATTTTTTTTTATTTTTTTCAGCAAGATTTATAATTTTAGCTGTTTGTAAATAGGCCTTTCTAAATGGATAATTTAATTCTCTGACCATATAATCTGCTAAATCAGTAGCTGTAATGAAGCCACTTTCAGCAAGTTCAATCATTCTTTTTTTGTCTGGCGAAAAATTTTTAAGAACATCGTTTAATATAATCAAAGAATTTTTTAATTGATCAAATGACTTAAAAACAATTTCTTTATCATCTTGCAAATCTTTAAAATAAGACAGAGGCAAACCTTTCAATGTTGTAAGCATAGAAAAAAGATTTCCAAACATAAAGCCTGTTTTGCCTCTTAAATATTCTAGAGGATCAGGATTTTTTTTCTGAGGCATAATAGATGATCCTGTTACAATCTTATCGTTTAAATTAATAAGTTTAAAAGCATCTGAATTCCAGATTATAAATTCCTCTGCAATTCTAGAAATATGAACAGCACATGCAGAACAAGAATAAAGAAAATCAATAACAAAATCTCTATCAGAGACTGTGTCAATTGAGTTTTTAGTTGGTCTTTGAAAACCTAATTTTTTTGAAGTATAAAATCTGTCAATTTTAAAAGAAGTACCTGTTAATGCAGCTACACCAAGAGGATTTTCATTAAGACCTTCTAAATTATTTTTAAATCTGTTTTTATCTCTGTTAAACATTTCTAAGTAGGCCATTAAGTAATGAGCAAAAGAAACTGGTTGAGCATTTTTTAGGTGAGTGAAACCAGGCATAATTGTCTCAACATTTTTTTCTGCTTTTTTTAAAATATTTTTAATTGTTACGTCAATATTTTTTACAATTTCTCTGTTAGCTTTTCTTAACCAAATTTTAAAATCTGTGACTACTTGGTCATTTCTTGATCTTGCAGTATGAATATATCCAGCATCTTCTCCAATTAACTCGAAGAGTCTGTTTTCTATATTCATATGAATATCCTCAAGTTTATCATCAAAAATAAATTTCTTTTTTATAATTTCGTTTTTAATTCTATTCAAACCCCATACTATTTTATTTTTAATTTTAAAATTTATAATTTTTTGTCTAAATAACATCTCAACATGTACAATTGAAGCTTCAATATCTTCTCTGAATAATCTTTTATCGATTTCTATTGATCCACCAACCTTTTTAAAAAGGTTTGTTTTTTCCTTTTTAATTCTAGTATTCCAAATTGGCTGATTGTTTTTATTTTTACCCATGATATTTAATTGTTCTAAATTTTATGAAAATCATTTTTTTTAATTATCTTATAATAATAATTTACTTAATATCATCTAGCGTCTCATATTCAATAGAGCGTCCAGAAATTAAGAATCTTATAGTGCATAAAGACAAGAAAAAAATTGAAAATATAGAATTTATTAAATCTGATGGCCAAAAAGTAAGTTTAAATAATTATAAATCAAATCCCTTGATAATAAATTTCTGGGCCACTTGGTGTGCTCCTTGCAAAAAAGAAATGCCATCTTTGGATAAACTTAAAACCTTAAAAGAATTCAAAAATATAAATATAATACCAATAAATATTGGTGGCGAAAGTTATAATAAATCTAAACAGTTTTTTGATGAAATCAAAATTAAGAATTTAGATATATTTACAGGATCTGGACCAGAATTTTCGCAGCTTTTTAAACTGCGAGGATTACCCACAACAATTCTAATAGACAGAAATGGTTTTGAGGTTGGAAGAATTGTTGGTTACATTGACTTTAATGATCAATCTTTACTTGATTGGTTACCAAAAAATTTATGAAATTTTCATTAAATACAACAATAATAAAACCAGAAAATAACGAGGAAGTTAAAAGTGCTATAATTTTACTTCATGGATATGGAGGTGACGGTAAAGATATCAGCATGCTTACTTTAAACTGGAAAAGATTTTTAAAAAATACAGTTTTTTTATGTCCTGATGCACATGAAGTATGCAGTATAAATCCCACAGGGTTTCAATGGTTTGATTTAAATAATGAAGATCCAGAATATACTCTTCAAGAATCAAAAAAGGCAGAAAATGTTCTCAACAGTTATATTTCAGAAGTAAGCAATTATTTTAATTTAGAATATTCACAAATTTGTGTTTCTGGTTTCAGTCAAGGATGCATGATGTCATTAAATATTGGTCTAACATCAGAAAAAGAATTTAGTTGTATTGTAGGGTTTTCTGGAAGAATCATAAATATGAAAGACCTTTCTCCGAGAATTAAAAATAAAACAAATATTTTAATGATACATGGTGAAAATGATCCAATCGTCCCTCCAAACAGTTTACTTGAAGCTGAAGATTTTTTCATCAGAAATAAAATTAAAATTGAAACTTTAATGATTAAAAACTGTGATCACCATATACCTATAGAAGCATCAAGTGCGGCATTAAACTTTATCAAAAAAAAAATAATTAATTAATAAATCCGTAATATACAATTAGTAAAGTTGATTAAAAATATATTTAATGTATGTTTTGTTTATGATTGAGCTTTCTGATCAAAATATTTCGCTAGAAAAATGTCCAGCGTTAGTTTTAAACGCAGATTATAGACCTTTAAGTTATTATCCACTTTCATTATGGAGCTGGCAAGATTCAATTAAATCTGTTTTCTTAGATAGAGTTTCTATTGTTAGTTATTATGACAGACAAATCAGAAGTCCATCGTTTAGTATGAAACTTCCAAGTGTAATTGCTCTTAAATCATACATTAGACCTCAATCAAATCCTAACTTTACAAGGTTTAACGTATTTTTAAGAGATAAGTTTAGCTGCCAATATTGTGGTAGTAAAAATGAATTAACTTTTGACCATTTACTTCCAAGATCAAAAGGTGGAAAAACTAATTGGGATAATGTTGTAACAGCTTGTTCTTCCTGCAATGTTAAAAAGGGAGGAAGACTAATAAAAAACTCAGGTATGACATTAAACCAATGGCCCTTTCAACCTACCACAGAAGATCTTCATAAAAATGGAAAGAATTTTCCACCTAACTTTTTACATAAAAGTTGGATGGACTATTTGTATTGGGATGTCGAACTTGAACCGTAACTAAATTTTTTCAGAGATTTTTATAGCAACCTTAGAACCAGTTTTAATCACTTTATCCATAATTGAATAAACACCTTTTTTTGTAGCACCCTTCTCGTAGGCTATATCTTTATGATCTAATTCGTCTTGTCTAAATTTTATTATTTTTTCCTTTAAATCCTTTTCATCTCCCTCTATTTGGTCAATTTGGCTTTTATAATGTTCGTCTATTACCTCCTCGACAGAGGCCGTACATAACATCGCTGCTTTTTTTCCAAGTATCGTTGAACCAAATCCAAGACCTAGTCCAAGCAAATCCCATAATGGTAGTAATTTTGTTGGTTTGATATTTCTTTTTTCTATTTCATCCTCAAAAAAATTTGAATGTTCCTCCTCATGCTTCTTCATTTCTCCAATAATTTGTTTCAAATCATCATTTTTTACAATAGTATTTAAGGCAAGCAGTTGACCCTCATAAATTTTAATGGCACCTCTTTCTCCAGCGTGATCTACTCTTATAAACTCTTCTAATTTTTTTTTATTAGTTTTTTTCATAAATTAATGTTCTAATAGAAAAAACAACAATTAAAATTGATAAAATTGTATTAATTGCCGCTAGTGAAATTCCAAGAATTTTAAAAGTAGCATCTTTACAGTTAACAGGCATATTTTTATTAAGAGTCTCTAGTAATTTCGATTTATTTAAAATATCTGATGATCCACTTGTACAAGCTGAAAGCTCATTAAATATACTATTCTCAATTCCAAAATGATACCCAGATAGTATAGCGCTCAAAGTAAATAATATAATTGTAACTATTAAAATTTGATCATTGTTAGAATAATTAAATCCAATAAGGCTTACAAATATTGCAGCTAGGTAAGGTAACCTTTGATAAATACATAACTTACATGGTTGATACTGTAATATATACTCAATGTATAACGCTGAAATTATTGAAATTAATGAGATAAAAAAAATAATCAGATAAAAATTTTTTCTATTTGGAAATAGAATCATATTTAATTAATAAAATTATTTAAAAATTTATATATAAAATAAGCAAAAATAATTAGAATACTCGATAAAAAGATTGAGAACTTAAGAAGTTTTTTTTCAATAATTTTTTTCATTGCAGGTCCAAAGTTTCCAACTAAAAATGCTATTAAAAAAAAACGTGAACCTCTTGTTAAAAGAGAAATGATAATAAAATACAAAATATTAAAGTTTATAAAACCACTTGTGATTGTAAGTAACTTAAAAGGCACTGGTGAAAAACCGGCAATAGCTAAGAGAGTTATCCAGGCTATGACACCGCCTTCTGAAGACACTTTATCTTTTAAAAATGAAGCGTCATCTACACCATAAATCTCAAAAATTTTAAGGCCAATTTCGTTAAAGAAAACATATCCAATAAGATAACCAAGACAAGCTCCTAAAACAGATCCTATAGTTGCTATTAATGCAATTCTAATCCATTCATGTTTTCGAGCTATTGTCATAGGAATTATCAAAACATCGGGTGGTATTGGGAATATAAAACTTTCAATAAAAGATATAAATCCCAAAATAGATTTGGATCTTTTATGACCTGCTAGTTTAATAGTTTTATTATACAGCTCTCTAAACATATTTTCTTTTAATATAATAAATGATTTAATACTATTAGTTAAAATATGCAAAGTTTTGGGCGAATGGCGGAACTGGTAGACGCGTTGGACTCAAAATCCAATAGTAGCAATACTGTGAGAGTTCGATTCTCTCTTTGCCCACCAAGAATTTATGAGTACAAAAAATATTAATAATTTAGTTGAACTGTTTTTTATTAATTATAAAAAGCAAAAAAAAGATAATATTCTTTTAACATCCTTAAAAGATACAAGTAATTGTTTTACATGGGAAAAAACATTCCAATCAATTAAAAAACTTTCATCAGAAATTAAAAAGTACGTAAATAAAGGTGATAGATGTTTATTAATATCTGAAAATAGACCTGAGTGGTTTATTACTGATCTTTCAGTAATGTTATCTGAAGCTATTACTGTTCCAGCCTATACAACTTATGCAGAGATGGATTATGAATATATAATTGAAAATTGTAATCCAAAATTAATCTTTGTTTCTAATCAAGAACAATTTAATAAAGTAAAAGAAATTATAAAAAGAAAAAGTTTTGTTGTTAAAATATTTTCTTTTGAAGAATTAGACATAAATTCCGAAACTTATATTAATGTTAATAAATTATTTTCTAATTTATATAATCAAGATTTAAGTGTCCCAAACTTATCAATTAACAGAAATGATCCAGCTTGCATTATTTATACTTCAGGAACGCAAGGTAATCCAAAAGGTGTAATCTTAAGTCATGGTGGTATTCTAAATAATTGTGATGGTGCACTCGATATATTAAAACCTTTGCTAACATATCAGACTAGATTCTTGACTTGGTTACCTCTTTCACATTCTTATGAGCACACTGTTCAATTTGTTCAAATAAGTGTTGGAGCAAAAATATTCTATGCAGAAAGTATTGAAAAATTGATTAAAAATATGAATGATTGTAAACCTCAACTGATGACTGCAGTACCAAGATTTTATCAAAATTTATTTCAGAAAATTAATGCAAGTTTTAACAAAGCAACAGGATTAAAGAAAAGTCTAGTATTAAAAATGTTAGAACTAGGAACCAAAAAGATAAATAAACAACCTTTAACAATTTTAGAAAAATTAATTGATATTATTTTAGAAAAAATTGTAAGAAAAAAGATCAAAAGTCAATTTGGAGGTGAGCTTAAAACCTTCGTTTCAGGTGGAGGAGCACTTGATAAAGAAGTTGGTATTTTTTTAAATGCAATAGGTCTACCTACATTACAGGGTTATGGATTAACCGAGACCTCACCAGTTGTAAGTTGTAACCCAATTAATGATATTAGGGTTGAAACTGTAGGACCACCGTTTAAAGGTAATGAAGTAAAAATAGCATCAGATGGAGAAATTTTGGTTAAAGGTGAAAATGTAATGTTGGGTTATTGGAATAATGAAGAAGAAACTAAGAAAGTATTAAAAGATGGTTGGTTACATACGGGGGATATTGGAATTTTTGAGAATGGTTATTTAAAAATTACTGACAGAAAAAAAGATATTTTGATTACGCCTGGTGGAGATAATATTTCTCCAGTTAAAATTGAAAATGAATTGACAAATTCCAAATTTATAGATCAATCAATTGTTTATGGAGATAATAAACCATATTTGGTTGCTTTATTAGTTTTATCTGATGACAATATAAATATATCACAAGATCAAATTAAAAAAGAATTAGAAAATATAAATAAAAATCTTTCTAGAATAGAAAATATAAAAAAATTTTTTATTATTAACGAAAAATTTTCAATTGAGAATGGAATGCTAACTCCAACTTTAAAACTTAAAAGATATAAAATTGTTCAGAAATATAAAAATGAATTTGAAAAACTTTATTAAAATTTTTTAAAAAAACACTTTATTAATAGCGATTTATTTAACTTTTTTTTGATTTACATAAAAAAAATAAAAAAAAATAATTTTTTTATTTTTTCAAAAAATTATATGTTTGACATAACTATTCAAAAAAAATAAAAATTACTTATTAACGAATCATAAAGATTCGTTTATAAAAAAAGGGAGCTAAAGATGGCTAAAAGAAAAAAGAAAGCTGCTAAAAAGAAAACTAAGAAAAAAGCTAAGAAAAAAGCTAAAAAGAAAAAAAGAAGATAGTTTAGTATTCTTTTTAACTGATAACGCTTCTCATGGCGCTTGCGTGGGGAGCGTTTTTTTTTATTCTGTAAGTTCTTGATTAACTGGCTCTTCAGCTACTGGTTTTTCCTCAACCTTCTGTACCTGTTTTTCTAAATTTCTCTTTAAAGCCTTATCAAGTTTTTTTTGTGCATCTTCTAAATTCGATTCCATCACTATATGAAACTCAGTAAGCAGTCTTTCATAAGCCTTTTCAAATAATTGCCTTTCACTGTAAGATTGATCAATCATAATATCATCCCCTTTATTTAGATCTCTTACAACCTCTGCTAAATCATAAATTTTACCTGATGATATTTTAGCCTCATACTCTTGGGCTCTTCTACTCCACATAGATCGTTTAATTTTCGGCTTACTTTTTAAAATACTTACACATTTATTTATCTGATTTATTGTAGCTAGTGGTCGTAAATGAGATTGTTTATTTACAGGCACCATTCCATTTGCCTTATCTTTTTCAAATTTTAGAATATAAGTTTCAACATCAATTCCACCAATATTTATTTTTTTAGTTTCTATAATCTGTCCTACTCCATGTTTTGGATAAACAACGTATTCTTTAACCTTAAACAATCTTTTTTCTGTTTCTTGCTTTTTTACTTTTTTAATTTCAGGTTTTTGCTCGTTATTTTTAGGTATTCTTAATGGATCAGTTTTGACTTCAACTTTATCTTTTTTTTTTAGACTCTTTGTTATTTTTTTTTTACTTAATTCTTTAGTAATTTTCTTGACTTTAGTAGTTTTGACAGATTTTTTAACCTTTGCAATTTTTTTTACAGTTTTAGTTTTTTTCTTAACTGCTTTCTTGGACCTCTTATTATTCAAGATTTTCTTTAAAATATTTTTCATACTTATCTTTTACATCTTTAAACTGTTCGTGATCCTTAGGTGGATCTTTCTTTTCATTAATGTTTGGCCATAAGTCAGCATATTTTTTATTTACCTGTAACCATTTTCCGCCACTATCATCATTGTCAGATATTATAGCATCTACTGGACATTCTGGCTCGCAAACGCCACAATCTATACACTCATCGGGTTTAATTACAAGCATATTTTTACCTTCATAAAAGCAATCCACTGGACATACTTCAACACAATCCATCAATTTACATTTGATGCATTTATCATTTACTAAATATGTCATGTTTTTTTTTGTCGAACTTTCTCTTTAATATCACCTACAACTTTTGGATCTAAATAAAGTAATCCAGATAATCTTCTCATTAGATTTGTTTCATACATATCAGCATCTTCATCTGAATATATAATATCCCACAAAGCCTCTATTATGATTTTTTTGTCCTCTTCATTAATATTTTTAATTTCTCTGGTAAAATCGAGAATTTGATTTGAGTCTTTTTCTTTTTCCTCAGCATCTTGTATTACTTTATCAATATTTCCAGTTTCAGCCCCCATTTCAATAATTGCATCTTTAATAATTTTTTTTTCTTTATCAGTATAATTCTCATCAATTCTTGCTGAATGAATTAATAAACAAGCTACCGCTATTATGGATGGATGGTTATTTTCTTTT
>CACLSF010000007.1 GCA_902609535.1 uncultured Pelagibacteraceae bacterium | reverse complement strand
TTAAGAAATACAGAAAATATTGAAATTTTTTAAAAAACACTTGTTTTTTTTTCTTTTTTTTGTAATTAGTTCCATAAATTAATACGCACACAATTTCTGGTTTTATACCTCCGGTCCTTTTTAGGCAGTAATTGTGGTGGCACAACCGGGAAAAAATATGAAAATACCAAACTTAACAATAGAACAATTATTAGAAGCGGGAGTACACCTTGGCCATAAAACATTGAGATGGAACCCAAAAATGAAAAAATTTATTTTTGGTAAAAGAGACTCAATTCACATAATTGATTTAACACAAACATTAGAGCTTACTAAAGTAGCATTAGAAAAAGTCTATTCAACAATAGCCTCTGGTGGAAAAATATTGTTTATATCTACAAAAAAACAAGCCTCTGAGGCCATTGCAGAACTTGCCAATGAAACTGGCCAATTTTTTGTTAATTACAGATGGTTAGGAGGTATGCTTACAAATTGGGGGACTATTTCTAACTCAATCAAAAAACTTGATAAGATTAATTCTGATTTGGTATCCGAAAATAGAGGATTTACAAAAAAAGAACTATTAAAGATGAGTGGTCAGAGAGATAAATTACAAAGGTCTCTAGGAGGAATTTCAAATATGAAAAAAATCCCAGATCTTGTTTTTATAATTGATACAAATTATGAATCTTTAGCCATTAAAGAGTCAATTAAGTTAGGAATACCTATTGTTGCTGTCTTAGATACTAATTCTAACCCAGATGGTATAGATTTTCCTATTCCAGGGAATGATGATGCAAGAAGATCTATTGACTTATATTGTTCTCTTCTAAAGGAAACAATTCTAGATGCAAAGAAAGAGACTCCTCAAGATTCAACTGAGGATCAAAAAGACAAAGTGATTGAAGAAAGAAAAGTAGAAATTTCAATTACAGAAAAATCCAAAGAAGAAAAAGTAGAAAATAAACTTAACTAAATCAATAAATTACTACAGGATACATAATGAGTGACATAGAAAAAGTAAAGCAATTACGAAAATCAACTGGAGCAGGATTTAAAGATTGTAATGCTGCTTTGAAAGAGTCACATGGAAATTTAGATAAAGCCGCTGAGATATTAAGAGTAAAAGGAATAGCAAAAGCTTCAAAAAAAATGTCCAGAACAGCAACAGAAGGAGTTGTGCTTATTTCTGGTGATCATCAAAAAATGTCTTTAATTGAGGTAAATTGTGAAACAGATTTTGTTGCTAAAAATGATGATTTTATTGAGTTTGCTAAGGAATTGAGTGACTTAAATAATACTTATTCATCAAGTATTGAGGAATTAAAAAAAGCATCTATGAAAAATGGTAATACCGTAGATGAAAATTTAGTTGCTTTAATAGCTAAGATAGGTGAAAAAATTACAATTGGTCGATCAAAAACCTTTAATAATTCAAATTCCATGAATTATGCATATCAACATTCAATAATTGAAGATAACGTTTCAAAATTAGTCGTCATAGTTTCATTAAAATCAGATGAAAAATCAGATAAAGTTGATCTATTTGGTAAACAACTATCAATGCATATAGCAGCGTCTAATCCCATAGCGCTAAATCCAAATGAAATAAGTCAAGAGATGGTTGATAAAGAAGTTGAATTAATATCAGAGGAACTAAAGAATTCTGGAAAACCCGATGAAATTGTAAAAAAAATTAGTTTTGGTAAGATCAATAAGTTTAAAGATGAAAATAGCTTAATGACACAAGATTGGGTAATGGATCCTAAATTAAAGGTAAAAGACGTTTTAAAAAGTCTAGAGCTTTCAAATTTAGAGATAAATGAGTTTATAAGATTAAAAATAGGTGAATAATGTTTGAAGAAACTAAATACAACAATAAAATGTTGAAGACCTATGAGGTGTTTCAACAAGAACTAGGTTCTTTAAGAACGGGGAGAGCAAATGCAAATATGCTTGATATTGTTAAGGTTGATGTTTATGGTCAAAAGATGCCCATCAATCAATTAGCTAGCATTACAACACCCGAACCTAGAACAATAAATATTCAAGTATGGGATTTGAGCAATGTTTCACTAATCGATTCAGCAATAAAAAAATCTGAATTAGGTTTGAATCCTCAAATTGACGGTCAATTGATTAGATTGCCTGTTCCAGACTTGAGTGAAGAGAGAAGAATTGAGATGAAGAAAATTATTAAGTCAATGGGAGAAAAGTGCAAAGTATCAATTAGAAATATTCGAAGAGAAGCAAATGATGATTTAAAAAAATTATTAAAAGAAAAAGAAATTTCAGAAGATGACTTAAAAAAAAATGAAAAAATTATTCAAGTCTATACAGACGACAAAATAAAAATAATTGATGAAAGAGTGACGAATAAAGAAAATGAAATAATGACTATATGAATTCACCAAAACATGTTGCCATTATTATGGATGGAAATGGCAGATGGGGAATAAAAAAAAAAAATTCTAGAAATTATGGTCATAGTGAAGGTGTTAAAACTGTTGAAAAAACTATTGAAGCTGCCATATCAAATAAAGTTAAATATTTAACACTTTATACGTTTTCAACAGAAAATTGGAAAAGACCAAAGAGAGAAATATCATTTCTTATTTTTTTATTAGAGAGATATATCGATCAAAAATTCGATCAACTTAATAAAAAAAATGTTAAAATAAAAGTTATTGGTAATATAAATAAGTTTCCAAATTCATTAAAAGATAAGCTTAAAACAATACAAAATCACACAAAAAAAAATAATTTAATTCAAGTTAATCTAGCTCTGAATTATGGATCAAAAGAGGAAATCATAAATTCTATAAAAAAAACCGTAAATTTATCACAATCAATTAATGAAAGAAATATTACTAAAAATTTGTATACCAGTAATATACCTGATCCAGAAATTTTAATAAGAACTGGTAATAGATTTAGATTAAGTAATTTTTTATTGTGGCAATCATCATATACAGAAATTTTTTTTGTTAAAAAACTATGGCCAGATTTTAAAAAAAATGACTTTAAAAAAATAATATTAAAATTTAAAAAAACTAGAAGAAATTTTGGTGCATTATAATGAATGAATTGAATAAAAGAATAATTACTTCTTCCATTTTATTATCAATTATTTTTATTACATTTTTAAATATTTATTTATTATGTTTTTTGATTTTGTTTGTAAATTTTTTATCTTTGGATGAATTTAACAAAATTTATAAACAAATTTATATAAAGAATAAAAACTTACAATTTATTTACTTTTTTTTAACAATAGTTTATATGATTTATTTTTCATTAGTAATAATTTTGTTTTTAATTCAATCATTTGAAATAAACAAATTACTAATTATGTTTATTTTAATTATTTGTATATCAACCGATATTGGTGGTTTTGCTTTTGGCAAAATTATTGGTGGAAAAAAACTTACTTCAATAAGCCCTAAAAAAACTTACTCAGGTTTAATAGGATCGTTCATAACCTCATATCTTGTAGGTTTAATAATCTATAATTTTATGGAAGGAAAAATTATAATTAATTTTAATATATTTTTATATATATTTTTGATTTCAGCAATTTCACAATCTGGAGATTTATTTATCTCTTTTTTCAAAAGAAAAGCAAAAATAAAAGATACGGGATCAATTCTACCAGGCCATGGAGGAATATTGGATAGGATGGATGGCATGTTATTTGCAATGCCAATAGGCATTATTATAATAAATACATTTTAATAGATGATTAAAGATATAATTATATTAGGTTCTACAGGTTCAATTGGAACATCATCATTAAATGTTATTAAAAAAAATAAAAACAAATTCAATATTAAGCTTTTAACAACCAATAAAAATATAAAAAAGATTTTAGATCAAGCTTTAGAATTTAATGTCAAGAAAGTTGTAATATACGACAAAGATAAATTTAATAAATACAGAAATAAATTTAAAATAAAACGTATAAAAGTTTATTTTAGCCTTAAAGAAGCTCTTAAAAAAAATTCAAAAAAAGTCTATTTTACAATAAGTGCAATCTCAGGCATTGAAGGTTTAGAACCAACACTAAATATTATTAAACATACTAAAAATTTAGGTATTGCTAATAAAGAGTCGATAATATGTGGATGGAATTTTATACAAAAAGAACTTATTAAAAATAACACAAAATTTATTCCTCTGGACTCTGAACATTTTTCAATATGGTCTCTAATTAAAGATGAAAATAAAAAAAATATAAAAAAAATTTATTTAACAGCTTCTGGTGGACCCTTTCTTAACAAAAAACTGAGTAATATTCACAACATAAAACCGGAGTATGCCTTGAAACACCCTAACTGGAAAATGGGAAAAAAGATTACAATTGACTCAGCAACTATGATGAACAAAATATTTGAAGTGATCGAAGCAAAAAAAATATTTGACTTAAATATAAAAAAATTAGACATTCTTATTCATCCAAAATCCTATATTCATGCTATTATACATTTTAATACAGGATTAACTAAACTTATTGCTCACGAAACTACAATGCAAATACCAATTATAAATTCTTTATATGAAAGAAATGAAACTTTTTCATTTAACAATAAAAATTTTGATTATTTAAATCTAAATGGTTTAAACTTTATAAAACCAAACATAAAGAATTTTCCTTTACTGAAATTAATTAACTATGAATTTAACAATACTTTTTTTGAAATTATTCTAGTATCTTTGAACGATTTTTTAGTTAAAAGGTATTTGGATAATTCAATTAATTATATAGATCTTCATAAATTGCTAATAAATTTATTAAAAAACCCCTATTTTACTAAATACTATAAAAAAAAACCTAAAAATATAAATGAAATTAAAAATATGGTATTAAAGGTAAAAAAATATTTACATAAAAATTTAATTAAAAATGAGAAATTTATTTAATAAAATTACTGTTAATATCTTTTTAACCATATCTATATTCTTTTTTATTAATATTCCATCATCTAAAGCAGAGATATTTAATGAGATTAAGGTCTTAGGAAACAAAAGATTATCTGTTGAAACAGTGTTAATGTTTTCTGGATTAGAAATTAATAAAAATTTAGAAATTAACGATTTAAATTTAGCTATAAAAAAACTTTACGATACAAATTATTTCAAGAATATTGAAATTATGTCAAGTAATGGAAAATTAGAAATTTTAATTGTTGAAAATCCAATTATTCAAACTATCTCCATTAATGGAATTAAAAATAAATCTATTCTTAAGCAGTTAACAGAAATAACAAAAAAGAGTGAAAAATATCCATTTTTAACTTCTAGTGTTAAAGAGCAAAAAAACCTTTTATTAAATATAGTAAGATCAAGTGGGTTTTATTTTGTAAAAGTTGAAACCAATATTATAGAAAATAAGAACAACTCTATAGATTTAGTATATAATTTTAATCTTGGCGATAGGGCAATTATTAAAACAATTAATTTTCAAGGAAATAAAATCTTCAAAGATACAAAACTTAGAAACGTAATTAAGTCTGAGGAAGGTAAATTTTGGAAGTTCATTACTTCTGATAAATACCTTGATGAAAGAAAAATTGGAATTGATGAAAATTTATTAAAAAATTTTTATATGAACAAAGGTTATTACAAAGTTAAAATAAAGTCATCTTATGCTAAAAATATTAATAATGAATTTTTTGAACTAAATTTTAATATTGAAGCTGGTGAAAAGCACTTTTTTAAAAATTTTGTTTTTAATTTTGATAAAATTTTTGATCCAGAAAATTTTAATTCTCTAATAAAAAACACAGAAAAATTAAAAGAAAAAAAATTTTCTAAAAAAAAATTAGATGAGCTAGTTGATGAAATTAATAAAATTGCCCTACAAAAAGAATTTGTGTTCATTAACGTTGATTATGAATTAAATATTGATGACTCAAATTTTATAGATGTTGATTTTAGTTTCAAAGATTTAGAGAAATTATTTGTTGATGAAATTAATATCTTTGGAAACTTTATAACCGAGGAAAAAGTAATTCGAAATTCATTAATTGTTGATGAAGGTGACGCATATAATCAATTTTTATTAGACAAATCTGTCTCTAGTATAAGATCAAGAGGATTTTTTAGCTCAGTTAATACTTCCGAGCGACAATCTCCAAATGATCCACAAAAAAAAATAATTGATATAATTGTTGTTGAAAGCCCAAGCGGTGAAATATTTGCTGGTGCTGGTACAGGTACTTCAGGTGCAACACTTTCTGCAGGCATAAAAGAAAAAAATTATCTTGGTAAAGGTATAAAATTATTAACAAATTTTACTCTTTCTGAAGAGCAGATTAGAGGAAAATTTTCTGTTGTTAACCCTAATTTTAAAAATTCTGATCGATCATTAAATACAACATTAGAAAGTACAAATACTGACTCTCTTAGTACTAGTGGATTTAAAACCTCACGTACAGGTTTCTCTATTGGAACTGGATTTGAACAATATGATGACCTATTTGTCAATTTGGATTTGTCTACTTATTATGAAAAATTAGAAACATCTTCTATTGCCTCTAACCACAAAAAGAAACAGGAAGGTGACTATCTTGAAAATCTAATTAAATATAATTTATTATTAAATAAATTGGACCAGAACTTTCAACCTACTGATGGATACAAAATAGGTTTTCAACAGGTTTTGCCCATTTATTCAGATGACTTTTCGATTGAGAACACTCTTAATTATTCAAAGTATATATCTGTAACTGATAATTTAATTTTATCAGGAAAATTTTTCCTAAAAACTGTTAATTCTATTGATGATGATGTAAGGGTTTCTAAAAGAATTTACATTCCAAGTAGCAAATTAAGAGGTTTTGAGGCTGGAAGATTTGGGCCCAAAGATGGAAATGAATATGTTGGTGGAAATTTTGGTTCTGCAGTGAATCTTAACACAACTTTACCAAACTTTTTTCAAGGTAATGATGATATAGACCTAAGTTTATTTTTAGATGCTGCAACTTTAAAAGAAGTTGATTATGATAGTTCATTGGAATCTGGTAAAATTAGATCATCAACTGGTTTGGCCGTTAACTGGTTTACAGTGCTTGGACCTTTATCATTTTCTTATGCAATACCTTTAAGCAGCGAACCTTCAGACAAAACTGAGGCTTTTAGATTTAGAATTGGTACTTCCTTTTAAGATGAAATTAATTTTTATTTTTTTATTTTTAATTTTATTTAATTCTAATTCTTTTTCTCAAATTGTTTATATTGATATGAATTATATATTAAATAATTCCAAAATAGGAAAGTCACTTAATTCACACTTGTTTAAGGTTAATAATGAATTTTTGTCAAAATTTAATCAAATTGAAAGTGATCTAAAAAAAAAAGAAGAAGAATTACTTGCCAAAAAAAATATTATAGAGAAAAGTGAGTTTGAGGAAAAAATATCAAATTTGTCTAAAGATATCCAAAATTTTAGATTTAATAAGAAAAACTCCCAGGAAAAATTAAATAAAATTAAATTAGAAAATACAAAAAAAATTTTAAGTATTATCAACCCTATTATAACCAATTATGTTGAAACTAATTCAATATCATTAGTGGTTTCAAAAAAAAATATTATTGTTGGTAAAAAAAATTTAGATATAACCATGAAAATTATCAAATTATTAAATGAAAAGGGAGAATCGTTAAATTTCTAATATGAAAAATATTTTCTTTAAAAAAAAAACAAACATTAAAATTAATGATGTCCTAAAAACTCTAGGAAAAAAAAATATTAATAAAAATTCAATAATTAATGATATTAGAGATTTAGATAATGCATCTAATAATGATATATCTTTCTTTCATTCAAAAAAATATTTCGAAGCTATAAAAAAAACAAAATCAAAATTTGTCTTAACCAATTCAAAAATAAAAAATATTGTTCCAAAGAATATCTATATTATTGAAGTTAAAAATGTCCTTCTATCAGTTGCTAAAATAACTTCATTATTTTATCCAGATGCATTAAATGACTCTTTTGATACAAATGTGAGTTCCTTAAAAAAGGAAAAATATCATAAATTAAAATTTGGAAAAAACATTCTTATTGGAAGAAATGTTAAAATTGGTAAAAACTGCACTATCGGTCATAACACAATAATTGAAAGTAATGTTATTTTGGGCGATAATTCTAATATTGGTAACAATGTTGTTATTAAAAATAGTATAATTGGAAAAAACACAAATATACTTGATGGAGCTATCATAGGAAAAAAAGGTTTTGGTTTTCACCCTTCAAAAATAAATATTAAATATCCACACATTGGCGCTGTTATAATTGGAGATAATGTTGAAATTGGATGCAATAATACAATAGATAGAGGCTCACTTTCAAATACTATAATAGGAGATGGGACATTTTTAGATAGTCAAGTTCACATAGCACATAACGTTAAAATTGGAAAAAACTGCATAATAACTGGTCAAGTTGGGTTTGCAGGCAGTTCAACAATTGGAAATAATGTAATGATCGGAGGACAAGCTGGAATTTCTGGTCATTTATCTATCGGTGATAACGTACAAATAGGTGGCGGCAGTGGAGTAATCAAAAATATTCCTTCAAATACAAAAGTTATGGGATATCCTGCCAAAAATATTAGGAATTTCTTAAAAGAGAATATATCAAATGACTAATTTAAACAAAAAGCAAATACAAGATCTGCTCCCTCATAGAGAGCCAATGCTGTTAATAGATGAATTGAAGAATATAAAAAAACTCTTTTCAGCAACTGCAATTGTAAATGTAAAAAAAGATAGTTTTTTTGTTAATGGCCACTTCCCAGGAGAACCAGTAATGCCAGGTGTTTTAATTGTAGAGGCCTTTGGGCAAGCAGCAGCAGCATTAACAGCTAATGGATTAGACAAGTCTACTTATGATAATAAATTAGTCTTTTTAATGACAATTGAAAAAGCAAGATTTCGAAATCCAGTTATTCCCGATTGTGTTTTAGAATTAAATATAGAGGCAATTAGATCACACGGAAGAGTATGGAAGTATAAAGGTACAGCCTTCGTTGGCGATAAGAAAATGGCAGATGCGCAGTGGGCTGCAACAATTGTTGATAGAAAGTAATAATTAGTAGTAATAGTTGATAAGTAATAATTTTTAAATTTGTTATTTATAATTTGTGATACATAAAACAGCTATAGTAGACCAAAAAGCAAAAATTTCAGAAAATGTCGAAATAGGCCCATACTCTATCGTAGGTCCAGGTGTTGAAATAGGTAATAATTCAGTAATACATGCACATGTTAATATAGTTGGAAATACAAAAATTGGGGATAATAATCATATATTTCCATTTGCCTCAATTGGGACTCCTCCTCAAGATTTAAAATACAAAGGTGAAAAAAATTCGATACTTATAGGTAACAACAACAAGTTTAGAGAGTATGTAAATATAAATCCTGGAACAGAGCAAGGTGGTGGAATTACAAGTATTGGGGATAATAATTTATTTATGGTTTATTGCCATATTGCACATGATTGTATGATATCAAATAATGTCGTTTTGGCCAACAATGTTCAAGTCGGTGGTCATGTCACTATTGAAAATAATGCAATCATAGGAGGAAGCTGTGCAATCCATCAGTTCTCCAGAATTGGTGAGTCTGCAATGATAGGTGGAATGACAGGTGTTTTAAGTGATGTAATTCCATTTGGTTTATCATTAGGAAATAGAAATAATTTAATGGGAATAAATCTTATTGGATTGAGAAGATCTAAAGTTTCAAATGAGAATATTAAAAAAATACAATTAACTTATGAAAGCATTTTTAAAAATTCAAATTTTAGGGAAAATATAGAAAATCTTAACCAGGATCTTAAAACTAACGAATTTGTTAAAAAGATACTTGAATTTATAAATTCAGATAAAAAAAGGCCAATTTCTCTCCCACCAAATATATAATGATAGGGCTTTTTTTAGGTGAAAAAGATCTACCGAGTGAAATATTAAAAAATATAGAAAAAAAAAAAATAAATTATTTAATTATAGATCTTACAAAAAAAAATAGATTTAAAAAAAACAAAAATAGTTTTTTTATCAATATAGGTAAATTTGGTCAGATTTTAAAAATTCTCAAATCAAAAAAATGTAACAAAGTAATCTTTGCAGGCAGCATAATAAAACCCAAAATTTCAAAGTTAAAGTTAGATCTAAAAGGTTTATTTTATATACCAAGAGTGGTTAAAGCTGCAAAATTAGGAGATGCTGCAATACTAAAAGTATTAATTGAGATTTTATTAGAAAATAATATTAAAGTAATTAAATTAAATTTTTTCAATCCTGAATTAACATTAAAGAAAGGCGTTTATACAAAAATTAAACCTTCCATGGAACAGAACAAGGAGATATTTAAGGGGATTCAAACTTTAAAAAAGATTAATTCATACAATCATACTCAAGGTGTTATTATAAGACATAAAAAAGTAATTGCTCACGAAACCAGAAAGGGCACAAGAGAAATGATTAGATCTTTATCTAAATCAAAGAACAAGGATGGAATTTTAATAAAACTTCCAAAATTAAAACAAGATTTAAGAGTAGATCTACCTACAATTGGTATAGAAACATTTAAAGATTGTAATAAAGTTGGCATTAAAGGAATTGTAGTTAAATCAAATCAGAATATTATCTTAAATAAAGAAGAGGCAATTAAATATGCTAATAATAATAAACTATTTCTTGCAGTAATATGAAAAAAATTTTTATTCTTACAGGCGAGCCATCTGGTGACAAACTAGCATCTGAAGTAATTTCAGAGATAAAAAAAAAAAGATCAGACCTAGAATTTTTAAGTGTTGGAGGTACAAATTTACAAAACTTAGGAATTAAAACCATATATGATCAAGCAGAGATAACTTATATTGCCTTTACAGATGTAATTATAAACTTCTTTAAAATAAAAAGTAAAATAAAGGAAACGGTAAATGAAATTCTAAAGTTTAACCCTGACATCCTTTTCAGTGTCGATAGTCCAGATTTCACATTAAGAGTGTCTAAACAGGTAAAAGCAGATAATCCTAAAATTAAAACAATTCATTTTATTGCACCCAAAGTTTGGGCTTGGAGAGAGAGTAGGGTAAAAAAAATGACAAAATTTTTGGACCATATTTTATTGTTATTCAAATTTGAAAAAAAATATTTTGATAAAGAAAAATTAACTAACACTTATGTCGGTCATCCTCTATTAGATAAAAATATCAATGAAAATATAAAAATTGACCAATTTTTAGATAAAAAGAATATTATATCAATTTTCCCTGGCAGCAGAGTTTCAGAGATTAAGTATCATGTACCAATTCTATTAAACTTTATTAAAAAAATGATAAATAAAGATAGTAAATTTAACTTCATATTTCATTCAACCAACAACACCAAAAAACTTCTGTCGAGTTTATTATTAAAAGAAAAAATTAAAAACGTAGAAATTATTAATGATGATAAAATTAAAAATGTAGTCTTAAAAAAATCGATTTTTGCAGTAGTAAAATCTGGAACAGTTTCTTTGGAAGTTTGTAAAATGAGCGTTCCTTCAATAATTATCTATAAGATGAATTTTATAAATTTTTTTATAGCTAAACTTTTATTAAACATAAAATATGTAAATATGATTAATATTATCAATAATAAAGAAGTTATTCCAGAGCTGATACAATCAGAGTGTAACGCTGATGAAATATTTAAAAGTGTTTATTATTTTCTGAAAAAACCAAATTTGATTGCTGATCAAAAAAAAGAAATTAAAAATACACTTAAAAGTTTAACTTCACCTAGCTCCTCATCCGATGAGGCTTCAAAAATAATTTTATCCTATATTCCCTAGTCTTTTTATTACCTCGGTTTTTCCAAGAGACAATATTATATCATATATACCTGGACCAAATTTAGAACCAGTTAACATTATTCGTAATGGCTGCCCAACACCTTTGAAATTTGTATTATTTAATTTTATTAATCCATTTACGATTTGTTCTAAATTTTCTCTATCAAAAACTTCTAATTCTGAAATCTTTACTTTAAATAAACGTATTATTTTTTTTGCTTCATCGTTTATCAGTTCTTTATCATTGTCATTAAAAATAACTTTATCATTTAATATGTATTTAGAATTGTTAAATATATCCTCAAGTGTTTTTGCTTTATTTTTTAAAAATGTTAAAGAGCTCTTAATTGTATTTTCTTTTTCTTCTTTAATTTTATCTTTATATATCTCGCAATATTCTTTAAGCTTTTTGAACAATATATTTTCTTCACTATTTTTAATGTAATATTCATTCATAGAAAGAATTCTACTCATATCAAGTTTTGAAGGTGATTTACCTATTCCTTCTAAATTAAAAAGTTTTATACTTTCATCTAAGTTAAAAATTTCTTTATCTTTATAAGACCACCCTAACCTTAGTAGGTAATTTCTAAGTGACTCTGGTAGAATCCCAATTTTTGAGTACTCTTCTAATGTTGAGGCATTGTCTCTTTTTGAGAGCTTCTTGCCATCTATTGTATGAATAAGAGGTATATGAGCAAATTGTGGAATATCCCATCCCAGTGCTTCATATATCTGTATTTGTTTAAAAGTATTAATTTTATGGTCATCTCCTCTGATAATATGCGTCATTTCCATATTATGATCATCAATTGAAGCAGATAAATTATATGTCGGCGTTTTGTCATTTCTTAAAATAACAAAATCCTCAATAGTGTTATTTTCAATTTCTACATTTCCTTGAACTAAGTCTTTTAGCTGAGAAGTGCCTTCTATTTTACTTTTAAATCTTATAACTGGTTTTATATCCATTGGGGCTTGATCTTCAGAAATATCTCGCCATTTTCGATTATACACATAAGGAATTTTTTTTTGTTTAGCTCTTTTCTTCTGTTCTTCTATTTCCTCTGCACTACAATAGCATTTATAGGCATTTCCATTTTCTAATAATCTTTTAGCAATAGTTACGTGTTCACCAATCATTTTCGATTGAATATACTCTTCACCATCATGTTCAATTCCCATCCATTTTAGAGAGTTAATTATTTGAACTTTATGCTCTTCCTTAGATCTTTCTTTATCAGTATCTTCTATCCTTAAATAAAATTTACCTGATTTATTTTTTGAATATAACCAATTAAATAGAGCTGTTCTTACTCCACCAATATGAAGAGGACCAGTAGGAGAAGGAGCAAATCTAGTTGCTACTTTTTTCATGAAGTTTATTTAGACTATTTTATTGAAAGTTTCTATATAAAGATACAAGAATTCCTTGAACTTTCACTCTATCTGGTCCAAAAATTTTTGTTTCGTAATTTCTATTTGCACTTTCTAATGCAACAGTTTTACCTTTTCTTCTAATTCTTTTCAACATAGCTTCATTATCATCAATTAAAGCTACTACAATTTTTCCATTATCTGCTGTATCTGCTTTTTTAACAATAACAGTGTCACCATCATTTATTCCAGCTTCAATCATAGAATCTCCCTGAACTTTTAAACCAAAAAATTCTCCATCTTTTTCAATATTTGATGGTAGCGGAATTCTTGAAACTTCATTCTGTATAGCTTCAACTGGTGTTCCAGCAGCAATTTTTCCGAGTACAGGGATTTCTGTATCGTTAGAATTATTTAAATTGTCCTCATCTAATCCTCCCTTAATAACGCTTGGAGAAAAACTATTATAAATATCGTTTGCAGATGCAGTTTCAGGTAACTTAATTACTTCTAAAGCTCTTGCTTTGTGGGCTAATCTTTTAATGAAGCCTCTTTCTTCTAATGCGCTGATTAATCTGTGAATTCCAGATTTTGATTTTAAACTTAATGATTCTTTCATTTCCTCATATGAAGGGGATACACCTGTGGATCTCAACTTTTTGTTGATAAAGAGAAGCAGGTTTTTTTGTTTTTTAGTTAACATAGAACAAATAAAGTACATCGATGTTCTATAAAAGTTCTTCAATTTATACAACAGCTAAAAAGTAAGATAAATGTAGGAAAATTTCTATAAAAGAGAAAAAATATTATTATTTTCTAAGTTTTTTAAAAGTGATTCACCTATTAAAAAAGTGCTTATTGAGGTCCTGTTTTTTATATCAATCAATTCATCTTTTGTTTTTAGACCACTCTCAGAAATTAGAGGGGAAGAGTGCTTTGAAACAACATTATATATATCATAAGTTGTATTTATCTCGGTTTTGAGAGTTTTTAGATTTCTGTTATTTATACCAATTAAAGCATCAGGATATTTAACCGATTTTTCTGCCTCTTCAACTGTATGAACTTCAACAATTACACTCATATTATACTTTAAAGCTTCCTCATAAATTTCATCAGCAGTTTTTTCAGAAATACCGGCTAATATAATCAGGACTGCATCAGCACCGTAACTTTTTGCCAAAGGTACTTGAAACTTATCAACAAAAAAATCTTTACAAAGAATGGGTAATTCAATTTTTTTTTTAATTTCAGAAATATGAGATAGATTTCCCAAAAAAAAATCTTCCTCGGTTAATACAGACAAACAAGTGACGTTCTTAGAATTATATATATTGGCAATTTTAACCGGGTCATAGTCATCTATCAAAATACCTGCAGACGGACTCGCTTTTTTTATTTCAGCAATTACGGATATCTTATTTTCTGAGTTATTGGTTTGTATTTTTTTCTTAAAATCAAAAAAAACATCTTTTTCATTAATTGATTCTATCAAGCTCTTAATATCAATTTCACTTTTTAATTTTTCAATTTTAATCTTTTTTTGATCAATTATTTTTTGAAGAATATTTTCAGACATTCTGTATATTTTTTACATATTTGAATGCAGATCCAGATTTAATAAATCCTCTGGTATAATTATAAGCAATTTTAAAATCATCGTATTTTTCAGAAACTATTAATCCTGCTGCAGCATTTAGACATACTGCTTTTGAAAAATCATTATCTTCACCTTCAAAAATATTTAAAATTTTATCAGAATTAAATTTAGCATCATCTCCAATTAAATTTTCAAATTTATCAGCATTAATATTTAATTCATTTGGGTCAATTATAAACTCAGATATTATATTATTTTTTAGTTGCACAATATTAGTTTTGGCGTAAGGCGATATTTCATCTAGACCATCTTCACTATTTACAATCCACGCAAATTTTAAATTTAAATTTTTTAAAGCATTTGCAAAAATTTTTAAAAGTTTGTTATCAAAAACACCAATTACCTGCCTCTCAACAAGTGCTGGGCTGCTTAATGGACCTATCATATTAAAAATTGTCCTTTTTCCTATTTTTTTTCTTGTTGGACCAACATATTTCATTGCTGAGTGGTAATTTGGTGCGAACATAAAGCCAAAATTATTATTTTTAATCTGTTCCTCGATTTGTTCTGGTTCCAAGTTGATATTTATATTTAAGGCTTCAAGAACGTCAGCTGACCCACATTTTGATGAAACTGCTTTATTTCCGTGTTTTGCCACTTTAACACCCATACTTGCTAACAAAAGCGCTGATGCAGTTGAAATATTAAGAGTATCCTTTCCATCTCCTCCAGTACCACAGGTATCAATGCAATTTTCAACTTTTACTCTTTTTGACTTATCTCTTAATATATATACTCCTCCAGCTATTTCATCTGAAACCTCACCTTTGTCTGATAATAAAGTTAAAAAATCATAAATTTGTTGATCACTAGCATCACCATTCATTAAAATCTTAAATGCATCTTTACTTTCATCAAAATTTAAATTTATTTTGTTTCTTAGCTTTTCTAAAAATTGATCCATTTTTACTCTTTTACAAAGTTCTCTAAAATTTTTAAACCATATTTTGTTTTGATACTTTCAGGATGAAATTGAACTCCATGAATTTTGTATTTCTTATGCATAACACCCATTATTGTTCCATCAGATGTAATAGATGTGATTGTTAAATCTTTAGATAAAGATTTTCTATCAATTACTAAACTATGGTATCTGGTAGCTGAGAAACTTTTTGGTAAATTATTAAGAATGCCAATTTTCTTATTTATGATATTGCTTGTCTTTCCATGTACAAGTTCTTTAGCTTGAATTATCTTAGAACCAAATATTTGACCAATGATTTGATGGCCTAAGCAAACACCAAGTATTGGCATTTTTTTATATAAATTCTTTACTATCTTTAAACAATTTCCAGATTGATTAGGATTTCCAGGACCTGGAGATATTACAATTTTATTATATCCTTTTCTTAAAATATAACGATGATCTACCTTATCGTTTCTTAAAACATCAACTTTAGCAAAGGATGAAAGATAGTGATATAAATTGAATGTAAAGCTATCATAATTATCAATTAAAATTATTTTCATATTCTTTACTCCAAAGCCTTAATTAAAGCTTTTGCTTTATTAACTGTTTCATTAAATTCATTAATAGGTTTACTATCAGCAACAATTCCTGCGCCTGATTGTACGTAAAATTTTTTATTTTTTGAAATTGCTGTTCTAAGCGCAATGCAAGTATCAAAATCACCATTTGCAGAAAAATAACCAATACCACCAGCATAAACTTTTCTTCTAGTTGTTTCTAATTCATCTATAATCTCCATAGCTCTTATTTTAGGTGCGCCTGATACCGTTCCAGCAGGAAAACCAGCTAATAACGTATCAAATTTACCAAATTTTTTATTAAATACACCTTCAACATTTGAGACTATGTGCATTACATGTGAATATCGCTCTATCTTAAAACTTTCTGTAACTTTAACTGAGTTGATTTTAGAAACTTTTCCAGTATCATTTCTTCCAAGGTCTAGAAGCATTAAGTGTTCAGAAAGCTCTTTTTTATCTTTTAAAAGATCTTTTTCATAAAATTTATCTTCTTTTTTATTTTTACCTCTAGGTCTTGTGCCAGCAATAGGTCTAATAGTTATTTTATTATCTCTGAGTCTCACAAGTATCTCAGGACTTGCACCTATAATTTGAAAATCCTCAAAGTTAAAAAAATACATGAAAGGGGAAGGGTTAGTAATTCTCAATTTTTTATAAATATCTAATGGTTCTTTATTAAGATCAGTTTCGAACCTTTGACTTAGAACAACTTGAAAAATATCTCCTATTTTAATATAATTTTTAGCTTTAGAAACATTACTAAGGAATTTCTTTTTTGAGATATTTGATTTAATTTTTATTTTTGAAATCTTAGTTTTTGACTGATTTATTTTGTAATTATAATTTGTCAAAAATATCATTTCTTCTATTTCTTTTTGTATTTGGTCATATTTAGTCTGATAATTTTTGATTTTTTCATCAAAAAAACAATTAACTATAAAAAATAATTTTTTTTTAACATTATCAAAAACAACTAGATTTTTCGGTCTCAAAATTCTTGCATCAGGAATTTTAAGATCATTTTTTGTCGTATTAGGAATTTTCTCAATATATCTTATTGTATCATAAGAGAAATATCCTGATATAATTGAGCTAATTGGTGGTAATTCACTTGGTATTTTAAAATTAAAATTTTCGATTATTTTCTCAATATTATCTTTTGGAGTTCCTCTTAATTTTTTTCTTTTATTTTCATATTTCAAAACACAGTTGTTATTATTAAATTCCCAAATTTTATCAGGATTTTTACCAAAAATTGTATATCTGCCTTTTATGAAACCTTTTTCAACAGATTCGAATACGAAGCTATTTCTTACATTTAAAAAGTTATTAATTAAATTTTCTATTTCTTTTAAGCCATTTGATTTTATTACATAGTAAAGAACTTGATTTTTATTTTTTTTGTGATTTTTCTTAAATAACTTTAGATCAATATTCAACATTATCTAAAATAATTTTTAACTCTGTCAATTGTTTGATTGAAAATTTTTACCTTATATTTTGAATTTAAAGATAGATCATAAGATGTATAAACATCATTAATAATATCGTTATTTGCTTTAGTAGAATATTCTTCAACATTATCAGTATTTTTTTCCATATCTGAATAATAAATATTCTTAATTTTTGTAAGAAAAACTTTATTTGTTTTCCCAGTTACTAATGAGAAACTTTCTCTTGGTAATGTGTATAAAAGTTTTAAAGAATCTAGGTCAAAAACTTCGTAATCATTACTGTTCTTAATATTTATAGTCTTAATATTATTTATATCTTTTGATAATTTCAAAAACTCATCATCATTAAATATCTTTTCGTCAATTTTTTCAAAAAGACTTTTATTAAATTCAAATTTCTTTTTTAAAATTACATTATTTTTAACTTTTTCTAAAAATTTTGGATCTTCTTTATTTGGAATTTTTTTGTTAATATTTGATATTTCAAAAATTAGATAATAATCATTTTTGTCAACTAGTTGTATCTTATCCTGGTTTCTTTTTGAGTAAATTTCTTCAAGTATTTCATCTGAATCATCATTTAATATAAAATTATTAATTTCATTAAGTTTTAAATTATAAACTTCATTAATTTCTTTAATATTTGATCCGTTTAAAATATTATTTTCTATCTCATCAATTTTCTTAAAAAATTCATCATTAAACTCATCTATTTCTATTAGATTTTTAGGAGTAATTTTTGCATAAGTGGCATCAATAAAATCAATTTTCAAAATTTCTTGATTATTTTTAATAAAATCTTCAACTTCTAAATTTGTTGCAGTTTTGTCATAAACTAAATCTAAATCTAAAAATTCGATCTCGATTTTTTTATTTTCATTGATATATATTTTATTTTTTAAAAAATAAGGCGACTTAATTCCTCCGCTAATATAATTAAATAAATTTTCTTTTAGCTCTTGTTTCTTTAATGAATTTTCAAATGTCGAAGCACTTAAGTTATTTTCTAATAAAAATTTTTCATACTTAACTCTTGAAAACTTCTTATTATCATCAAGTAGTGTTGAATTAGATCTTATTTTATTTGCCAATGCCTCTTCTGACATGGATACATTTAATTCTTTAATTTCCATCTCAATTAATTTCTCAGATACCAATTCTGATAAAATATTTTCAATAATATTTTTATCTATGTTTGCTTTTATAATGTCATTTGTGAGTCTCGACTCGTTTATAAAATTTATAAAATCTTTTGATGAGATTGCTTCATTATTAATCTTAGCAACGTTGTTAGTATTTCCTCCACTAAAAACACTGCCCATGCCCCAAAATACAAATGGAATTATAATAATTCCGACAAGTACCCCAGCTAATTTTGAATTTGAGAAACCTCTTAATTTACTTATCATATTCTATAGTCTTTATTTATTGATCTAAAAAAAAATAAACATATAAATTATATTAATCTTTATGACAAATAATAATATGTATTTCATTGCTAATTGGAAGATGTTTGGGTCAGTTAAGTCAGTTAATTCATTAAATAAAGTAATAAGTTATTCAAAAACAAAGAAACTTAAAGCCAATATTATTTATTGTCCACCTTATACATTAATCAAATCTTTTGTAGATAAAACAAGAAAATCAAATATCAGAATTGGAGCGCAAGATTGTCATACACAAGTCAACTATGGACCTTTCACTGGAGCTATAAGCTCAAAGATGATTAAAGATTTAGGGGGTGAGTTTGTTATAATTGGACATTCGGAAACAAGAGCAGAAAATGATAATAAAAAAATTAATTTAAAGATTAAGTCTGCACTTAATGAAAAATTAAATGTTATTTTATGCATAGGCGAAAAATTGATTGATAAAAGAAAAAATAAAACAAAATATGTTTTAAAAAAACAATTACTTGAAGGTTTAAAAAATTTAAAGAGTTTAAATAAAGTTATAATTGCATATGAACCTGTTTGGTCGATTGGCACAGGCATTATTCCTAGTGAAAATGATTTAAAAAAAAATATCAGATTTATAAGAAACACCTTGAAGAATTCAAAAAAATTTACAAAATCTAAGATTTTATATGGAGGCTCAGTAAACCCAAAAAATATAAAAAATTTAATGAGAATCGATAATATTGATGGTTTTTTGGTTGGTGGAGCATCAACTAATGAAAAAATATTTATTGATATAATGAAAAAATCAATTAATTAGGCGTCGTGGAAAACATACTATTAATTATAAATATAATATTAGCAGCAATTCTAGTATTGCTGGTTTTGTTTCAAAAATCTGAAGGTGGAGCCTTGGGTATTGGAGTTTCTCAAGATAACTTTATGTTTTCAAGGTCGGCTGGGAATTTTATGACTAAAGCAACGGCAATTGTTGCAACATTATTCATAATTTGTAGTCTAGGATTGACTATTATTTCACGAGGAGATCTTCCTTCAAATACGTCTGTAATTGATAAAATTGAAGAAAATGCAGACGATGCTCCTAAATTACCGGAAAATAATAATTAATACTTTTATTTTTATAATTCATTAGCTATAACATAATTCCATGGCGCGATATATATTTGTCACTGGCGGCGTGGTTTCATCACTAGGCAAAGGTTTGTCATCAGCATCGCTCGGATATTTGCTTAGATCACAAGGCTATAAGGTGAGAATAAGAAAAATGGATCCATATTTAAATGTAGATCCAGGAACAATGAGTCCATTTCAACATGGTGAAGTTTTTGTAACTGACGACGGGGCTGAAACTGATTTAGATTTAGGACATTACGAAAGATTTACAAATATTTCAGCTAAACAATCTGACAACATTACAACAGGTAGAATTTATAGTGATATCATAAAAAAAGAGAGAAGAGGAGGTTATCTTGGAAAAACAGTTCAAGTAATTCCACATGTTACAGATAGAATTAAAGAGTTTATAAAAAAAGATATAACAAATGAAGATTTTGTAATTTGTGAAATTGGAGGAACGGTTGGTGATATTGAAAGCTTACCATTTCTAGAAGCTATAAGACAGTTTTCTAATGATAATGGCAGATTAAAATCATTATTTATTCATTTAACATTTGTTCCATTTTTAAAATCTTCAGATGAAATTAAAACAAAACCAACACAACACTCTGTTAAAGAATTAAGAAGTATAGGAATTCAACCTGATATAGTGATATGTAGATCTCAACAGTCTATTCCTTTAGATCAAAGAAGAAAAATATCCTTATTTTGCAATGTGGACATTGCTAATGTTATAGAAACAGTTGATGTAAAAACTATTTATGAAGCCCCAATAAGTTTCTTTAATCAAAAATTAGATAAGCAAGTTTTAAAATTCTTTAAAATAAAATCTAGAAAAAGACCAAACTTGCTACCTTGGAAAAAAATTACGAATATAGTTTTAAAAACAAAAAGAACAGTAAATATTGCTATCATAGGCAAATATGTAAACTTAAAAGATGCTTATAAATCACTTGATGAAGCTCTTACTCATGGGGGAATTTCAAATAAAGTTAAAGTTAACTTAGTAAGAATTGAGTCAGATAAACTTAGATCAAAAGAAATTAAATCAAAATTAAAGAATGTATCGGGAATATTGATACCAGGAGGATTTGGTAAAAGAGGAACAGAGGGAAAAATTGAAGCAATTAGATATGCCAGAGAGAGAAAAATACCTTTTCTAGGTATTTGTTTTGGAATGCAAATGGCAATGATTGAGTTTGCAAGAAATATTTTAAAAATTAAAAAAGCTGGCTCTAGTGAATTAGATAATAATTGTTTTCCCGTTATAGGATTAATTGATGAATGGAACAAAGATGGAAAAATTATAAAAGGAACTGATAAAAACCTGGGAGGAACAATGAGATTAGGTCTTTATGAGGCAAAACTAAGAAATAATTCTGCCATAAAAAATATCTATAAATCTAATATGATTAAAGAGAGACACAGACATAGATATGAGGTCAATATAAATTTAAAGCAAAAATTTGAAAAAAAAGGTTTGATGTTTTCAGGAATTTCTCCTGATAATCAACTACCTGAAATTATTGAACTTAAAAATCATCCATGGTTTATTGGAGTCCAATTTCATCCAGAATTTAAATCTAGACCTTTAAATCCTCATCCTTTATTCTCGTCATTTATTAAAGCTGCAAAATCTTTTAATGGAAAATAAAATAGTTAATTGTAACGGTATAGAAATTTCAAACAAAAATAAAATTTGTTTAATAGCTGGTCCTTGTCAACTTGAAACCGAGCAACATGCTTTGGACATGGCAGGTAAAATTAAAGAAATTACAACAAAGTATAATATTGGATTTATTTATAAAACTTCTTTCGATAAGGCTAATAGAACAAGCTTGAAGGGCAAAAGAGGAGCTGGTTTAGAAAATTCCCTGCCTGTATTTGATAAAATCAAAAAAGATATTAACGTACCTGTTCTTACCGATATACATAATGAAGAACAATGTTCCTTAGTTTCTCATCACGTAGATGTTCTTCAGATACCAGCATTTCTTTGTAGACAAACAGATTTATTAATTGCTGCAGCTAAAACCAACAAAATTATTAATGTGAAAAAGGGTCAATTCCTAGCACCATGGGATATGGTTAATGTAACCAAAAAAATTTCTGATAGTGGTAATAAAAATATTTTAGTGACCGAAAGAGGAGCTAGCTTTGGTTATAATACATTGGTCTCAGATATGAGATCTATTCCCATCATGGCAAAAAATGGTTATCCTGTAGTATTTGATGGAACTCATTCAGTGCAACAACCTGGTGGTCTAGGTGAAAAAAGTGGTGGTCAAAGAGAATTTGTTGAGTATTTGTCTAGAGCAGCTGTTGCAGTAGGCGTTGCAGCTATTTTTTTGGAAACACATCAGGACCCAGATAATGCTCCATCTGATGGTCCAAACATGGTCCCTTTAGATAAATTAGACGAGCTAATTAATCAAATTGTAGAAATTGATAATTTAGTTAAAAAGTAATTAATGAGCAAAATCAAAAGAGTCGTTGCCAGACAAGTATATGATAGCAGAGGAAATCCTACTATTGAAGCTGAAGTTTTTGTAAATAATTTAAGCGCTTCTGCAATTTGTCCCTCAGGTGCATCAACTGGAACCTTTGAGGCTTATGAAAAAAGAGATAAAGGTAATAAAAAATATTTAGGAAAAAGTGTTTTAATACCAGTCGCTACTGTAAATAATTTAATTTCAAAAAAATTAAAAAATCAAAACATCCATGATCAAGAGAGAATAGATAGTATTCTTATAAAACTAGATGGTACAAAACAAAAATCTAAGTTAGGTGCGAATACATTATTAGCTGTATCCATGGCTGTAAAAAAATTATCAGCAAAAGTTAAAAAAATACCTTTATATAAAAATTTTATTGTTAAAAAAAATTTTAAACTCCCACTTCCCTTAATGAATATTATTAATGGGGGTGCACATGCTGATAATGGCCTTAGAATACAGGAGTTTATGATTAGACCTGATAAAGCAAAATCATTTAAAGATGCTGTCAGAATGTGTTTTTTAGTAATAAACAATTTAAAAGTATTATTAAAAAAAGCAAGTCACTCTATTAATGTAGGTGATGAAGGTGGCTTTGCACCAATGATTAGCGATAATGAGAGTGCTTTAAAGCTTATAGTTCAAGCGATCAAAAAATCAGGTTTTAAAAATGGTAAAGATATATCTATTTGTTTAGATGTTGCAGCAAATGAATTAACCAAAAAAGGAAAGTATTCAATTCATTCTAAAAATTACATAAGTGTTGATCAATCAATTAAAAAATACTTACAACTTATTAAAAAGTATGAAATTAAATCAATTGAGGATCCATTTGGCGAAGATGATTGGAAGGCATGGTCTAAATTTGTAAATGGAACAAAAAACAAAACACAAATAATAGGTGATGATCTTTTTGTAACAAATCTTGAAAGATTAAAAATAGGCTTTTTAAACTTATCTGCAAATAGTATTTTAATAAAATTGAACCAAATAGGAACTGTAACCGAAACGTTAGAAGTAATAAAATTTGCTCAACTTATTGGTTTTAAAACAATCATCTCCCACAGATCTGGTGATACTGAAGATACATTTATTGCTGATTTAGCAGTAGGTACCAATTCAAATCAAATCAAAACTGGATCTCTAGCAAGATCAGAGAGAATAGCAAAATATAACCAACTAATTCGTATTGAAGAAGATCTTGGTAGTTCATCTAAAATGAATAAAATTGATTAATGTTAGAAAAATTAAAAAAGAACTATTTTATTGTTATCATCACATTCCTGTTTATCTATTTTTTCTTTAATTTATTAGATGGTGATAGAGGTCTCATTTCTTACATTGAAAAGAAAGATGTATATGAGCAACTAAAAAATGATCAAATTACTCTAAATAGCAAAATAGAGGATTTAGAGCACAAAAATTCACTTTTAACAGAAAATATAGATCTAGATTTCATAGAAATATTAATAAGAGAAAAGTTTTTATTTGGAAAAGAAGGTGAGACTACCTATATAATTAAAGATAATGGAAATCAAAAATAGACCAAGACACCCTGAAAAAGTAAATAAGCCCATCAGTCCTATTAAAAAAAAGCCTAATTGGATTAGATCAAAGCTTCTTAATAGTAAAGAATTTTTTTTAACAAAGACAGTTGTTAATAAAGATAATCTAGTAACAGTTTGCCAAGAAGCCAATTGCCCTAATATTACTGAATGCTGGAGCAAAAGGCATGCTACACTAATGATAATGGGTGATACATGTACAAGAGCGTGTGCATTTTGTGATGTTAAAACAGGAAAGCCAGAAAAATTAGATCAATTTGAACCAATTAAGATAGCTAATGCTGTTAAAAAACTGGATCTAAGACATGTAGTAATAACTTCTGTTGATCGAGACGATCTTTCTGACGGTGGATCAAATCATTTTCATGATGTTATTGTTACTACAAGAAAAAAGAATCCTAATACAACAATTGAAGTTTTAACGCCTGATTTTTTAAGAAAAGGTGAAGCGTATAAAAGGGTATTAGAGGCAAACCCAGATGTATTTAATCATAATATCGAGACTGTGCCAAGTTTTTATGTAAAAGTTAGACCGGGGGCAAGATATTTTGGTTCATTAGAACTTTTAAAAAATTCAAAAAAATTCAATAAAAATGTTTTTACAAAATCAGGAATAATGGTTGGATTTGGAGAAACAAAAGATGAGATAATTCAAGTTATGGATGATCTAAGGTCTGCAGAAGTTGATTTCTTAACTATAGGTCAATATCTTCAACCTTCGGCCAAGCACTTTCCATTAGACAGGTATTACCATCCGGATGAATTTAAAGAGCTAGGATTAATAGCAAAATCTAAAGGATTTTTATTAGTTTCTTCATCACCTTTAACAAGATCTTCTTATCATGCTGATGAAGATTTTAATAAACTAAAAAAAAATAGAAAAAATATTCATTAATGCCAAAAGCATCAGTTAAGAGATTAATTGATAACAAAAAAGACAAACTTATAGAGTTCGTTTTAGATATTGAAAAATACCCTGAATTTGTTCCGTTCTGTCAGGGTTCAAAAGTATATGAGAGAAATCAAAAAGGAGATCTAACACTTATAGTTGCAGATTTAACAATTGGAAAAGGGCCTTTTGTAGATACCTATAAAAGCGATGTGAAATTTAATAAAAAAGATGACACAATTTATGTAACAAATATTGATGGTCCTTTAAATTATTTAGAAAATAATTGGAAATTTCAGGAACAAGGAGACTTAACCGAAGTAACTTTTGATGTTGATTTTGAAATTAAAAATAAATTTTTAAATATATTAATGACTAAATCATTTCAATTTGGTCTTGAAAAAATAGCAGATGCATTTCAGAAAAGAGCTGAAAGTTTATAATACATCCAAAATCATTTTAAGAGCTTGTTTTACAGTTGCCTTTTGTATTGAAACTCTTTTTTTACTTTTAAAAAGGTTTTTCTTTATAATTGTTTTGCTTCCTTTTTTAAGACCTATGTAAACTAGTCCGACTGGTTTTTCTTTTGTTCCTCCATTAGGACCCGCAACCCCTGTAATAGAAATTGATATATTTGATTTACTTATTTTACTTAAATTTTTAACCATCGATAGACAAGTCTCATAGCTAACTGCCCCGTACTTGGTAATATTTTTTTTTGGAACTTTAAGCAATCTTACTTTTGCATTATTTGAATAAGTCACTAACCCTAAATTAAATACTTTAGATGAACCACTTATAGATGTAATTGAACTTGCTAAAAGTCCTCCTGTGCAAGACTCAGCAAATGATACTGTAAGCTTTCTTTTAGTTAATACCTTTACAATTTTTAATGATATATTACTCATGTAGTAATAATCATATAAAAGACGAGTATTGCAACTACATACAAACCAGCACAAACATCATCCATTATAACACCAAAGCTATTCTTAAAGTTTTTATCGTAATAACTTACGGGGTAGGGTTTTGCGATGTCAAAAATTCTAAAAAGAATAAACATAATAAAATAAAAGGTTAGTACCCTTGCTGGATCTGTTGGTTCGTTATGGGCAATTTCATAAAGACATATTGGAATTGACTGACCAATAAACTCATCAATAACAACCTCTTTTGGGTCTTTATTAGTCAAATCTTTAATAAATATATTTACAGCAAAAAGTGAAGTTATAAAAATAGCTACTAAAAAAAACAAAAATACATCTGCTGGCACAGAAAAAATATGAAATAATATATATAAGAATATAACAGTTACCAATGAAGCATAACTACCAGGTATTCTTGGTAATTTTCCAATTCCGAACATTGTAACAAATAAAGAATTTATTTTTTTAAGCATAATAATTTAATGAAACTATTACTTCACATGCAATAGCTTCTTCCTTTCCTATCAAACCTAATTTTTCAACTGTCTTACCTTTTAAGTTAATTTGATTTTTATTTATATTGAGCAAATTAGACAATGATGAAATGATTTTTCCTCTATATTTAGATACTTTGGGTTTTTCGCATATTAAATTTATATCTATATTATTAATGAAATAATTTTCTTTCTCTAAAGTTTTTAAAATGGGTAAAAGCATATTAGGCGATCTTATATTTTTAAATTTTCTTTTATTGCTAGGATAAAGTGTCCCAATATCTTTTTTTCTCATAGCACCAAGCAATCCATCGATTATTGCATGCAATATAACATCACCATCTGAATGACCTTTAAGACCGGAATGGAAAGGAATTTTTGTACCTCCAAGATATAATTTTTTATCTTTGATTAATTTGTGAACATCAAAACCAATGCCATAAAAGTTTTTAATATTTTTTTTTTTTAAATCAGACCTTGTAGTTATTTTGAAATTACCTTCTTCACCTTTAATAAATTTAATTTTTTCATTATTATTTAAAAATAAAGATGCTTCATCAGTTACAATATTTTTATTTACTTTTGATAATTTATATAAGGATTTGAAATTAAAACTTTGAGGTGTTTGAGTAAATAATAAATTATCCCTATTTAAATTTTCTATCTTATTTACCCTTCTATATTTTATTGAGTTTGCTGTTTTAACAAAAGGCACCACAGCTTTATTATTCTTTAGATTAGATTTAAGTTTTTTAAGTAATTTAATAGAAAAATTTGGACGAGCAGCATCATGAATAAAAACATTTTTAAATTTTTTATTTTTTATGAAATTTAATGCTTTTTGAGAGGATTGATATCTTTCTTTACCACCTTTTATTACTTTAATAGATTTATCTTTGATACTTTTAATTGGAACATTAGATACAATTATTATTGATTTAAATAATTTTGATTTTATTGCTTTATCTACTGAGTGCATAAATAAAGGTTTATTTATATAATTTACAAATTGTTTTGGATTATTTGATTTAAATCGCTTACCTTTACCCGCGGCTAGTAGTATAAAACAATTACTCATGATTATTATAAAATTTTTTGTAATATATTTTTAAATTATGTTTGCTTTGTTAAAAAGAAATTTGTTTATTATTGTTATATTTATATTAACGATTTCTTTAGGTTTTCTTACATTTCTAACATTTATTAATAAAAGCTTTATTAAACTTAATGAAGATAACCTAGAAATTCTTCTTATTTCCAACATTATTTTTGTGCTTTTATTTTTTGTATTAATATTCATAGATATTAAAAACTCCATTAAGAATAATATTAATGTCAGGGGGTCAGTTGCTAATAGAAAATATATTGTTTCATTTGCACTTTTTACTCTAATCCCATCATTATTAATTGCAATTTTTTCACTCTTTATTTTTTCTTTTGCCTTGGATAAATATTTTGACAAAAAAATTACAACAGCAGTAAATAATTCTTATGAAATTGCTAAAAACTATGTAGATGAGAAAAGAAATAAAATTGAGTCAGAAATTATCCTTATCGCATTTGATTTAAATAAATATGTAGAATTGTATAAATCTGATCCTGATAGATACCAGGTTATATTAAATACTCAGAGATTTTTAAGAGATATTGATCAACTCCATTTAATAGATCAAGATGGTAAATTACTAAGATCTGCAGCGAATTCAGTATATAAAAAAATTGAAGATAGAGCAATTCAAATGGTAAGAAATGATGACAGACCATTAAAAATTATTAATACGTTTGAAAACAAATCTGCGGCAGTAATAAGACTCTCTAATTATGACAACACATATCTATATGTATTAAAATACATTGATAAGAATATTTCTAATTACCTAATAAAATCAGAAGAAGCTGTAAATTTTTATTATACAGTAGAAAATCAAAATTTGGGTATTAGAATCTCATTTGCAATAATTTATATCACTCTAGTTACACTTTTACTTTTTTTATCAATAACAATTGCCATACGATTCTCTTCTCGTTTTTTTATATCAATAAACAACTTAATAACTGCATCGGAGAGTATTGGTAGAGGAAATCTAGATATTAAAGTACCTGATTTAAAAGCAGATATCGAAATGGAAAGACTTAATAAAAATTTTAATTCAATGATTGATAGGTTGAAAAATCAACAAGAAAAATTACTTACTAATGAAAGACATGAGGCCTGGGAAAACGTTGCAAGAAAATTGGCACATGAAATCAAAAACCCTTTAACACCAATTCAATTAACAATAGATAACCTTAAAACAAAATATCTACCCAATATTGATAGTGAAAAAAAAGAAAAATATTTAAATAATCTCAAAACTATTCTTAAACAAATTAAACAAATAGAAAATCTGTTAAATGAATTTTCTGATTTTGCAAGAATGCCTAAGCCCTTATTTAAACTAAATAATTTAAATTTAGTCATTAAGGAAAACATTAATTTAGTAAATAAATTTGATAAGTCTATTACAATAAGATTGGCTAATCACCTTTCAAAAGATGTTGTCTTAAAATTTGATAATGAACAGTTTAATAGATTATTCTTTAATCTTGTCAAAAATTCTGTTGAAAGTATTCAAGAAAAAGTAGAAAAATACAATAAAACAGACAAAAATATAGATATAGAAATTCGACAAAGAAGAGATTATATAAATATTAATATTGTTGATACTGGAACAGGTTTTAAAAATAAAAAAACAAAAGATATTATTAAACCTTATTTTACAACTAAAGAAAAAGGAACAGGATTAGGACTATCAATTGTAGATAAAATTATTAGTGATCACGAAGGATCAATAAAATTTTTAAATCATAAAAATGGTGCAAAAATTCAAATTATAATTCCATATATAAAATAATGTCAGTTGAAATTCTAATTATTGATGATAATGCAGATATAAGATTAATTCTGAACGAGTTAATTAAAGATGCGGGATATAAAACTAGACTTGCAGCTAACTACAATCAGGCCTTAAGTGAAATAGATAAAAAACTTCCGGACGTAGCAATTATTGATGTTAAGTTAGATAAAGGTGATAATGACGGTATTCTGCTTTTAGATCACATAAAGAAGAAAAACTCAGATTTGCCGGTAATAATGATATCTGGTCATGCAAATATAGAAATGGCAGTAAATTCTTTAAAATCAGGAGCATTTGAATTTATACAAAAACCTTTTGATAAAGAAAGACTTTTAAACTTTGTCAATAGAGCTGTAGAAAACTATATACTTAAAAATGAAAACAAAACTTTAAATACTAAACTTTTTCATACATTCGAGTTAGTAGGTAAAAGTTCTAATATTCTTTCAGTTAAAGATCAGATAGATAAATTATCAAAATCAGAAAGTAGAATATTTATTAGTGGACCAACTGGATCGGGCAAAGAATTAATCTCGAGAAAAATACATAAAAATTCTAAAAGAAAAGATAAACCATTTATTGTAATAAATGGAGCACTTTTGGATGCAAAAAAATATGAATTAGAATTGTTTGGAGAAGAAAAAAAAGACGGCTCAATATTTTATGGAGCACTTGAAAAAGCTTCAGGTGGCATATTGTTAATTGACGAAGTTACAGAAATACCTCTTGAGACTCAGTCCAAGATTTTAAGAGTTGTTATTGACCAAAAATTTAAAAGAATTAATAGCAATCATGATATTAAAGTTGATGTAAGAATTATTTGTACAAATAGCAAAGATGTGCAACAAGAAATTAAATTTGGAAATTTCAGAGAAGATTTGTTTCACAGATTAAATGTTTTTAATATTAAGATAGATCCTTTAAACAAACGAATTGATGATATTCCTATACTAATAGATTATTTCATCGAAAACATATGTGAAGCTAACAATTTTAAAAAATTCAAGATTATTGATAATAATTATTTACTAAATTACGATTGGCCTGGGAACGTGAGAGAATTAAGAAATCTAATTGAAAGAATAGCAATATTATCACCAGGCGATGATAATGAAAGATTAATGAATATTATAAAAGAGTCACTTTCCAAGTCAATTGAAGATGAATTTTCTGTAACAGAAACTCTTACAGTTCCATTAAAAGAGGCTAGAGAAAGTTTTGAAAAACAATATCTAATTTCTCAGTTAAAGAAATTTAGTGGAAATATTTCTAAAACTGCAAAATTTATAGGTATGGAAAGATCAGCTTTACATAGAAAGTTAAAATTACTTGGAGTGAAAGATCTAAATTAATGAACATAATTATTTGTGGAGCTGGAAGGGTGGGATCAACGATTGCAAAAATGCTAATTGAGCAAAATCACTCAATTACTATGATCGATCAATCAAGTGATGATATTCAAAAAATTAATGAAACCTTAGATGTAAAAGCAATTGTTGGAAAGGCAACTTCCCCAGCTATTTTGGAAAAAGCAAATACTAAAGATGCAGACATGATTATAGCTGTTACACGAAATGATGAAATTAATATGCTGATATGTCAAATAGCTTTCTCATTATTTAAAGTTCCTAAAAAAATTGCTCGTATAAGATTTCAAGAATATCTCGATCCAAAATATTCAGGACTATTTAACCGAGAAAATTTACCGATCGATAATATTATTTCTCCCGAAATTGAAATTGCAAAATCTATACAACGTAAATTAGAAGCACCAGGTGCTTTAGATAATGTACCATTTGCTGAAAATAAAATTAGATTACTAGAAATTTTGATTGATGAAAAATGTTCAATTCATGGAATTAACTTAAATGAACTTACAAAAAAGTTTCCCAAACTTAATGCTTATATACTAGGTGTTATTAGAAATGAAAAATTTGTTGTGATGAAAAAGACAGACCAATTACAACTTAGCGATAAAGCTTATGTAGTTGTTAGCAGTAGTCAAATGCAAGAAACTTTGAATGTTTTCGGTCATAATGAAAAAATTTCAAATAAAATGTTAATCATTGGTGGGGGTAATATTGGTTTTAATCTTGCAAAAAATATTGAACTGTCATTTGATTCAGCAAGAGTTAAAATAATAGAAAAAGATAAATCTAGAGCAGAATATATTGCAAATGAACTTAATGATACAATCGTAATTAACGGTAATGGGTTGGACGAAGACGTTTTAAACGAGGCTAATATTGAAGAAGTTGAGACTGTTTTAGCTTTAACTAATGATGATGAAGATAATTTAATGGTCAGTGTAATTGTTGAAAAATTTTCAAAAGATAAAAGAACTATGGCTTTAATAAACAAGCCTAATTATTCACTATTACAGTCTTCTTTGAAAATTGACGACTTAATTGATCCAAGAATGAATACTGTCTCTAGTATTTTAAAACATGTTCATAAGGGAACTATAGAAAATGCATACACAATTTTAAATGGTGAATATGAAGTTATAGAAGCTGATATAATAGAAACATCTGAGTTAATTAATAAACAGCTAAAAGATTCTAATTTACCTGATGAAATTAGAATTGGAGCTATATTAAGAGATGGTGAGGTTATTATACCAAGTTCAAGTTACATTTTTCAGAAAGATGATACAGTTGTTCTTCTTTCAAAGAGAGATCAATTACCTATCGTAGAAAATATGTTTAGAATTAGTTCAATCTAATTTTAATATGACAAAATTTAGTTCTATTTATATAAGCTCATTTCTATTTTTAATAACTATTTTATCTTTTTTTAATATTATTTATTCTAATTATTTTGACATTTTTTTTAATATTGAAAATTATATTTACACATTATTTATAAGTCTTTTTTTAGGTTCATTCCTATTATTTTTTAATAGAAAAAAAATTAAAAAAATTACTCTTTATGAAAAAATATTTACTGTATTGTTAGGTTATTTTCTATTTCCATTAATAATATCGATACCTTATTATTTTAGCATAAAAAATATATCTTTATTAAATTCATATTTTGAAGCGATATCAGGTTTCACATCTACAGGTTTTACTATTTTTGACAATATAAAACAATTAGATGAAAGCCTAATTTTATGGAGATCTACTTCTCAATGGGTTGGTGGAATTTATTTTCTTTTTTCGATCTTATTATTGATAGATATTTTTGACAAAAATCTTAAACAATCATTTACTGAATATTTATCTTTTAACTACAATGAAATTTTTAAACAATCACTGAAAATTATAATAATTTATTCTTCATTAACTATGGTTACATTTATTTTATTTAAGACGATTAATTTAAGAACTTTTGATGCATTTAATTTATCATTATCTATAATTTCTTCTGGTGGATTTCTGCCAGTCAATAGAATTGATTATTTATTCGAAACTGATCTTAGTAAAATTATTTTATCATTTACTATGATGTTATCTTTTTTTAGTTTATTTTTAGTTTATAATCTTATTTTTTTTAACAAAAAAAAACTTAACTTCTTAAGTGAAGATTTTAACCTTTTAATTTATTTATTAATTATAATTTCTTTTTCATTTGTTTTTTTAAATTCAAGTAATAATTTTCCTGTAATTTTAGTTTCTATCGTAAGCAGTATATCAAATATTGGTATTTCATTTGATGACACGCCAAATAATTTAATATTTGTTTTTTTTATTATGGTTGTGATTGGAGGTTCTTTTTTTTCAACCAGTTCAGGAATTAGGTTTATAAAGGTTTTGAGTTTGTTAAAATTTTCTATAAACAACTTACTATCTCATACAAAACCAAATCAAATCTATTTAAACAAAGTTACATTAATAAATAAGAACACTGATAAATCAGATATCAATAAATATTTTTTTTCGATAATAATTTTCATTATTTCACTTTCCTTATTAACTTTATTTTTAACACTTTCAGATGTCCAATTTGAAAACTCATTTAAACTTTCAATCTTAACAATCATGAATACTGTTAACTCAAGCATGTTTGAACTTGAGAATTTTGATTTTTATAATCTTTCTTTTTTAACTAAGTTCTATCTAATTATTTTTATGATAATTGGTAGAGTAGAGCTATTAACAATACTAATATTATTTAAAAAATTTCTTTTCAAAAATTAAATTAGTATTATAAAGTATTTTTTCTGCGCCCTTAGCTCAGCTGGATAGAGCATCGGTTTTCTAAACCGAGGGTCGGAGGTTCGAATCCTCCAGGGCGCGCCATCTTTAATAGATCAACATTGATGAGGTTATTTTACCATTGATGGTTGTATTACTTTCTGCTTTACTAATGTATTCAAAAATAACTTTTGAATAATTTGTTAACAAATAAATAATAAAAAGAGGAAAATAATGTTTAAAATAATAAAACAATTGACTTCTGTAGTTGCTATGTTCGCTATGCTATTTGCATTTTCAACAGAAACAATGGCTGCTAAGAAATCAAAAACTCTTGAGAACACTAAAAAAAGAGGTTTCGTAAGATGCGGTGTATCTCAGGGTCTACCTGGATTTTCAAACGCAGATGAGTCTGGAAATTGGACAGGAATAGATGTTGATGTATGTAGAGCTGTTGCAGCCGCTACATTAGGAGACGCAACTAAGGTTAAGTTCACTCCTTTAAGTGCAAAAGAAAGATTTACCGCACTTACTTCAGGTGAAATTGACATTCTATCAAGAAACACAACTTGGACACTATCAAGAGATGCTGATATTGGTTTAACATTTGTTGGTGTAAACTTTTATGATGGACAAGGTTTCATGGTAAGAAAAGGTTCAGGAATTGCATCTACAAGCGAATTTAAAAATGGAACTTCAGTTTGTACAAACTTAGGAACTACAACTGAGCTTAACATGAGAGACTTTTTTGATTCTAAAGGAATTTCATATGAGCCAGTCGTTTTTGAAAAAGCTGATGAAGTCGTAGCTGCTTATGATGCTGGTCGTTGTGATACATACACTACAGATAAATCTGGTCTTGCTGCACAAAGAACTAAATTATCAGCTCCAAATGATCACGTAGTATTACCTGAAACTATTTCAAAAGAGCCACTTGGACCAGTTGTGCGTCAAGGTGATTCTGTTTGGGAAGATATCGTTAGATGGTCATTAAATACTATGATTGAAGCAGAAGAATATGGCGTTGATTCATCAAATGCTGATATGATGAAAACTTCAAACAATCCAGCAATCAAAAGATTAGTTGGTGCTGAAGGTGAGTTAGGCGCAGCTTTTGGTTTAGATAATGAGTGGAATTTAAGAATTATCAAACAAGTTGGTAACTACGGTGAAAGCTACAAAAGAAATATAGCAGACACTGGAATTCTTCCTGATAGAGGTCCAAATGAATTATGGACTAAAGGTGGAATATTATACGTACCACCAGCAAGATAATTTTATTTCAAATTAATTAAAAAGGGCTAGATATTTCTAGCCCTTTTTTTTATTATAAATTCTGATGAACAACATTATAAAAAAATTTATACCTCAGATTTTAGCAATACTATTTGTTGTTCTTATTTTTGGGTTTTTAACTCTAAATGCTCAGACCAATATGGATAATAGAGGTATTGATTTTGGTTTTGATTTTTTATCGCAAGAGTCTTCATTTGATGTTCAATTTTCTTTAATTGAATATAGCGGATCAGACTCTTACTCCCGTGCTTTTCTAGTTGGGCTTTTAAATACTTTGTTAGTTTCTTTTATAAGTATAATAATTTGCACAATATTGGGTGTTATAATTGGTGTAGCAAGATTATCATCGAATTATCTAATAAAAAACTCAGCCGCATGTTATGTCGAGTTTTTTAGAAATATTCCATTACTGTTGCAAATCTTCTTTTGGTATTACGCAGCTCTTAGAGCTTTACCTATGCCAGAGAAAGCTAATGCGTGGTTTGGGGTAACTTATATGACAGTAAAAGGCTATTATATACCAGCAATGGTATGGGAAAATTTGAATGTATTTTTATATTGTGGTCTTGCAGCAATAATTTCAATCATTGTATTAAGGAATTACGCAAGAAAATTAAGAGATACACAAGGTAAACAAATTCCTGTCTTTCTTTATTCGGTTGCTCTATTAATTGTATTGCCTCTTTTGTCATTTTTATTTGGAGGAGTATCTTTAGGATTTGAATTACCAGAGCTTAAAAAATTATCAAAAATTTCTTACATATACGAAGGTGGAATAAGTTTACCACCTGAATTAATAGCATTAGTTCTAGCATTATCCTTATATACTTCTACTTTTGTAGCAGAATGTGTCAGAGCTGGAATTGAGGGAGTTAGCAAAGGCCAAAAAGAAGCTGCAGCATCAGTTGGTTTGACGCCTAATCAAGTTTTAAAATTAGTTATTATGCCTCAAGCATTAAGAATTATTATACCACCTACAACAAACCAATATTTAAATTTAACTAAAAATTCATCTTTGGCAGCTGCTATTGCATATCCTGATTTAGTGCTTGTTTTTGCTGGCACTGCTTTGATGCAGACAGGTAAGGCAATAGAGATTGTTTCAATAACAATGTTAACCTATCTAACAATTAGTTTAACTATTGCAGCAATAATGAATTGGTATAATAAAAAAATTGAAATTAAAGAAAAGTAAAAGATGCAAACATTTAATTTTTTAAAGCCTAACAGAGATAACATTAAAAACTATTCTATTATTGGCTCTTTTTTTGTTTTAGTAAGTTTAATTGATGTAATATCAAATGCCTTTTTAAAAATAAATTTAACATTTTTTTTACCTGGCTCTTTAACTTACTTGTTTCCATTAATCTTAGGATTGATTGGATTAAATATGATGAGAATTGATTACTCAGGAAATAAATCATTAGATTTATTAAACAAAAATATAAATACCAATAATTTTAATGCTTTATTAACTTTATTAATATTATTTTCAGTTATAAAAGTTCTTCCTCAATCTCTAAGC